>CAZBDE010000150.1:0-7064 GCA_964490415.1 uncultured Pseudoxanthomonas sp. | reverse complement strand
ACCGCGATCGTCGGCCGCTCCGGCAGCGGCAAGACCAGCCTGGTGCGGCTGGTGCCGCGCTTCTACGAACCGAGCAGCGGGCGCATCACCCTCGATGGCGTGGACCTGGACGACTACCGCCTGGCCGACCTGCGCCGGCAGATCGCCCTGGTCGGGCAGAAGGTGATGCTGTTCGACGACACGGTGGCGGCCAACATCGCCTACGGTGCGCCGGCCGACCCGGCCGCGATCCGCGCCGCGGCCGAGGCGGCCAACGCCTGGGAGTTCATCGAGCGCCTGCCGCACGGGCTGGACACGCACATCGGCGAGAACGGCGCGCTGCTGTCCGGCGGCCAGCGCCAGCGCCTGGCGATCGCCCGCGCGATCCTGCGCGACGCGCCGGTGCTGATCCTGGACGAGGCCACCGCCGCGCTGGACAACGAATCCGAGCGGCTGGTGCAGGACGCGCTGCAGAAGCTGATGCCCGACCGCACCACCCTGGTGATCGCGCACCGCCTCTCGACCATCGAGCATGCCGACCAGGTGCTGGTGCTGGACCAGGGCCGCCTGGTCGAGTGCGGCACCCATGCCGGACTGCTGGCGGCCGGCGGCCTGTACTCGCACCTGCACAGCGCGCAGTTCCGCGATCGGCGTGGCGACTGAGGCGGATGCGGACCCGGGGAAAGGAAGGAATGGAATGAGCAGGAGCGCTCCGCAGACCCCGCCCTGGTGGTTCGGCGATGCACCGGTGCCGTTGTGGGCGCGGTTGCTCGCGCCGCTGTATGGCGGTGCCGTGGCGTTGCGCCGGCGGCTGTACCGCAGCGGTGTGTTGCGGCGGCGCAAGGTGGACGTGCCGGTGGTGGTGGTCGGCAACCTGGCCGCCGGCGGCGCCGGCAAGACGCCGCTGACCCTTGCCCTGGTCCAGCAACTGGTCGAGGCCGGCTGGCGTCCTGGCGTGGCCAGCCGCGGCTACGGCCGCCGCGACGCGGACACGCCGCGCTGGGTGGCGGCCGACACCCTGCCGGAGGAAGGCGGCGACGAACCCGTGCTGATCGCCCGGCGGCTGGCCGTGCCGGTGCGGGTGGACCGCGACCGTGCGGCCGCGGCGCGCGCGCTGGTCGAGGCCGGGTGCGACGTGGTGGTGTGCGACGACGGCCTGCAGCACTACCGGCTGGCACGCGACATCGAGATCGAGGTGGTCGACGGGACCCGCCGGCACGGCAACGGCCGCCTGCTGCCGGCCGGGCCGCTGCGCGAGCCGGTCGAACGCGGACGCTGCTGCGATTTCCGCGTGGTCAACCTCGGCCAGGACACGGCGCAGGGCACCACCGGCTTCGGCGAGTGGCCGATGCGGCTGCAGGCCCGCAGCGCGGTGCCGATGGCCGGCGGCCGCGTGCGCGCGCTGGAATCCTTCAGCGGCGTTCGCGTGCATGCGGTGGCGGGGATCGGCAATCCGCAGCGTTTCTTCGAGACGCTGCGCGGGCTGGGGATAGGGGTCGTCCCGCATGCCTTCGCCGACCACCACGCCTACACCGCCGAAGACCTGCAGTTCGGCAACGAGCTGCCGGTGCTGATGACCGAGAAGGACGCGGTGAAGTGCGCGGCCTTCGCCGACACGCGCTGCTTCATGGTGCCGGTGGACGCCGAACTGCCGGCCGCGTTCCGGGTCGCGCTGCTGGAGCGCCTGGGCCGCCCGCGCCAGACGTCCTTGTAGGAGCCCCCTTCAGGGGCGACCCGACGGCGCCTGGACGCAGCCGCGATCAACGCCACCGCCCCGGGATCCGCGTTGAACGCGGCACCCTCGCAGGATGACCGGGTCGCCCCTGAAGGGGGCTCCTACAAGGGTCGGAAGCGATCGCCATGCCCCCGGGTCGGGCCGGGCTGTCGCCGACCCGGGGCGGCTCCTACAATGCCGGGCACACCCGGAGGATGCGATGGATCCGCAGATCGATTTCGTGGTCGCCGTGCCGGCCCGCTATGCGGCCAGCCGCCTGCCGGGCAAGCCGCTGCGCCCGCTCGGTGGCGAACCGCTGGTGCTGCACGTGGCGCGCCGCGCGCTGCTGGCCGGCGCGCGCGAGGTGTGGCTGGCAACCGATGATGCGCGCGTGGCGGACGCGGTGGCCGGCATCGCTGGCGTACGCGTGGCCATGACCTCGCCCGACCACGCCTCCGGCACCGATCGCCTGGCCGAATGCGCGGCCATCGCCGGCTGGGACGACGACACCGTGGTGGTCAACCTGCAGGGCGACGAACCCTTCGCCCCGGCCAGCGGCATCCGCGGGGTGGCGCGCGCGCTGGTCGACAGCGGCGCGCCGATGGCCACCCTGGCCGAGCCGGTGGCCGATGCGGAAGCCCTGTTCGACCCGAACACGGTCAAGCTGGTCCGCGCCGCTTCGGGCGATGCGCTGTACTTCAGCCGCGCACCGCTGCCGTGGCCGCGCGACGCTTTCGCCCGCGACCGCGGCACCCTGCCGGATGGCGGCCACTGGCTGCGCCACATCGGCATCTATGCGTACCGTGCCGGTTTCCTGCAGACCTTCGCGCGGATGCCGGCGGGCACGCTGGAGCGGATCGAATCGCTGGAGCAGCTGCGCGTGCTGGAGGCCGGCCACCGCATCGCCGTGGCGCTGGCGCCCGAACCGTTTCCGCCCGGCGTGGACACGCCCGAGGACCTGGCCCGCGCCGAAGCGCGCCTGCGCGGGGGCAGTGCATGACGCTGGCGCGCGAGGCCGGCCGCACGCGACTGCTGGTGGTATGCCTGGGCAACATCTGCCGTTCGCCGCTGGCCGAAGGCGCGCTGCGCGCGCGCATCGGCGCCTCGCCATTGGCCGGCACGGTGGACGTGGATTCGGCCGGCACCGGCGGCTGGCACGCCGGCGCGGCGCCGGACCGGCGCGCGATCGCCTGCGCCCGCGGCCACGGCGTGGACATCGCCGGCCTGCGCGCGCGGCAGCTGCGCGCGAGCGATTTCGACGATTTCGACTGGCTGCTGTGCGCCGACGCCGGCAACCTGCGCGACGTGCGCCGCCTGGCCCCGGCCGCGGCCCGCGACCGCGTGGCGTTGCTGCTGGAATGGGCCGGCACCGGCCCGGGCGAGGAGGTGCCCGATCCCTACTACGGCGATGCCGCCGGCTTCGAGCACGTCTGGCGACTGGTCGATACAGCGGCACAGGCGGTCGTGGTCCGACTGTGCCGCGGGCCGGCGTCCGGCATAATCGACCCATGAACGCGGCCACCCTCCAGGAACTGCCCCGCGAACTGCCGTGGCTCAATGCCCAGGCCGCCTCGCTCCACGAACTGCGCGGCCGCCCGGTCGTGCTGGCCTTCGTCAATGCCGCCTCGGTGTGGTGCGCGCAGCGGCTGGCCGAGCTGGCCCAGTGGCAGGCGCGCAACCCCGGCCGGATCCAGGTGCTGGTGGTGCAGGTGCCGCGCTTCGACAGCGAACGGGTGCCGCAGCGTTCGCTCAAGCTGCTGCGCCAGTTGGGCGTGGCCGCGCCGGTGCTGCTGGACGCCGACTGGACGGCCTGGCAGCGCTACGGGATCGAGGCCTGGCCGACGCTGGTGCTGGTCGACGCCGAAGGCCAGGAGCGCGAACGCTTCGTCGGCCTGACGGGCGACCTGGAGCGGGCGCTGTTCGCCCTGGTCGAGGGCCTGCCGCGGCCGCTGGACGAGGACCTGCTGTCCTCGGAAACCTCGCCCGAACCCCGCCTGCCGCTGCGTTTCCCGACCGGCATCGCCGCCACGCCGGACCGGCTGTACATCGCCGACAGCGGCCACCACCGCATCCTCGAATGCAACCACCACGGCCGCGTGCTGCGCCAGTTCGGGCTCGGCACCGCGGACTTCATGGACGGCCCGGCCGACCAGGCCGCGTTCAACCGCCCGCAGGGGCTGGCCGTGGAGCGCGAACACCTCTACGTGGCCGACACCGGCAACCACGCCCTGCGCCGGCTGCACCTGCGCGGCGGCCAGGTCGACACCCTGTGCGGCAACGGCCGCGCCGGCGACCCGGTCGAGGGGCCGGTGAACCCGAACGCGCGCAGCCCGCTCAACCATCCGCTGGCGCTGGCCGTGGCCGGCAACCAGGTGCACATCGCCAGCGCCGGCGACAACCGCATCTGGAGCTGCGACCTGGGCCGCGCCGAGCTGCACCTGCGCGCCGGTTCCGGGCGCCTGGACCTGCGCGACGGCAACGCGATGATGGCCGCCTTCGCCCAGCCCGCCGGCCTGGCCGCGGTGCAGCAGGTGCTGTACGTGTGCGACGCGCTCGGTTCGGCGGTGCGCTCGCTGCAGCTGCGCACCGACCTGGTCCAGACCCTGGTCGGGCAGGGGCTGTGGGAATACGGCGACGACGACGGCCCGCGTTCGAGCGCGCGCCTGCAGCATCCGCTCGGCATCACCCTGAGTGCGGACGCGCCGTTGCTGTGGATCGCCGACAGCGGCAACGGCATGCTGCGCACCCTGCGCCTGGGCGGCGGCGAATTGAGCACGGTGGAGCTGCCGCGGCGCCTGCACGGCCCCACCGGCCTGGCCATCGCCGGCGGCGCGGTGTGGATCACCGAGACCGACGCCCACGGCGTGCTGCGCTACGACATCGCCACCGGCGGCCTGGACGACGTGTCGATCAGCGAATGAACGAGCCCGCGGTACCGGCGGAGTTCGACGGCAAGGCCTTCGTCGCGCAACTGAGCACCGCGCCGGGCGTGTACCGGATGTATGCCGCCGATGGCAGCCTGCTGTACGTGGGCAAGGCCGGCGCGCTGAAGCGGCGCGTGGCCAGCTACTTCGCCAACACGCCGAAGACCGCGCGCATCCACGCCATGGTCGCGCAGATCGCGCGCATGGAGGTCACGGTCACCCGCACCGAGGCCGAGGCGCTGCTGCTGGAGAACCAGCTGATCAAGTCGCTGGCGCCGCGCTACAACGTGGCCCTGCGCGACGACAAGAGCTACCCGTACGTGCTGCTCACCCGCGAGGCGTGGCCGCGGCTCGCCTTCCACCGCGGCCCGCGCGCGGTGCCGGGCCGTTACTTCGGCCCGTACGCCAGCGCCGGCGCGGTGCGCGAGACGATGGACCTGATGCACAAGCTGTTCCGCCTGCGCAGTTGCGAGGACAGCGTGTTCCGCAACCGCAGCCGGCCGTGCCTGCAGTACCAGATCGGACGTTGCAGCGCGCCGTGCGTGGCCCTGGTGGAGGCGGACGACTACGCCGAGTCGGTGCACCGCGCCTCGCTGTTCCTGGAGGGCCGCAGCGACGAACTGGGCGAGGAGCTGGCCGCGGCGATGGAAGCGGCCAGCGGGCGGCTCGAATTCGAGCAGGCCGCGCGCCTGCGCGACCTGCTGGCGACCCTGCGCGGCCTGCAGGCGCGGCAGTACGTGGACGGCCACGCCGCCAACCTGGACGTGCTGGCCTGCGCGATGCAGGGCAGCGCCGCCTGCGTGCTGCTGCTGGCCTTCCGCGACGGCCGCAACCTCGGCACGCGCGCGTTCTACCCGCGCACCAATGGCGAGGACAGCGCCGAGGAGGTGCTGGCCGCGTTCGTGTCGCAGTACTACGCCGAGCAGCCGCCGCCGGCGGAGATCGTGCTCGACCGCGCCATCCCCGACGCCGAACTGATCGAACTGGCGCTGGCCGAGGCGGCCGGGCGCAAGGTGGCGCTGAAATCCAGCGTGCGCGGCGAGCGCGCCGGCTACCTGGACCTGGCCCGGCGCAATGCGCAGCTGGCCCTGGCCACCGAGCTCGCCAGCCGCGGAGCGCAGCAGGCGCGCAGCCAGGCGCTGCGCGAACTTCTTGGACTCGAAGAGGTGCCGGCGCGGATCGAGTGCTTCGACATCAGCCACACCCTGGGCGAGGCGACGGTGGCCTCGTGCGTGGTGTTCGACCCGGCCGGGCCGGTGCGCAACCAGTACCGGCGCTACAACATCACCGGGATCGAGCCGGGCGACGACTACGCGGCGATGCGCCAGGCGATCGAGCGTCGCTTCCGCCGCGCGCTGGAGGCCGAGGCGGCCGCGCAGGCGCCGGAGGCGGCGCCGGCGCCGGTGCTGTCGCGCAACGCGGTGCTGCCGGACGTGCTGCTGATCGACGGGGGCGCCGGCCAGCTGGCCCAGGCGCGCGAGGCGCTGGCCGACCTGGGCGTGGAGGGCGTGTTGCTGGTCGGCGTGTCCAAGGGCGGACAGCGCCGTGCCGGCGACGAGACCCTGGTCCTGGCCGACGGTCGCGAACTCCGCCCCGGCGCGGCCTCGCCGGCGCTGCAGTTCATCCAGCAGGTGCGCGACGAGGCGCACCGCTTCGCCATCACCGGCCACCGCGGCAAGCGGCAGAAGGCGCGCACGACCAGCCGCCTGGAGGACATCCCCGGGATCGGCCCGCGCCGGCGCGCGGCGCTGCTGCGCCATTTCGGCGGCCTGGCCGGGCTGAAGGCCGCGGGCGAGGAGGAGATCGCGCGCGTGGAGGGGATCAACGCCGCACTGGCCGCGCGCATCTACGCTACCCTGCACGGGCTGGCCACCCCGCCGGAGCCCGGATAGAACCGTTTTCGATGAAGTTGACCATCCCGACCTGGCTGACCCTGCTGCGGATCGTGCTGATCCCGGTGCTGGTGCTGGTGTTCTACCTGCCGTACCCCTGGACCAATTTCGCTGCGGCGGCGGTGTTCATCCTGGCCGCGGTGACCGACTGGCTGGATGGCTGGATTGCGCGCCGCTACCACCAGTATTCGGCCTTCGGCGCGTTCCTGGATCCGGTGGCGGACAAGTTGATGGTGGCGGTGGCGCTGTTCCTGATCGTGCAGGACAACCCGACGCCGTGGATGGCAGTCTGGGCCGCAGTGATCGTGGGTCGCGAGATAGCGGTATCGGCTTTGCGTGAATGGATGGCTGAACTGGGGCAACGCGCCACGGTGAAGGTGGCGGTCATCGGCAAGGTCAAGACGGTGGCGCAGATGGTGGCCCTCAGTTGCCTGCTGTACGCCGCGACTCCAGGCAAGGTGGTGCGCGCTGATATCTGGATGGGCGAGTGGATATTCATCCTGGGTGAATGGTTGCTGGCGGTGGCTGCATTGCTGACCCTGTGGTCCGGTTTCC
>CAZBDE010000149.1:0-7170 GCA_964490415.1 uncultured Pseudoxanthomonas sp. | reverse complement strand
TGGCGTACTGCACCGCCATGTGGCCCAGGCCGCCGATGCCGGAGATCACCACCCACTCGCCAGGGCGGGTGTCGGTCATCTTCAGGCCCTTGTAGACGGTCACCCCGGCGCACAGCACCGGGGCGATCTCCACGAAACCTATGCCCTTGGGCAGATGGCCCACGTAGCCCGCGTTGGCCAGTGCGTACTGGGCGAAGCCGCCGTTGACCGAATAGCCGGTGTTCTGCTGCTGCTCGCACAGCGTTTCCCAGCCGCCCAGGCAGTGCTCGCAATAGCCGCAGGCCGAGTACAGCCAGGGGACGCCGACGCGGTCGCCTTCCTTGACGTGGCCGACACCGGCGCCGACCGCGACCACGTGGCCCACGCCTTCGTGGCCGGGGATGAAGGGCGGGTTGGGCTTGACCGGCCAGTCGCCTTCGGCCGCGTGCAGGTCGGTGTGGCAGACGCCGCAGGCCTCGATCTTCACCAGCACGTCGCCGGGACCGGGGCGCGGCACGGGTACTTCCTCGATCGCCAGCGGCTGGCCGAACGCGCGCACCACCGCAGCCTTCATCGTCTTGTCCATGGCCGTTCCTCCTGAAGGGGGATTCCACGGTACACCCGGCCCGTTACGCCCGGGTTGATGTAACGCAAGGCCGGGAAGGGTGCGGGGGCGGGCCGTGGTCGCCGGCGGAACGGTGCCCCGGGGCCCATGACTTGCCAGCGGGATTTGCTGCTACGCTCGGCCGCACCTCCCAACTGGCAGGAGTCGTACGATGGACCATGCGTTCCTCTGGGGCCTCATCGCCCTCGCCTGCGGCACGGTGATGATCGTCTACGGCGCTTCGATGTTCCGGGTAGTGCTGGCCTTCGCCGGCTTCTACATCGGCTTCGGCATCGTCTCGTCCCTGCTCGGCCAGTTGGACGGCGGCCCGGGCCCGGGTGCCCAGACCCTGATCGCGGTGGTGCTCGGCGCGGCGCTGGGCGGGGCCCTGTATTCGTTCGTCGGCATCGCCATCTATGCGGCCGGCGCGATCCTGGGCCTGGTGCTGGCGCTGTTCTTCACCTCGCTGGTCGGGATCGGCAGCAGCTGGCTGCTGACCGTGCTCGCGCTGGGCGGCGCCGGCCTGGGCGCGTTCGGCGGACGCTACCTCGGCACCTGGCTGACCATCCTGTCCTCGGCGATCGCCGGCGCCTACTTCGCCGTGACCGGGATGGCGCTGATCTTCGGCGCGCAGGCCTCGAACGGGATGATGCCGGTCAACGCGCAGACGCTGGTGGTGTTCGCGGTGCTGGCCACGATCAGCTTCCTGGCCCAGGCGCGGACGCGGAACCTGCGGCGGTCCGGGGTGATGGTGCGCTGACGAGCCGAACGATGCGCCTGGGCCTTGCCGCCAACCGCCTGCACCACGCCACCGCGGACGCCGCGCTGCTCCGCTGGCTGCGCGCCTGCGGCCAGGGCATCCGCGAGCTGGGGCTGCAGCTGCATGCGGTGGGGCGCACCCACGACGCGATCGCCGCGGCCGGCATGCTCGATGGCTACGCGGGCCTGAAGCGCTATGCCTACGGCCGCGAAGGCGGGCTGATGAAGCTTGTCGCCGAAGTCGTGGGCATGGAGGGCGACGCGCGCACCCTGGACGGGGCGATCTACCTGATCGACCCGGTCGATCCGTCCTCGATCTTCCCCGAGGCGGTCGCGCTCAAGCGCCAGTGCGTGATCCATGGCAAACCCTTCATCTCCACCGTGGCCAGTGCGCGCGACTGGATCGAAAGCGAACGGATCCACGCCGGGCTGGCGCCGGACCCGGGCGCCGACCGGCTGCATGCGTTCGAATCGCAGACCCTGGCCCTGATCGCGCACGACGCGATGAAGCCGCAGATGCTCGCCTTCGCCGCGGAGCACTACGACCTGCTCTCGCGCTTCGCCCGGCGCGTGGCCACCGGCACCACCGGCCAGCGCCTGAACGAGATGGCCTGGAGCCGCGGCTGGCCGCAGGACACGCCGTGGGTGCACCGCTTCCTCAGCGGCCCGATGGGCGGCGATGCGCAGATCGCCGACCTGGTGCTGGAGCGGCAATGCCAGCGCGCGGTGTTCTTCGAGGACCCGCACGTGGCGCGCCAGCACGAGGCCGACATCCAGCTGCTCGAGCGCGCGGTGACCACGGTCACCGACGAGGCGGTGTGCATCACCTCGCCGGCGGTGGCCGCGCGCTGGGTCGCCGCCGCCCGCCTCCGCGCGCAGCGGCGCGCGGCCTGATCGCGGCCGCGGAACCCGGACATGTGCGTGGTCGCCTTCGCCTGGAACGCGCATCCGCGCTGGCGCCTGCTGCTGGCCGGCAACCGCGACGAATTCCATGCGCGCCCGACCGCGCCGCTGGCCGCCTGGGACGATGGCTCCGGGATCGTCGCCGGCCGCGACCTGGAAGCGGGAGGCACCTGGCTGGGCGTGGATGCCCGCGGCCGCTGCGCGCTGGTGACCAACGTGCGCGACGTCCGCCATCCGCAGGACGGCCTGTCGCGCGGACTGCTCGCCAGCGACTACCTGCGCGGCGACGACGGTGCGCAGGCGCGCGCGCAGGCACTGCAGGCCACCGCCCCGGCCTACCGGCCGTTCAACCTGCTGCTGGTCGATGCACGGATGTGCGCCTGGACGGGCAACCTGCCGCAGGCGCGCATGGCCCTGCCGGAGGCCGGCGTGCACGTGCTGTCCAACGCGCAGCTCGATACGCCGTGGCCGAAGGCGGTCGCGCTCGGCGACGCCCTGCGTGGCTGGATCGATGCCGGGGGCGACGCCGACTTCGCACCGCTGTTCGCCGCGCTCGCCGACGAGACGCGCTGGCCGGATGCGCGGCTGCCGGACACCGGCATCGGACTGGAGCGCGAACGCTGGCTGTCGTCCGCGTTCATCCGCGGGAAAGACTACGGGACGCGCGCGAGCACCGTGGTCGCGCTGGACCACGCCGGCGGCGGCATGGTGGTGGAGCGGCGCTGGGGAGCGATGGGTGCGCCGCTGGGCGAAACCCGGCTGCAGGTGGGATCGGGCAGGACCCGACCCCACCGCGCCTCGCCCTTGTAGGAGCGGACATGGCCGCGACCCCGACGCCATCGGCACAGGCGACGCATTCGTGGTTCCGATGGTGTCGGGGTCGCGGCCATGTCCACTCCTACAACCGCGCCATCGGCGTGGGGCGCGCGTAGCGCCAGCCCACCATCCACGCGCAGGCCAGCGCGAACGCGGCGACGAACCACGGCGCACCCGGCAGGTCCGCCGGTGCATTGGCGCCGACGAACAGTGCGAACACGTTGGCGAACAGCAGCGGGCCGATGATCCCGGCCATGCTGGTCAGGCTCATCAGCGCGCCCTGGATGCGGCCCTGCACTTCGGGCCCGACCTGGCGGGTGATCAGCGCCTGGGTGGCCGGCGCGGCCAGCGCCCACAACGCGCTCACCGGCAGGCCGAGCAGGAAGATCCAGCCGCTGTCGGCCAGGCCATAGATGACGAAGCCGGCCACGCCGCAGGCCAGCCCCAGCAGCAGCGTTCGCCGCTCGCCCAGCGCCTTGACCGTGCGCCCGACCAGGCCGGCGTTGACCACGATGCTCATCACCCCGACCAGCGCCAGTACCCAGCTCACCTCGCGCGGGCCCCAGCCGAAACGGTAGTCGGCGAACAGCACGAACACGCTCGGGTACACGTAGTGCGCCAGGTTGGCCAGGACCACCACCGCGGCCAGCCCGAACACCTGCGGATAGCTGCGCAGCAGGGCCAGCGCGCCGAACGGATTGGCATGGGAGATGTCGAAGCGCTGCGAGCGCCGCTCCGGCGGCAGCGATTCGGGCAGCACGAACCAGCCGTAGAGGAAGTTCAGCAGCGCCAGCCCGGCGGCGAACCAGAACGGCAGGCGCAGGTCGATCCCGCCCAGCCAGCCACCGATCAGCGGACCGAGCACGAAGCCCAGCCCGAACGCGGCGCCGATCATGCCGAAGCTCCTGGCCCGCTTCTCCGGCGCGGTGACGTCGGCGATGTAGGCGTTGGCGGTGGTGAAGCTGGCCGACGCGATGCCGGAGATGATCCGGCCGATGAACAGCATCGCCATCGAACCGGCCAGGGCCATGAAGATGAAGTCCAGGCCCAGCCCCAGGCAGGAGAGCAGGATCACCGGCCGCCGCCCGTAGCGGTCCGACAGCGCGCCCTGCACCGGCGTGGACACGAACTGCACCGCGGCGAAGACCATGCCGAACACGCCGACCCAGCGCGCCGCGCTGGCCAGGTCGCCGCCGGTGAATTCCTCCACCAGGTGCGGCAGCACCGGGATGATCACGCCGAAGGCCAGCACGTCGATCAGCACGGTGACGAAGATGAAGGCCAGCGCCGCGCGGCGCGCGCCGGTGGATTTCTGTGGGGAGGAGTCCATTCAGGAGGCACGGGCCCGGTCGGAAGCCGCGCAGTGTATCCGCTGGCGCCCCCGCCTTTTGTAGGAGCACCCTTCAGGGGCGACCCGAGGCCGCTGGACATGTCCGCGTTCAAGGCGACCGCTCCGGAGGCTGTGCGTGGAATGCGATTCCTTCCAGCCGCCTCGGGTCGCCCCTGAAGGGCGCTCCTACAAGGGAGCGACGGTGATTTCCTGGACGAGGGTGTGGGTGGCGCCGGGGGGCAGCTCGACCACGTCGGGGCCGGCGTTGCCGGCCTCCAGGCAGACGAACCGGCGCCAGTGCGCGCCGACGTCGGCCATGCGCGTGGCGCCCGCTTCGCCCGGGTTCCAGACGATGGCGGTGCGGCCGTCCTGCACCTCCAGGCCGATGCTGCGCGCCAGCCCTGGATCGACGAGGCGGTAACGGCCGCCGGCGCCGGGGAACAGGCGATCGGCGCGGCCGGGGTCGCGCGGGTCGTGCAGGGTCCAGTCGCCCTGCTGCACGTGCCGGTTGCCGCCGTCGTTCTTGTCGAGGAACGCCAGGCCATCGAGGCCTTCGATGCGCACGCCTTCGACGTCGGAAACATGGAAGTAGTTGTGCAGCGCCTCGGTGAAGCGCACGGCTTCGCCGCTGGTGTTGGTGGTGGCCAGCCGCTGCTCGAGCGTGCGCCCGATGCGCAGCTGCATGCGCAGGCGCAGGGCCAGGTCCTGCAGTGGCGGCGGCTCCAGTTCCAGCACCAGGGTGCCGTCGGCTTCGTACCCGGCCTCGACCAGTTGCCACGGCACGGTACGGACGAAGCCGTGCGCGGGCACCTCGTTGCTCTGTCCCTGGCGGCTGAAGTACGGCCAGCACACCGGCGCGCCGCCGCGGATCGGCGTGGGCAGGTCGGCGCGCAGCGGCGAGAGCCAGAACACGTCTTCCTGCCCGGCCGGCGTCCACGACACCACCTGTCCGCCGAACAGCGATACCGCCGCCCTGCCCAGCGGAGTGTCGACCAGCAGTGCGTCCAGGCCCTGGAATCTGCCCACGCGGAGGCCGGGAACGTCGTGCATCTTCTTCACTGTCTTCGCGGTGGTCGGGGACGGGGATTGCAGCAGCGCAGGATAGCCGGCGGGAAGCCGGAACGCGGTGGCCGGCGGCAACGGCGCGACGGTCGCCTGGCCGGTGCCGCGCAAGGCGTCGAGGATGCGGCGACCGGCGCGGCCGTCGACGGGTTGCTGTCCCAGGCGCTGCTGTTCGGCGGCGATCGCCTTGCGCGTGGCGGCGCCGACCATGCCGTCGGCGGCGCCGATGTCGTGGCCGCGGGCGAGCAGCAGGGCCTGCAGTTCGCGCCGCTGCGCGCGCGACAGGCCCGGATCCTCCGTGGGCCAGGGCGCGACCAGGCCACTGCCGCCGCGCAGCCGGTCGGCCAGGGTGGCGATGGCCAGCGCGTAGCTTTCGGCGGCGTTGTAGGAGTAGATCGCGTCGTAGTTGCGGAACACCAGGAATGCAGGCCCCTCGCGTCCGGCGGGCAGCAGCAGCGCACTGCGCGCATCCGATGCCGCGATCACGCCGCCGTCGGCACGGACGACGCCGCGCGCCACCCAGTCCGACAGCGGCCGCCGCGCGGTGCGCCCGGCCAGCGCGGCATCGAAGCCGGCCGGCAGTTTCACTTCGTAGCCCCACGGCTCGCCCGTGCGCCAGCCTGCCCGCTTCAGGTAGTTGGCGGTGGAGGCCAGCGCATCGGGGATGCTGCCGACCAGGTCGCGGCGGCCGTCGCCGTCGCCATCCACCGCGATGCGCGCATAGGTCGAGGGAATGAACTGGGTCTGGCCGAAGGCGCCGGCCCAGGAGCCGGTGAGGTCCGGATCGGTGAGGTCGCCGGAGTGCAGCAGTGCGAGCAGGGCGAGGAACTCGCCGCGGAAGAATGCCTGGCGGCGGCCTTCGCAGGCCAGGGTGGCCAGCGACACGCGCAGCGGGCGCTTGCCGGTGATGCGGCCGTAGTCGCTCTCCACGCCCCAGACCGCGACCAGCGTTTCCGCATCGATCCCGTATCCGGCCGCCAGGCGCGCGAGCAGGTCCCGGTGGGTGGCCAGCAGCGCGCGGCCGTCGGCCACGCGCTGCTCGTCGACCAGCCCGGCCAGGTAGTCCCAGATCGGCGTGGTGAATTCCGGCTGCGCGTCCAGCAGCGGCAGTACCGTGGGATCGGGCCGCAGGCCATCGGTCAGGCGTGCGAACGCGGCCGCATCGATCCCGCGCGCGGCGGCCTGGGGCTGCATCGCGGCCAGGCAACGATGGAACGCGGCGTCGGGCGTTTGCGCAGGCACCGCGAAGGCGGCCGCGAACAGCACGGGCAGCGCGGCGATCCGGAGGGTCGATGCGAGGGGGCGCATGGGCGGCATCCGTGGCGATTCCGCCGCCATTGTAGGAGCTCCCTTCAGGGGCGACGCGATCCCGTTGGAAGACACCGCAGTCAACGCGCAACCTCCGGAGCCGTCGCCTTGAATGCGGCTGCGTTCGATCGACTCGGGTCGCCCCTGAAGGGGGCTCCTACAACGGCATCGGGGGCAGGCGCCGGTCAGCGCCGCCCGGCTTCGATGAAACGCAGGAACTCGGCGCGGGTGCGCGCGTCCTCGCGGAAGTTGCCGAGCATCTTCGAAGTGACCATGCTCACCCCGCGCTTGTGGATGCCGCGGGTGGTCATGCACTCGTGCACGCCCTCCACGACCACGCCCACGCCCAGCGGGTGCAGCACGTCCTGGATGCACTGGGCGATCTGCGCGGTCATCTTCTCCTGCACCT
>CAZBDE010000148.1:0-7220 GCA_964490415.1 uncultured Pseudoxanthomonas sp. | reverse complement strand
GGTGTACCAGCGCCAGCGCTTCCCCGATCCGCTGCTGGGCGAAACCTTCAGCCCGGGCGAGACCGTGTTCGAGAACGACGGCGTGCGCATGTGGCACGACGGCGACGGCATCGCCGTGGTCGGTTTCAAGACCAAGATGAACACCGTCTCCGACCAGGTGCTTGATGGCCTGCAGAAAGCGGTCGGCATCGCCGAGCGCGACTTCCAGGGCCTGGTGATCTGGCAGCAGAAGGAGCCGTTCTCCGCCGGCGCCGACCTGGCCGGCGCGCTGGGCGCGCTGCAGGCCGGCAGGATCGCCGAATTCGAGGCGATGGTCGCGAACTTCCAGCGCACCAGCCAGCGGATCAAGTACGCGCTGGTGCCGGTGGTCTCGGCGGTACGCGGCCTGGCCCTGGGCGGCGGCTGCGAGTTCCAGATGCACAGCGCCCGCACCGTGGCCCACCTGGAGAGCTACATCGGCCTGGTGGAAGCCGGCGTGGGCCTGCTCCCGGCCGGCGGCGGCCTGAAGGAGCTGGCGGTGCGCGCCTCGCGCGCGGCCGGCCCGGGCGGCGACGTGTTCGCCGAGCTGAAGAAGACCTTCGAGACGGTGGCCATGGCCAAGGTCTCGGCCTCGGCGATCGAAGCCCGGGAGCTTGGCCTGCTGCGCGCGGACGACACGATCGTGTTCAACGCCTTCGAACTGCTGCACGTGGCCAAGGCCGAGGCGCGCGCGCTGGCCGAGGCCGGCTACCATCCGCCGCTGCCGGCCCGCCGCGTGCAGGCCGCCGGCGACGTCGGCATCGCCACCTTCCGCATGCTGCTGGTGAACATGCTCGAAGGCCATTTCATCAGCCCGTACGACGACGAGATCGCGACCCGCATCGCCACCGTGCTGTGCGGCGGCGGGATCGACCGCGGCGCGCTGGTCGACGAGGAGTGGCTGCTCGGGCTCGAGCGCAGCCACTTCGTCGAGCTGGCGCAGCAGGAAAAGACCCAGGCGCGCATCGGCCACATGCTCAAGACGGGCAAGCCGCTGAGGAACTGATCCGGATCCATGCCGCCGCACGCCGCCGGCGCGCGGGCTCCGAGCAGTACCGACTACAGATTCCGGAGATCCCTAATGAGCAAGCAAGTACAGGACGCCTACATCGTCGCCGCCACCCGCACCCCGGTCGGCAAGGCCCCGAAGGGCGTGTTCCGCAACACCCGTCCCGACGACATGCTCGCCCACGTGCTGAAGGCCGTGGTCGCGCAGGCGCCGGGCATCGACGTCAACCGCATCGACGACGCGATCATCGGCTGCGCCATGCCCGAGGGCGAGCAGGGCATGAACGTGGCCCGCATCGGCGTGCTGCTGGCCGGCCTGCCGGACACGGTGGCCGCGCAGACCGTGAACCGCTTCTGCTCCTCCGGCCTGCAGGCCGTGGCCCTGGCCGCCGACCAGATCCGCCTGGGCAACGCCGACCTGATGCTGGCCGGCGGCACCGAGTCGATGTCGATGGTGCCGATGATGGGCAACAAGGTCGCGCTCTCGCCGTCGGTGTTCCGGGACGACCACGTCGCCATCGCCTACGGCATGGGCATCACCGCCGAGAAGGTCGCCGAGGAATGGAAGGTTTCCCGCGCCGAGCAGGACGCCTTCGCGCTGGCCTCGCACCAGAAGGCGCTGGCCGCAATCGCCGCCGGCGAATTCAGCAGCGAGATCAGTCCCTATGAGGTGCTGTCGCACGTACCGGACCTGGCCGGCAACACGATCCAGCTGCGCAGGAAGCGGGTCGACACCGACGAAGGCCCGCGTCCGGACACCTCGCTGGAGGGCCTGGGCAAGCTGCGGCCGGTGTTCCGCAACGGCCAGTTCGGCGGCAGCGTCACCGCCGGCAACTCCTCGCAGATGAGCGATGGCGCCGGTGCGGTGCTGCTGGCCTCCGGGCAGGCGGTCAAGGACTACGGCCTCACTCCCCTCGCCCGCTTCGTCAGCTTCTCCGTCGCCGGCGTGCGCCCGGAGGTGATGGGCATTGGCCCGATCGCGGCGATCCCGAAGGCGCTCAGGCAGGCAGGCCTTTCCAGGGACCAGCTGGACTGGATCGAGCTCAACGAAGCCTTCGCCGCGCAGGCGCTGGCGGTGATCCGCACCAGCGAACTCGACCCGTCCAAGGTCAATCCGCTCGGCGGCGCCATCGCCCTGGGCCATCCGCTGGGCGCCACCGGCGCGATCCGCACCGCCACCCTGGTCCACGGCCTGCGCCGCCGCCAGCAGAAGTACGGCATGGTGACCATGTGTATTGGTACCGGCATGGGCGCGGCGGGAATCTTCGAGGCGCTCTGACGGCCCCGCGATTCCCGGTACGCAAAAGCAAACGGCGCCTCGCGGCGCCGTCTCTTTTTCCGGGATGGCGATGGGAAAGCCGCCGCCTTTCGCCGGGCCCGGTCGCTCAATCGCGGTCGCGGACGCCCAGCTCGCCCAAGGCGCGCTGCATCATCTCCCGCGCCGGGTCGCTGAGCTTCTCGTGGTCGAGCGCGTAGCGGATCGTGGCCTCGATCAGGCCGATGTGGGTGCCACAATCGAAGCGCGTCCCCTGGAAGCGGTAGGCGTTCACCGGCGCCTCGGCCAGCAGCGCGGCGATCGCGTCGGTCAGCTGGATCTCCCCGCCCGCACCGGGCCTGGTCGCTTCGAGCAGGCCGAAGATGCGCGGGCTCAAGACGTAGCGGCCGACCACGGCCAGGCTGCTCGGCGCATCGGCCGGCTCGGGCTTCTCGACGATGCGCCGGATCCGGCCCTGGCGGCCGTCGAACGCGTCGGTGGCGACGATGCCGTAGCTGCCGGTGTTCTCCGGCGGCACGTCCTCCACCGCGATCACGCTGGCGGAGGAGGCCTCGGCCGCGTCGGCCATCTGCTTCAACGCGCCCGGGCCGCGGTTCCAGATCAGGTCGTCCGGCAGCAGCACCGCGAACGGTTCGTTGCCGATGATCTCCTTTGCGCACAGCACCGCATGGCCCAGCCCCAGCGCCTCGGCCTGGGTCACGAACACCGCGCGCACGCCTTCCGGCAGCACGTTCCGGACCAGTTCCAGCTGCTCGGTCTTGCCGGCCCGTTCGAGCTTCTGCTCCAGCTCGTAGGCCTTGTCGAAGTAGTCGGCGACTGCGTGCTTGTAGCGGTTGGTGACGAACACCAGGGTGTCGCAGCCGGCCTCGACCGCCTCGTCCACGGCGTACTGGATCAGCGGCCGGTCGATGATCGGCAGCATCTCCTTGGGAACGGTCTTGGTCGCGGGGAGGAAACGGGTACCCAGTCCCGCCACGGGAAATACGGCCTTGCGGATCCTTCCTGACGTCATCGGGTCGACCGTGCCTCGCGCGCGGGGAACGGAACCACGGTCGCGCCGGTAAGGGGCGCCACCTGCTCCGCCTGGATGAATTCGGGGATCACTTCGCGCAGGATCTGGCGAAGTCCCGCTTCATCATAGCGCGCCACGGCGTCACGCATCCGCTCCACTCCGCTGCGCACCTGTTCGGGCGAAGACTGGCGGGCGCCGGCCTCGAGGATCTTCGAATGGGTGGTGGGACGGTACTGTTCGTCCGTGTAGAACAGCGTCTCGTGCAGCTTCTCGCCCGGGCGCAGGCCGGTGTAGACGATGGCGATGTCGCGGCCGGGCTGCTTGCCGGTGAGGCGGATCATCTGTTCGGCCAGCAGGCGGATCGGCACCGGCTCGCCCATGTCCAGGGTGTAGGTCGCCGCGTGCGAACCGGAGGCGGCCGCCTGCACGATCAGCTGGCAGGCTTCGGGGATGGTCATGAAGTAGCGGGTCACTTCCGGGTCGGTGACCGTGACGGGCCCGCCCTTGCGGATCTGCTCGCGGAACAGCGGCACCACGCTGCCGGCCGAATCGAGCACGTTGCCGAAACGCACGGTGACGTAGCGCGTGCCGCTGCTGCGCGCGTCCATGGCCTGGGCGATCATCTCGGCGAAACGCTTGGTCGCGCCCAGCACGTTGGCCGGATCGACCGCCTTGTCGGTGGAGATGAAGACGAAGGTCCCCACCCCGTTTTCGCGGCACAGCCGGGCGACCGTTTCGGTAGCCAGCACGTTGTTGCGCACCGCCTCGCGCAGCTGCTTCTCCAGCAGCGGCACCTGCTTGTACGCAGCCGCGTGGAACACCGCATCCGGCTGGCCCAGGCGCAGGGCGTGCGCGGTCACCGCCGGATCGCCGCAATCGCCCAGCACCGCCTCGATCTCCAGGTCGGGGAAGGCGCGCATCAGGTCGCCGTGGATCGTGATCAGGGCCAACTCGTCCAGTTCCAGCAGCACGATCCGCCGCGCGCCATGGCGCGCGCACTGGCGGCACAGTTCCGAGCCGATCGAGCCGCCGGCGCCGGTGACCATCACCGTGCGGCCGCTGAGCCAGCCGCGGATCAGCTTCCAGTCCGGCGTCACCGGCTTGCGTCCGAGCAGGTCCTCGATCGCCACTTCCTTCAGTTCGCCCGGCAGCGCCTGTCCGTCGAGCACGTCGGTCAGCCGCGGCACGGTACGGAACGGCAGCCCGGTGCGTTCGCAGATGCCCATCACCCGTTGCATGCCGGCAGCATCCAGCGTCGGCATGGCGATGACCAGCATGCCGGCGGCGGTTTCCTTGGCCACCGAGGGCGCATCCTGCAGTCGGCCCAGCACCGGCAGGCCATGCAGGCGCGAACCGCGCAGCCGTGGCGAATCGTCCAGGAAGCCGACCGGCTCGTAGGTACCCGAGCGGGCCAGGTCGCGGACCAGCGCCTCGCCGGCACGACCCGCGCCCAGGATCAGCACCCGGCGCGCCACCAGGCTGCGCTCGCCTACGTGGTGGTCCTTCCAGACCCGGTACAGCAGGCGTGGCATGCCCAGCAGCACGGTCAGGGCCACCGGATAGACGAGCAGGACGGTACGCGGCACCGATTCGAGGCGGTTGTAGACCGCCAGCCCGAGGACGATGGCCAGCAGGCCCAGCACGCCGGCCTTGAGGATGTTCCAGAGGTCCGGGACGCTGGCGAAGCGCCACAGGCCGCGGTACAGCCCGACCCGCCAGAACACCAGGCCCTGCGCCACCAGCACCAGAGCCACGGCCGGCGTGAAGTCGGCCCATGGATAGGCTTCGTGGCGACTGGCGTAGCGGAGTATGTGGATCAGCTGCCAGCAGACATAGACCATCACCAGGTCGTGGACGACGACCGCGACGCGCGCCAGCGTAGCCGACAGGTTGGTTCCGGGGTTCATGCGTCCTCTGTTTTCCCTTTCCTTGGGTCCTGTCTCGGGTGCGTTGCGAACCAGGCCAGTGCCGCAAGCGCGAACCACACCGCCGTGCCCCCCCCGACGAGCAACGGCGTGAGTCTTCCCAGAAACGACGCAAGAATAGCGGCGACAAAGCTGAACGCCGCATAGACGGATGTCACGAAGGCGTGACTTCTGTCCGCTTTTACCCACTGCTGGTAAAGATGCGAGGTGTGCGGCTGCCACCAGCGCTCGCCGGCAAGCATGCGTGATGCAAGTGTCAACGACGCGTCAACGAGGAAGGCGGACAGGGGGAGCAGCAGCAGGACGGCATGCTGTCTACCGATGTCATCTGCAGCCAACGCCACCAGCGCGGCCAGCGCATAGCCCAGCGTGCCGCTGCCGACATCGCCGAGAAAGATCCGGGCGTGGGGGAAATTGAACGGCAGGAACGCCGCGCAGGCCGCCGCCAGTACCAGCGCCGGCACCACCAGCCCGGGCGCGAGTACGGCCACACCCACCGCGGCCAGGATGGCCTGGCTGGTGGCGAGCCCGTCGATGCCGTCCATGAAGTTCCAGACATTGACCAGCACCGGCACCAGCCCGGCGGCGAGCAGCGCCCAGCCCCAGCGCCCGTCCACGCCGAACAGAGCCCAGGCCAGCACCGCACCGGCCAGGCATTGCACGCCCAGGCGCAGGCCGGGCGACAGTGGCCGGTGGTCGTCGATCCAACCGATCCCGGCCACCAGCAGCAGGCCGGTCGCGAATCCGAGCACCGGCAGCGCCGGAGCGACACCACCCGCCAGCAGGGCCAGGCAGCCGGCCAGCAGCGCCACCGTGATGCCGATCCCGCCTCCGCGTGGCGTCGGCACCTTGTGGCTGCGGCGTTCCCCGGGCTGGTCGACCAGGTTGCGGCGGCGGGCGTAGGCCAGCGCGCACCCGGTCGCCAGTGCGGAGACCCCGGCGTGGAGCGCCAGCCATGCCGCCAGCACCATCAGACCACCGCGTAGTTCAGCAGGGGCTTGACCGTGCCCCACTCCTTGCAGCTGGGACACTGCCAGTGGTGGGTGCGCGCGCCGAAGCCGCAGCGGGTGCAGCGGTAGCTGGGGTTGCGCACCAGCAGCTGGTCGGTGATGTGCTTGAGGTCGTGCAGGGTCGCGGTGCTGTCGGCACCGACCGCCAGGGTCAGGTCGATCAGCGCGGCCTCGCCGCGGACCGAAGGACGGTCCTTGAGCTGGCGGCCGAGGTAATCGCGCGCCGCCTTGGCGCCCTCCTGTCCTTCGATCAGGCGGGTCAGCGCCAGGACCGGAGCGATGCCGCGGTAGTGCTCGCTCATCTCGGCGAGGAAGGCGCGCGCGCCGGCGTTGTCGCCGGCTTCGCCGTAGCAGGCCAGCAGGCTGGGCAGGAACTCGGGCAGGTAGTCCGGATCATGCCGGGCAGCGCGCTCGTAGGCGCGGATCGCGGCCTCCGGGTTGCCCGCGTCCGCCTCGATCCGACCCTCCAGGATGCCGGCGCGCACGCTGCTCGCGTCGGCCTGGTAGGCGCGCGCGATCGCGGCGCGGGCACCGTCGCGGTCGCCGTTGGCACGGTGGCGTTCGGCCAGTTCGCACTCGAACTGCGAGACCAGCTTGCCCATCGGCTCGCCGGTGACCTCTTCGTAGCGGGCGGCGTTGTCGATCGCCCGCTCCCAGTCGCGTTCGGCCTGGTAGATGCCGATCAGGTGACGCAGCGCCTGGGGTGCACGCTCGTCGATCCTGGCCAGGTCGCTGAACACCGTCTCGGCGCGATCGAGCAGGCCGGACTTCATGTAGTCCTCGCCCAGCGCGAGCAGGGCCTGGACGCGCTGCGGGTCGCTGAGGTCGTTGCGCTGGACCAGGCCCTGGTGCAGGCGGATGGCGCGGTCGACCTCACCGCGGCGGCGGAACAGGTGGCCCAGCGCGACCTGGGTCTCGAAGGTTTCCTTGTCCAGCTCGGCGATGTGCAGGAACAGCTCGATCGCCTTGTC
>CAZBDE010000147.1:0-7246 GCA_964490415.1 uncultured Pseudoxanthomonas sp. | reverse complement strand
TGAGCGCGCGGCCCTCGTGGCGCAGGTACAGGCGCAGGTCGATCTGGGTGGTGGAGTCGTCCGGCGGAACCGCGTCGAACATCGCGCGGTAGCCTTCGATGGCATGCAGCGGGCGCGCCGACACCGTCTTCAGTTCGCCGCGCGAGGCTTCCACCACCGCTTCGACCGTGGCGTTGCGCGCGGCCAGCGCGGCCAGTCCGCCGCCGGCGAAATCCACCGCGAAGCGCTGCGAGAACTGCTTGCGCTCGACGCCGATCACCCCGCCCAGGCCGGTACGCGTGGCCACGGTCCGCGCCAGCGGCGGCAGCACCGGCGGCTGCTCGCCCCAGTACAGGCGGTAGCCGTAGAGCAGTTCCTGGCCCGGCTGCGGCTTGGCCTCAGGGTTCCAGAACGCGACGATGTTGTCGAAGGTCTCGTCGACGGTGGGGATCTCCACCAGCTGCACCGAACCGCGGCCCCAGCCGTGCTTGGGCTCGACCCACAGGCTCGGGCGCTTCTCGTAGAACACGCCGTCGTCCTGGTAATGGTCGAAGTCGCGGTCGCGCTGCAGCAGGCCGAAGCCGCGCGGGTTTTCGTCGGCGAAGGCGTTGAAGCGCAGCTGCGCCGGGTTGCCCAGCGGGCGCCAGATCCATTCGCCGGCGCCGCTGTGCATGGCCAGGCCGTCGCTGTCGTGGATCTCCGCGCGCCAGTCCCAGTCCATGCGCCGGTCGTTCTCGCCGACCTGGTACATGCTGGTCGCCGGGGCGATGCCGATCCGCTCGATCGCCTTGCGCGGATACAGCGCCGCGTCCACGTCCATCACCAGCGGTTCCCCCTTGGTGATGGCGAAGCGGTAGGCGCCGGCCACGCTGGGCGAATCCAGCAGCGCGTACACCACCACCGTGTCCGAACCCGGTGCCGGGCGCTCGAGCCAGAACGCGGTGAAGTCGGGGAATTCCTCCGGCCGCGGCATGCCGGTATCGATCGCCAGGCCGCGCGCGGACAGGCCGTACTGCAGGCTCGCACCGACCGCGCGGAAATAGCTGGCGCCGAGGAAGGCGGCCCAGTCGCGGCGCACGTCGTCGGGCGAGTTGAGGCGGAAGCCGGCGAAGCCCAGGTCCTGCGGCAGCTTCCTGCCCTTCAGCCCGCTGCTGCCGAAGTCGAACATCGCCGGATCGTAGGCCAGCTCCTGCGCCTGCCCGCCGGCGACCTCGAACATGCGCACCGGGCGCTTGAAGTAGATGCCCAGGTGGAAGAACCTGGCCTGGAACTTCGAGCCGGGCAGGTCGCCCCACAGCGCGTGGTCCTGGCGGAAGGCGATCGACTGGTACTGGTCCCAGTCCAGCGCGGCCACCGCCGGCGGCAGCACGTCGCTGCGCGGCTCGAACGCGCGCGCGGCCATCGCCCGGGCATGGCCCTTGAGCCAGGCATAGTCGAAGGGATGGCGCGGGCCCAGGGCGACCGGCGAGGCGACCGCTTCCAGCAGCGGCAGGGGCAGGCCGGCGGCGGCGAACGCGGCGGCGGCGCGGATCAGGAACTGGCGTCGTTGCATGGCGCGGCGGGCGATGGGGAGCGCGCCATCTTACGCACAAGCGGTCAGCGCACCGCGGTGGTCCGGGCGGCATTGTTCAGCCGTGCGTGGCAGCCTGCCGCGAGCGTGGCCACGGCCCGCGGCAGGCTGCCGCCTTCCGGCCGCGCGCTGTGCAGTTCGGCATCGAGTGCACGCAGCCGGCTGCCGCCGGCGCCGGCATCGCCGGCGCTGCAGTGGGCCTGCGCGGCGTAGGCGCGTGCTTCCCAGCCCAGCGGCGCCAGCCCGGCGTCGGTACCGGGCAAGGTGGCGGCGAACCGGTCCAGTGCGGCGCCGCCATCGCCTTGCGCGGCCTGCCAGCGGGCCAATGCCAGCTGCGCCCGCTGGGTGCGCGGATCGGCCGGACCGTAGCCGATCCGGGTCAGCTGGCTGGCGCGCTCGAGCCAGGGCAGCGCCGCGTCGGCCTGGCCGGCGTCGAGCAGCAGGTCGCCCATCCTGCGGTCCAGGTCGCCCACCGCCGGATGGCTGGCGCCGAGGCGGGCGATGCGGACCTGGCGGGCCTGCTCGAGCGTGGCGCGTGCGGTCGCGGCATCGCCGCGCGCCTGCTGCGCGTTCGCCAGGTCGGACAGCCCGTAGTCGAGCAGGTGGCGGCCGTCGGGCTGGCGCCAGATCTCCACCGCGCGCTGGAAATAGGCGAGCGCGGCCTCCGTGTCGCCGCGTTCCAGCGCCAGCCGGCCCAGCGCGTCCAGGCTCAGCGCGGTCTCGCGGTGGCGGGGGCCGAGCAGGGATTCGGTCGGACCGTGCTGGGCGCGCAGCGCCTGCTCGGCTTCGGCCAGCCGGCCCAGCTGCAGGTAGGCCTGGCCGAGCTGGCGGCGCACCGCCAGGGTGGCGGGGTGGCCGGGTCCGTGCAGTTCCATCGACAGCGCCAGGCCGGAGCGCAGCACGCGCTCGGCTTCGGCGCCCTGGCTGCGGTCGAGGTAGAGGGCGCCGAGGCTGCGCTGGATCTCGACCATCAGCGGGTGGCGGTCGGCCAGGCGTGCGCGCAGCTGGCGCTGCGCGGCCAGGAACCGGGCGATCGCCGGCCCGGTGCGCGCGGCGTCGCTTTCCAGCGCGGCCAGGTCGATCATGCCTTCGGCCGCGCCGACATCGTCGTGCAGCACGTCGCGGCGCAGGGCGATGGCGCGTTCGTACCACTGCCGCGCCGCCTGTGGCTGGCCGAGCATGCGCTGGCAGCGACCGTACTGGGTGTAGAAATCGGCCACCTGCTGCGGCAGGTCCGCCTCGAGGCGCTGGGCGGTGTCGGCCAGCGGCTGCATCCGCGCCGCGCAGTCCTGCGAGCGGCTGAGCAGGCGCAGCACGCGCCCGTGCTGGCTGGCCGCGTCCAGGCGCAGGCCGTCGGGCGCGCCGGTGTCGTGGGCGAGCAGTTGCTGCTGCCGTTCCGACAAGGCCAGCGCGTCGCGATAGCCGCCGATGCCCAGGTACAGGCGCGCGATCACGCCCAGCAGCTCGGCGCGCGCGCGCGGCTGCCCTTCCAGTTCGCTCTCGCCGCGGCGCGCACCGGCCGAGAGCAGTTCGCGCATGGCCATGCCCTGGCTGCGCTGGGAGCCGCCGGCGTGGTCGAACAGGCCCAGCACGAAGTGCTGCAGCGCCTGCGCGCGCGCGGCCTCGTGCCGTGCCTCGTGCGCGTGCCACAGGGTCAGGGCCAGCGCGGACAGCAGGGCGACGATGGCCAGCGCGCCCAGGCCCGCGCCCCAGCGGTGCCGCTGCAGGTACTTCTGCAGCTGGTAGCCCAGCCGCGGCGGGCGCGCCTCGACGGGGCGGCCCTCGAGGTGGCGTCCGATGTCGCGCGCGAGCGCTTCCACCGAGCTGTAGCGCTTGGCCGGCACCTTGCTGAGCGCCTTGAGCGCGATATTGTCCAGGTCGCCGCGCAGGCGCCGCGCCAGGCGCCGGGCCTGGACCGGCTCCAGCTGCCCGGCCTCGGCCAGGCGCTGCACCGCCAGCGACGGCCGCGACGGGGAGACCTCCAGGATCGCGCGCTCCCACTCGGCGTCGCTCTGCCGCCGCAGCCGGTAGGGTTTGTCGCCGGCGAGCAGTTCGTACAGGACCACGCCCAGCGAATAGACGTCGGTGAGGGTGCTGACCGGTTCGCCGCGGACCTGCTCCGGGGCGGCGTAGTGCAGGGTGAAGGCGCGCACTTCGGTGCGCACGTGGCTGGTCTCGCCGCCACCGCGGTCGAGCAGCTTGGCGATGCCGAAGTCGAGCAGCTGGACGTCGCGCTCGGCGGTCACCAGCATGTTCGAGGGCTTCAGGTCGCGGTGCACGATCAGGTTGGCGTGGGCATGGCTGACCGCGGCGCAGACCTGCAGGAACAGGCGCAGGCGCGCCTCCACCGGCAGCGCGTGGGCGTTGCAGTACTCGGTCAGCGGCACGCCTTCGACGTACTCCAGCACCAGGTAGGGCTGGTCGCCTTCGCCGATGCCGGCGTCGAGCAGGCGGGCGATGTGGGGGTGCTGCAGCCGCGCCAGGATCTCGCGTTCGCGGGAAAAGCGCAGGCGCAGGTTGGGATCGGCGTAGCCGGGACGCAGCAGCTTCAGCGCGAGCTGGCGGCGGTACAGGCCGTCGGCGCGTTCGGCCAGCCAGACCTGGCCCATGCCGCCTTCGCCGAGCAGGCGTTCGAGCTGGTAGGGCCCCAGGCGGGTGCCTTCGCGCGAGGCCGGGCGGGTGCCGGGCAGGGGGTCGTGGAGGAAATCGCTTTCGGTTTCCTCGCGGGCGAGCAGGGCTTCCAGTTCGTCGGCCAGCGCGGGTTCCCCGTCGCGCAGGCGTTGCAGTTCGTCGGCACGCTCGGCCGGGGGCAGGTCGAGCAGGGCATCCAGCAGCGGCGACAGGCGTTGCCAGCGTGCGGCGTCCATGGGCTCCCCCGCGCCGCGGCCGCGGTCAGTCCTCGCGCATGGCCGCGAGCAGGAACATGCGCGCCTTCTGCCAGTCGCGGCGCACGCTGCGCTCGGAGCGCTGCAGCAGGTCGGCGATCTCCTGCTCGGAGAGGCCGGCGAAGTAGCGCAGTTCCACCACCTTGGCCAGCCTGGAATCGATGGCGGCGAGCTGTTCCAGGGCGGTGTCCAGGGCCAGCAGGTTCTCGTCCAGGCGCAGGCTGCTCTCGGCTTCCTCGGGGATCTCGGCCACGCGCTTGAGGTCGCCGCCGCGCTTGCGGGCCATGCGGTTGCGGGCGTAGTCGACCACCACGCTGCGCATGGCCGAGGCGGCATAGGCGAAGAAGTGGGCACGGTCCTCGAAGCGGGCGCCGTTGCTGGCGCCGACCAGCTTCAGGTAGGACTCGTGGACCAGGGATGTCGGGTCCAGGGTGTTGTTCTGCTGGCCGGACAGTTGCCGGCGGGCCAAGGTGTGCAGCTCCTGGTAAAGCGTGCCGAGCACGCGGTCGAGCGCCTCGCGGTCTCCGCCGCGCGCGGCATCCAGCCACACGGTGATCTCGGGGGAACTCTCGGGAGAGTCGGCCATCGTCGTCTCCACGACTGCGCCAAGGGGCCGAATATAGCCGCTTTTCGGCCGTGGGGCGGGCGATCGGCGGGGTGGCCGCGACCCGGCGCCATCCCGATCCTCAGCGGCGACCCGAGGAGGCCTTGTAGGAGCTCCCTTCAGGGGCGACCCGGCGAGACCGGAGCGCAGCCGCGTTCAACGCGACCCATCCGGAGGCTCCGCGTCGAACAACGTGCCTCCTGACCTGGTCGGGTCCCCCCTGAAGGGGGCTCCTGTTCATGCTGCTGCCGGTCTCAGCGCTGGCAGCGCGGGCACCACACGCTGGCGCGCTGGCCGATGCTGGCTTCGCGCAGGGGTGCGCCGCAGCCGCGGCAGGGCAGGCCGCCGCGGCCGTAGACCGACAGCTCCTGCTCGAAGTAGCCGGGGGCACCGTCGGGATTGAGGAAGTCGCGCAGGGTGGTGCCGCCGCGGGTGATGGCATGGGCGAGGATGTCGCGCGCGGCGCCGGCCAGGGCGGCGTAGCGCCCGCGCGAGACCTTGCCGGCGGCGCGCGTGGGCGAGATGCCGGCGCGGTACAGGCTTTCGGCGGCGTAGATGTTGCCCACGCCGACGACGATGCGCTGGTCCATCAGGAAGGTCTTCACCGGCGCGCTGCGGCCGCGGCTGCGGGCGAACAGGTAGTCGCCGTCGAAGGCTTCGTCCAGCGGCTCGGGGCCGAGTCCGCGCAGCAGTTCATGGGTTTCCCCGACCGGCTGCCACAGCAGGCAGCCGAAGCGGCGCGGGTCGTTGAAGCGCAGCAGGCGGCCGTTGTCCAGGCTGATGTCGACATGGTCGTGCGCGCGCAGCGGGGTATCGCCGGGCAGCACCCGCAGGCTGCCGGACATGCCCAGGTGCAGCAGCGCGCTGCCGGCGGCGGTGTCCAGCAGCAGGTACTTGGCGCGGCGGCGCACGCCGTCGATGCGCTGGCCCGGCAGCTCGCGCTCCACCTCGGCCGGGATCGGCCAGCGCAGGTCGGGGCGGCGCAGGATCACGCCGTGGATGCGGCGCTCCAGCAGGTGCGGCGCCAGGCCGCGACGGGTGGTTTCGACTTCGGGCAGCTCGGGCATGGCGCGATTGTAGTCGCGAGCTTGCATCCCTGTAGGAGCGACGTGGGTCGCGACGAGGCTTTGCCGGGAAAACCCGGCCGCGACCCACGCCGCTCCCGCATGTCGTTCCGTCAGCGCGGCGGCGCCATCAGTTCCTTCGCGCTGAGGAAGCCGTCGCCGTCGGCGTCCTGCTTGTGGAAGCGCTCGACCAGGGTCTGCCGCTGCTGCTCGCGGGTGATCGGCTGGCCGCGGCCGCCGGGCTGTTCGTCGGCGCTCAGCACGCCGTCGCCATCGCGGTCCATGCGGTCGAACGCATAGAGCATCCACTGCACGTACTCGTCGACGCTGATGCGGCCGTCGCCGTCCAGGTCCATGCGCTGCAGGTATTGCGTGGTGTCCTCCACCTGGGCCTGCGCGGCGGCGCCGGCGACGGCCAGTGCCGCAAACAGGAAACGCCGCGCGAAGCGGCGTCCCTGCGGGCATTGCCGGTGGCCGTGCGTCCCGCTCATGCGGTGGTCAGCGCATAACCCTTGAGCCGCGCGGCGTAATCCTGCAGCGCGCGGATGCCGCTGGCCTCGGCTTCCTGGCACCAGGCCTGCAGCTGCTTCAGCCGCTCGGCGGCATCGTGGCTGCGCGCCTCCAGCAGGGCCGACAGCCGCGCGCGGTGCTCGACCAGGGTGCGGATGCGCGGGCGCTGTTCCACCCACTGCTGCAGCTGCACGCGGCAGTCGGGCTTGAGCCAGCGGCCGTCGTTGACCAGGCCGCGGCGCATGCGTCGCGGCAGCAGCTTGCGCAGCTTGGCGCCGGCGGCGGCGGCCTCTTCCTTCAGCGCCGGGGTGAACACGTTGCGCTGGTAGTCGGTCATCGCCTGGAAGCGGTGCGACAGCAGCGCCTTGAGGGTGTCGGCGTCGGGCACGGCGATGTTCGGGCGCACGTCCATGGTCGGCGCCACCCGCAGCACCTTGGCCAGGCCCAGCTTCTGCAAGCCGCGGATCGCCACCCAGCCGATGTCGAACTCCCAGCGCCGCATCGAGAAGCGGGCCGAGCTGGGGAAGGCGTGGTGGTTGTTGTGCAGCTCTTCGCCGCCGATCCAGAACGCCCACGGGGTCAGGTTGGTGGAGGTGTCGGCCGATTCGAAGTTGCGGTAGCCCCACCAGTGGCC
>CAZBDE010000146.1:4011-7276 GCA_964490415.1 uncultured Pseudoxanthomonas sp. | reverse complement strand
CCCTTCAGGGGCGACCCGACGGATCCGTCCGATCGCGCCGCCGCTCCCCCTCACGCCCCCCCGCCTCCCGCCGCCGTTGCGCCCGCCCCAGCGCGAACCCGGTGCCGGCCCAGACCAGCGCGATGCCCGCACCGATGAACATCGCCAGCGCCGGATGCTCGCCGAGCAGGTCCAGCGCGCGCTTGACCCAGGCGCTGAGCGCGTCGCCGCCGCGGTACACCACCGTGTCGATGAAGTTCTTCGCCTTGTACTTCTGCTCGGCCGGCACAACCGTGTACAGCATCTCCCGGCCCGGCCGCACGAAGGCGTACTCGCCGGCGCGCCGCGCCACCATCACCACCACGAACACCGCGAACACCGGCGCCAGCGCCAGCCACAGGAAGCCGAAGGCCATCACCAGCGGCACGCCGACCAGCAGCACGCCCACGCCCAGCCGCTGCGCGATGCGCCCGGTGATGAACAGCTGGGTGAGGATCGCCAGCACCTGGACCACGGTGTCGATCAGCCCGAACACCTGGGTCTGCCGCGCGCGGTCGGGGAACAGTTCGGCCACCAGCCTGGCCTGCTCGAAGTAGAGGAAGGTGGTCATCGTGGCCAGCAGCACCACGAACAACGCGATCCCCAGCAGGTAGGGCGAACGCAGCACCGCGGTGGCGCCGGCGAAGGGATTGCCACCCAGCGGTTGCCGGCGCTCGATCGGCGCCTCGCCGCCATCGCGCGGATGCAGGTCGCGCCAGCGGTGCAGCCACAACGCCATGCCCGCGCTGGCGGCAATGAACAGCGACGACAGCAGCAGCAGGCCACCATGCCCGAGCGGCTGCACCAGCCAGGCCGCCAGCAACGGGCCGGTGAGCCCGCCGGCGCTGGCGCCGCCGGCGATCAGCGCGAACAGGCGCTTGGCCTCGGCGCTGGCGAACACGTCGGCCAGCACGCTCCAGGCCAGCGAGATCAGCAGCAGGTTGATCACCGACACCCAGATGTAGAACGCGCGCCCGGCCCATACGTTCTCCGGCTGTGCCAGCAGCCCGACGCCGAAGCCGAGCAGGCTCGCCACGACCGCACCGAACACCCACGGCACGATCCGCCGCCGCGACACCTTCGAGGCGACCCAGCCGAACAGCGGCAGCACCGCCAGGGTGGCCAGGAAGGTGCCGGTGAACAGCCATTGCAGGTTGTCCACGCCGCCGGCCACGCCCATGGTCTCGCGCACCGGACGCAGCATGAAATAACCGGTGAACAGCAGGAAGAACATCGCCAGCCCCGCGGCCACCGCCGGCGCTTCATGCGGATGTACGCCGAACAGGCGCGACATCCGCGCCGCCCATGCGCCGGTGGCGGGCGACGGCGCGCTCACCGGGAGTGCTCCCTGCGCCGGCGGCTCATGCGGCGAACTGGCGCACCAGTTCCTGCTTCCGCGCCTGGCTCAGCAGTGGCCCGGTGCCGGCCTTGAGCTGGTCGCGCTGGCGCTCGGGCTTGCCGGTGGCCGGGATCACCACGGTCACCGCCGGATGGCTGATCGCGAACTTCAGGAACATCTGCGCCCACGACGTCACCCCGACCTCGCCGGCCCAGGCCGGCAACGGTACGTCCTTGACCTTCGCGAACAGCTTGCCGTCGTCGAAGGCGCGGTTGACGATCACCGCCACGCCCCTGTCCTGCGCCAGCGGCAGCACGGTCTCGGCCGCGCGCGGCGAATTGACCGAGTAGTGGATCTGGATGAAGTCCAGCTTCTCGCTGCGCAGGATCTTCTCCAGTTCGGGCAGGCCGGCGTCGGTGTAATGGGTCACGCCGACGTACTTCGTCCTGCCCTGCTGTTGCAGCTCGCGCGCGTACGGCAGCTGCCGCTGCCAGTCGCGCAGGTTGTGGACCTGCAGCAGTTCGACCTTGTCGGTGCGCAGCCGGCGCAGCGATTCCGCCCATTGCGCCTCGGCCGCCTCGCGGCTGTCGGCGGCGATCTTGGTGGCGATGAAGGCCTTGTCGCGCCAGCCGCCGTCGGCGAGCAGCGCACCGACCACGGTGTCGGAATTCCCGTAGTTGGGCGAGGTGTCGATCAGCCGGCCGCCGCCTTCGAAGAAGATCTTCGCCACTTCCTGCAGCTGGGCGTATTCGGGCGTGCCCGGTTCCACGTCGTAGCTGCCGGAAGTGCCGGCGCCGATCACCGGCAGCTTCTCGCCGCTGGACGGGATCGGGCGCGTGAGCAGGGCGCCGGCGGCGGGCGTGGCGGCGGCGAACAGCCGACCAGGCGCGGAGGCCAGGCCCAGGCCGAGGGCCGACAGGGCCAGGCTGGAGTGGGCGATGAAGCGACGGCGCGAGTACGCGTGCATGGCGATGGACTCCCGTACGTTCGGCGCGGAGCGGCCTGGGCCGATCCTACCCCCGCCCGCCGCGCACGCCATGTGACCACGGTCAGGGGAGTGCGATAGGTGCAGCCTATCCAGGCGATCGGACCCGCGTGCTATCCTTCGCGTCCTCCTTTGGGGAGTAGCCTGCTCCGCGCGTCCTGCACGGAGCGTCCGCGTCAACACACTCGGCCTGTCGGGCCGTGGCGCGGTCACCCGGGAAGCGGATATGCATCCGCGCCTGTACCGGAACTGGCGAGACCAACGGCCTGCTGGCGCGTCTGCGGTTGGACGCCGGTGGGCCGCGTCCGCCCTCCAGCCCGGTAGTCCCGATGAACCCGTTTTCCATGCTCCTGGTCGGCCTGGCCATGTCGACCGATGCCTTCGCCGCGGCGGTGGGCAAGGGTGCGGCGATGCAACGGCCGCACTTCCGCGAGGCGCTGCGGGCGGGCCTGATCTTCGGCCTGATCGAAGCGGTGACGCCGCTGGTCGGCTGGCTGCTGGGCACCGCCGCCTCGCGCTACATCACCGCCTGGGACCACTGGATCGCCTTCGGCGTGCTCGGCCTGCTCGGCCTGCACATGGTCTGGAACGGGCTGAAGGCGGAGACGGATGCCGTCGAAAGCGAAGGCGTGCGCAGGCATGGCTTCTGGAGCCTGGCCGCCACCGGCCTGGGCACCAGCATCGATGCGATGGCCGTGGGCGTGAGCCTGGCCTTCCTCGATGCGCCGATCCTGCTGGTGGCCGCGGTCATCGGCCTGTGCACGCTGGTGATGGTCACCAGCGGGATCATGCTCGGCCGCGTGCTCGGCGCGCTGGCCGGCAAGCGCGCCGAGATCGTCGGTGGCGTGGTCATGATCGCCGTCGGCGCTGCGATCCTGTACGAGCACCTGAGCGGCGCAGCCTGAGCACCGTTGTAGGAGCTC
>CAZBDE010000146.1:0-3911 GCA_964490415.1 uncultured Pseudoxanthomonas sp. | reverse complement strand
AGCTCAGCGGACGACAAGGACGGGGACCGTCGACCGGGCCAGCACCGCCTGGGTCTGGCTGCCCAGCAGGACCCGGCCCAGGCCGCGGCGGCCATGCGAGGCCATCACCACCAGGCCGGCGCCACGCTCGACGACCACCTGCACGATCGCATCGGACGGGAAGCCGTCGGGCACGTGCACGGTCTCGCAGGCCACGCCGGCGGTACTGGCCTGGGCGATGGCGTCCTCCAGGATGCGCTGCGCCGACTGCGCGCAGCCCTCGCGATACTCCTGCTGCAGCGCCGGATCGGCCGACAGCGCGAGCGCGTCGTCGAAGGCCGGCATCCAAGGTTCGGTCACGGTCACGATCACCACCGGCACGCGCAGCGCGGCGGCCAGGGACAGGCCATGGCGCAGGCCCTTGCCGGCCAGTTCGGAACCGTCGGTGGCGATCAGGATGCGGTCGTACATGGCATTCTCCATGGCTGCGCCAGGCCATTGCACACCCACCGCGCCACGCAGGCAACCGGGCTCCCCTCCTCAGGCACCCGCGCGTCCTTGTAGGAGCTCCCTTCAGGGGCGACCCGAGGCCGTCGGAAGCCACCGGCATTGAACGCAGCGTCCCCGGAGCGGTCGCGTTGAACGAGGCTGTGCCAAACCACCTCGGGTCGCGGCTGAAGCCGCTCCTACAAGGCGTGGCCGGCGTCCGGACGGCCCGCGACCGTCACAGCGGCCTGAGATTGGCGAAGGCCAGCACCAGCCACTTGCTGCCGGCATCGTCGAAGTTGACCTGCACCCGCGCGTGCGCGCCGTTGCCTTCGTAGTCGGTGACCACGCCGCGGCCGAAGCTGGCGTGCTCCACGCCCTGGCCCAGCCGCAGCGACGGCGTCTCCAGCACCGGATGGGCCGCCCGCGGCGGCGCGGCCATCGGCCGGGCCACCTGCACCCGCGGCCGTACCTCGTTGAGCAGGTGGCCGGGGATCTCGCGCAGGAAGCGCGACGGCATGCCGTACATGTCCATGCCGTGGATGCGCCGGCTCTCGGCGTAGGTCAGCACCAGCTTCTGCCGCGCGCGGGTGATGCCGACGTAGGCCAGCCGCCGCTCCTCCTCCAGCCGGCCGCTCTCCTCCAGCGACTTGCTGCTGGGGAACACGCCCTCCTCCACGCCGACCAGGAACACCAGCGGGAACTCCAGGCCCTTGGCCGAGTGCAGGGTCATCAGCTGCACGCCGTCCTCGTCGGCCTGGGCCTGGCCCTCGCCGGCCTCCAGCGCCGCATAGGACAGGAACGCGACCAGCTCGCTCATGCTCTCCAGGTCGTCGTCCAGCTCCGCGCGCGAGAAGCGCGAGGCCACCGACACCAGTTCGTCCAGGTTCTCCAGCCGCGATTCGGCGTCGAGCTGGCCGCGCGCCTCGCTGGACCAGTGCTCGCGCAGGCCGGAGCGGCCGAGCACGTGGTCGACGCGGTCCTTCAGCGCCAGGTCGGTGGTTTCCGAATCCAGCGACTCGATCAGGGTGAGGAAGCCGGCCACCGCATTGCGCGCGCGCGCGGCCAGCGCGTTCTCCGCCACCAGCAGGCTGGCGGCCTGCCACAGCGATACCGAGGCGTCGCGTGCGCGCCGGCGCACCTCGTCCAGGGTGCGGTCGCCGATGCCGCGCGCCGGCGTGTTGACCGTGCGCTCGAACGCCGCGTCATCGGCGCGGCTGGCGACCAGCCGCAGGTAGGCCAGGGTGTCGCGGATCTCGGCGCGCTCGAAGAAGCGCATGCCGCCGTACACCCGGTAGGGCACCTGCTCGGCCAGCAGCACCTCCTCCAGCGCGCGCGACTGCGCGTTGCTGCGGTAGAGCACCGCCGCCTCGCGCCAGCTGCCGCCGTCGCGCACCCACTGGCGGATGCGCTCGACCACGAAGCGCGCCTCGTCCATCTCGTTGTAGGCCGCGTACACGTCCACCGGCTCGCCCTCGCCGCTGTCGGTCCACAGTTCCTTGCCGATGCGGTCGGGATTGTGCGCGATCACCGCGTTGGCGGCGTTGAGGATGTTGGCGCTGGAGCGGTAGTTCTGCTCCAGGCGGATGGTCTGCGCCCCGGGGAAGTCGCGCAGGAACTGCTGCACGTTCTCGACCTTGGCTCCGCGCCAGCCATAGATGGCCTGGTCGTCGTCGCCGACCACGAACACCCGGCCACTGTCGCCGGCGAGCACGCGCACGAAGGCGTACTGGATCGCGTTGGTGTCCTGGAACTCGTCGACCAGCAGGTCGCGGAAACGGGTGCGGTAATGCGCCAGCAGCGCCGGGGTGTCGCGCAGCAGTTCGTGCGCGCGCAGCAGGAGTTCGGCGAAGTCGACCAGGCCGGCGCGGTCGCAGCGTTCCTGGTACAGCGCGTAGGCGCGGCGCAGCGCGTCGGTCCATGGATCGTCGCCGGGCTGGATGTGCTGCGGGCGCCGGCCCTCGTCCTTCTGCGCGTTGATCCACCAGGCGATCTGCCGCGGCGGGAAACGGCCATCGTCCAGCTCCAGCTGCTGGGCCACGCGCTTGACCAGGCGCAGCTGGTCGTCGCTGTCCAGCACCTGGAAGGCCTCGGGCAGGCGCGCCTCGTTCCAGTGCAGGCGCAGCAGGCGATGGGCGATGCCGTGGAAGGTGCCGATCCACATCCCGCGCGCGCCGTTGCGCAGCTGCAGGTCGGCGCGCGCGCGCATCTCGCCGGCGGCCTTGTTGGTGAAGGTGACCGCGAGGATCCCGTGCGCGGGCACGCCCAGGACCTCGTTGAGCCAGGCGATGCGGTGGGTCAGGACGCGGGTCTTGCCGGAACCGGCCCCGGCCAGGACCAGGTAGTGGCCGGGAGGGGCGGATACGGCCTCGCGCTGGGCCGCATTGAGATTGTCGAGCAGGTGGGAGACATCCATGCCGCCATTTTACGGGTTGGCGGGTCGCAGGCCGTGGAATGGACCGCATGAAGCCTGGCAAACATCCGCCTGGAGGGCCGTTCCGGCGCCAGTGCGGACGCGCCCGGCCCCGGGCGCAACGCAGCGATCCATTCGCGGGCACGCGCACCGGCCTACACTCGCAGGCCCTGCCACGGGCGCCAGACCCGGTGCCCCGCCCCCCGGAGCGCGCGCATGATCGACCTGTACTACTGGCCCACTCCCAACGGCCACAAGATCACCCTGTTCCTCGAGGAAGCCGGTCTGCCCTACACGATCAAGCCGGTGGACATCGGCAAGGGCGAGCAGTTCCAGCCGGAGTTCCTCGCCTTCTCGCCGAACAACCGGATGCCGGCGATCATCGACCACGCCCCCGCCGACGGCGGCGCCCCGCTCAGCGTGTTCGAGTCCGGCGCGATCCTGCTGTACCTGGCCAACAAGACCGGCCGCTTCTTCGGCGCCGACGTGCGGCAGAAGGTCGAAGTCAACCAGTGGCTGATGTGGCAGATGGCCGGCCTGGGCCCGATGACCGGCCAGTACGGCCATTTCAACGTGTACGCGCCCGAGCCGATCCCGTACGCGATCGAGCGCTACACCCGCGAGGTGCAGCGCCTGCTCGGCGTGCTCGACCGGCGCCTGGCCGGCCGCGACTTCATCGCCGGCGACGAGTACACCATCGCCGACATGGCGGCCTGGCCGTGGATCAACCCGTACGCGAAGGCGCCGCTGGACCTGGAGCCGTATCCGGACCTGCGCCGCTGGCACGCCGCCATCGCCGCGCGCCCGGCCACGCAGCGTGCCTACGCGCTGACGCAGCAGGTCAACCCGGATGCCGGCAAGCCGCTGGGCGAGGAGGAGCGCAGGCAGCTGTTCGGGCGATGAACGACTGGCGTGATACGAGGGAGGCGGCGGGACAAGCCCCGCCGCGCGGATGCATGGACGGGACTGCACCGGGTGCGTAGAGCCGGGCTCGCCCGGCTGCCGCACCTGGCGTGGCGAGGGGGCAGCGGGG
>CAZBDE010000145.1:0-7281 GCA_964490415.1 uncultured Pseudoxanthomonas sp. | reverse complement strand
GAACGCGGCGCCTCCCGGCGGAATCGGGTCGCCCCTGAAGGGAGCTCCTACAAAGCGACAAAGCGACGGGGGCGCTCAGTCCTCCAGCGCGCGGTAGCGGAAGTCGCGGAAATGCACTTTGCCCTCGCCGGCGGCGTAGATCGCCGGCTTCAGCGCCAGGAACTGGCCGGCCACGTTGTGGTGGTAGCCCGACACTTCCATCTGCACCGGATACTTCTCCCAGGTCCTGCCGTCGGTGCTGGTGTGGACGGTGACGATGTGCTGGTTGTTGGTCACTCGCAGCCACAGCCGTCCGCCCTTGCCCGGCGCCAGCCCGCCGACCGGGCGCTCCTGGCCGTAGCGGTGCATCACGGACTTCTCGCCGTTGCTGCCCACGCCCACGTACAGGCGGTCGTTGTAGAACAGCAGTGCGCCGCCGATGGCGCCCGGCTCGATGTCCATCTCCACTTCGAACTGGTAGGCCTTGTCGCCGGCGATCACCGTCAGCGGCGAACTGTCGGCCGGGGTGCGGCCCTTGCCCTGCAGGGACATCGCCCCCTTGCCGAAGGACAGGCGCCGGTACTCGTCCTGTTCCGGATCGAAGAACGACCACTGGTGGCCCAGCGCCTTGCCGTCGAAGCTGTCCGACAGCGCCATGCCGTGCCGGCCGACCGCTTCGCCGCTCGGCTTGCGCAGCGGCTGGCCGAGGTCGCCGCCCCTGGCGAGGAACCAGCCGTCGTCGGTCCACTCGACCGGATCGAGCAGCGCCTGCCGGCCCAGCGTCCAGTACCCGTTCTCGTAGCCGTGGTAGAGCATCCACCAGCGCCCGTCGGTGCCTTCCACCACGGTAGCGTGGCCGCGCGACCACCAGGGCTCGTCGCGGCTGACGGTGCGGGTGATCGGGTTGTGCGGCGAGTTCTCCCACGGCCCGTGGATCGACTTCGAGCGCGCGGTGATCACCATGTGCCCGGTCGGCGGCCCGGCGGTGCCGCCGACCGCGGTGGTCATGTAGTACCAGTCGCCGCGCTTGTGGATCTTGGGACCTTCCTGCGCGTAGGCCTCCACGTCCCAGTCCTGCGGGTACTGCCAGCCGTCGTACACGTGCTTCGGTTCGCCGACCACGCGCAGGCCGTCGTCGGACAGCTGCACGTAGTCGCCGCCGGACAGGAACAGGTAGCGCTTGCCGTCCTCGCCGACCGCGTGGCCCGGGTCGATGTACTTGCCCAGGCCGAGGTCGACCGGCTCGCTCCACGGACCGCGGATGTCGTCGGCCCAGACCACGTAGTTGCTGCGCGTGCTGCCTTCGGTGCCGCCGGTGCGGGCCGGGAAGTAGATGTAGTAGCGGTCCCCGTGCCTGACGATGTCCGGTGCCCAGATCGAGCCGACGTTCCTGGTGATCGCATGGCCCAGCGGCACCCAGTTGACCAGGTCCCGCGAATGCCAGATCGGCAGGCCGGGATAGGCGTCGAACGAAGACGAGGTGAGGTAGTAGTCGTCGCCGTCCTTGAGCACCGACGGGTCGGGACGGTCGCCGGCGAACACCGGGTTGAGGAAGGTGCCGTCGCCCAGGTCGGCCTGGCGCTGGTTCTCGATGCCGCGCTTCCACGGACCGGCGGGCGCGTCGGCGGCCGTGGCCAGGGCGGGGAGCAGCAGCAGGGGCAGCAGGGCGAGGGCGCGGAAAGGGCGCAGGGCCATGGTCTGGTCCTTCGGAAACGGGGAGGAGGGGGTGCCGGAAGTGGCGCCGGCCATCGATGACACCGATGGTCAACGGACCGTAGCAAAGGTCGGTGGCGAGGGTCATTCTGCGCCGCAACAACGGGTTGCGGCGGCCCTGGGCTAAAGTGACGGGGTCCGCGACCGCGGCGGTGAACGTTCCCATGACACCGCTGGCCATGCCGGCGGAACCCGTACCGGTCGCTGCGAACCGCGCTTCGAAACAACGGCAATCCCACCTCGACGAACCGGACGATGGCCCGTATTCCCCGCTCCGCCCGCCTTTTCCTCGCCGCCCTCGTCCCGCTCATGGCGGCCGCCTCCAGCCACGCCGCGGTCGATCCGTCCGTGGCCGAGCGCCCGCCGGTGATCCCGGTCCGGGCCAGCAAGATCGTCCTGGTCGGCGATTCCACCACCGCGGTGCAGGGCGGCTGGGGCCCGTCGTTCTGCGCCGACCACGTCGCCTCGTTCCTGGCCTGCGTGAACCTGGCCCGCGGCGGACGCAGCACCTACAACTACCGGGCCGAAGGCTCCTGGGACATCGCCCTGCACGAAATGCGCGCAGGCGCCTACCAGGACGTGTACGTGCTGATCCAGTTCGGACACAACGACCAGCCGGGCAAGCCGGGCCGGTCCACCGACTTGGCCCGCGAGTTCCCGGAGAACCTGCGCCGCTACGTGCGCGAAGCACGCGCCGCCGGCGCGGTGCCGGTGCTGCTGACGCCGTTGACCCGGCGCCAGTTCGCGGACGGCGCGCTGGTCGACGACCTGGCGCCCTGGGCGGAGGCCACGCGCCAGGTCGCCGCCGAACTGGAGGTGCCGCTGGTGGACCTGCACGCGCGCAGCGTGGCCGCGGTGCAGGGCATGGGACCGGTGCAGGCGATGCGCTTCGCCCAGGCGCGGCCGCGGCCGGAACAGGTCGCCGCCGCGCAGCGCGGCACCACCCTCGGCACGCCGCCGGTGGCGGGCACGCCCGCGGCAGCCATGACCGCAGCCGCCATGCCCGCGACGGCATCCGCGCCGCCGCGGGCGCAGGACAACGCCGCGGCCGAGCCGATGGGCACGCCGAAGCTGGCGTTCGATTACACCCACCTGGGCCGCGAGGGGGCGGACTTCTTCGCCGCGATCGTCGCCGACGAACTGGCGCGGCAGGTGCCGGCGCTGCGCCGCAACCTGATTCCCTGAGCGGCTGCGATCGCCCGCGGCGCGCGCGGTAGACTCGGGCCGATGAAGGGGAGGCCCGCGGCACGATGAAGATCACACCGACACCGCTCACCGCGGCGCTCGCAGGCGTGTTCGCCGGGACGGTGATGCCCTGGCTCTGGCCGCGGCTGGGCGAGGACACGCTGAACTGGATCGTGGCCTTCCTGCTGGTGATCGCGCTGCCGGCGCACGCCTTCGTGGTCGGCTTCGGGCAGCGGCCGGCCACCGCGGGTGGCACCGCGGACACCGCGCTGCTCAAGCGCATCGCCGCGTGGCTGCTGGCCGCCATCGCCACGGCCACGCTGGTGCAGGCGCTGCCGTTGTAATGCGGTCCCGGCGACGCCCGCCCCCTTGCAGGAGCCCCCGGCGACCCCGAGGCGCTGGACACCGCTGTATCCAACGCCTCCGATCCGGAGACGCCGCGTTGGATGCGGCGCCTTCCGCCGCGGTCGGGTCGCCCCTGAAGGGGGCTCCTGCAAGGGCGCGCGGCGTCAGGGGACGGCGCGGCGGTTGTTGAGGCGGGTGACTTCCTCGGTGTCGCCGTCCAGGGCCACGCGCACGTACAGCCCGGCCGGATCGCGGCCGCCCAGCGGCAGCGAGACCGCCGTGGTCTTCGGCTGCAGGTCCAGGGGCGCGGCCATCGCCGGCACCGCCACGCGCGCCAGTTCGCGGCCGCGCGCGTCCTCGAGCACCGCGTAGCCGGCGCCGGTGGCGGCGTGGCCCAGGCTGTGCACGGTCACTTCCACCGCGTCGCCGGCCACGCGCAGGTCGCCGCGGCCGATGCCCAGGTCGGCGCGGGTTTCCACCGGCGTGCCCTTCTCGACCCGCTCGAACTCCATCACCACCGTCCGCATCGGCGGGAACACCACGTCCACCGACGCGCTCTTCTCCAGCGGGAACTCGCGGGTGGCCGCCTTGCCGTCGATGCGGTCGTCGCCGTCGCGGTCGGTGCCGGAGGTCATCCGCCAGGTGCCGGCCTCGATGTTCCAGCCGGTCATGGTCGCGTGCAGCGGCGTGTCGCCGAGGTTGAAGCCGATCACCTTGAAGCGGTCGCGGCGCGGGTCCGGCACCAGGATCGCGACCTGCTCGGCGCCGCCCTCTTCGGCGAAGCGCCAGCTCACGGTGTGGCCCGGCCACGACTGGTTGCGCTCCAGCGCCACGCCGCCCAGGCGCTCGCGCTGCAGGAACTCGCTCGGCGCCTCGACCCGGTCGGACCACCAGTGGCCCTCGGTGACCATGTACTCGCGCAGCGCCTTCATTTCGATCCCTTCGGCGTGCAGCGTCTCCAGGTACTTCTTGTCGCCGGTGAGCTGCCAGGCGGCGAGCGCGGCGAAGCCGGTATCGCCCTTGTCGGCCTGCTCGACCAGGCGCTCGCCCCAGTCGCCTTCGCGGCCGAGCACGCCGATGAAGTTCTCGCCCAGGTTGCCCAGGCTGGCCGGGCCGCCGCGGCTGGCGCGGTAGTCGAGCGCGCGCAGGAAGCGCTCGTCGCCGGTCCAGCGCCACGCGGTCCAGAACAGGTGCATGGTGTCGCCGCCGCCGGATCCCTTCAGCAGTTCGCCGCCGCGGGTCTCGCCGGTGGCCCAATGGATCTCGTTGGGCAGCACCCATTGCCCGTCCTCGGCGGTGTAGGCGTGGGCCAGGTAGCCGTCGGCCAGGCCGGTGACCAGCTTGCGCCCGGTCGGGTCGGCGTTCCAGTCGCCGAGCAGGAACGCCGGATGCAGCGCCGGGAACGAGTACGGCTTCTGCCACTGCCAGTTCGGGTCGCGGTAGACCTTGTTGCCGCCGAACCAGTTGCTGGAGAACAGCAGGTGGCCCTGCGGGTTGGGCAGGATGATGCGTTCGTCGAAGGCGTGGACCGTCTCCATCAGCCGCTCGATGCCGAGCGGGTCGCCCCAGTTGAGGTAGAGCATCGCGCTGTTGGCGTTGATGCCTTCCTCGTAGGAATGCAGCTCGTCGGTCTCGATCGCGCTGAGGCCATTGGCGAACATCCCGTTGCGGTAGATCGCGTCGGACACCGCGGTCAGCGAGGCGTTGAGCTTGTCGGGCTTGATCCCCATCAGCGCCAGGCCCGGCCACTGCTGCACCAGGTCGGAGTCGTCGGACAGGCCGCCGCCGAAATCGCCGTATTCGACCTGGCGGTGGTCGATCCACCAGTCGACGAAGCGGCGCGCGTAGGCCAGGTCCTGCACCTGCCGGAACGCCCACAGCGGCACGCCCTTTGGCGGCTCGGGCTGGGTGAACGGCGGGCGGCCCTGGCTGTTGTAGCTGATGTAGTTCCAGTACTGGCGGCCCTGCGCGTGGTCCGGATCCACGCGCAGCAGGTCGCTGAGGTCGGCGTGGACGCGCGCGTACAGGCGCTGGCGCTTGGAGGTGGTGTGCTCCTCGACCAGGAACCCCCAGTTGTCGCGCACCTGGTTGAAGCGGTCAGCGACGTGCTGCTTCTTCGCTTCGGCGCGGTCCTTGAACACCAGCCGGATCTCGGCGCCGTCGAGCGAACGCGCGCCGAAGCCCGGCGCGGCGGAGGCGATGCTGATCCACAGGCTGTCGGCGGTGAGGATGCGGTCGCGCGTGTCCAGCCACAGCGTGCGCTTCCGGCCCGGCTCCACTGCCACCGATACGTCGATCATGTCGCGCGCAGGCCAGATCGGATCCTTGATCCGGATGTTGAGCGGGATCAGTCCGTCCCGGGTGGCCGGCAGGTCCAGCGCGGGAAGGTCGATCGCCACGCCATCGAGGCCGTCGTACATGTTCTCCCAGCTGTGCGCCCAGCTGCGGATCAGCGGCTGCGCCGCCGGCGCATCGCCCACGCTGGAGGGAACCAGCACGTGCACGATCGGTTCGGGCGAGGCGGGCAGGGTGTCCTCACCGCGTTTGCGCGAGCCGGCGCCCTTCGGCAGCGCCATCACCGTGCTGCGCCGCGCCGGCAGGAAGCGGCCGTCGATGTACTGGCGGAGCGCCTGCACGTTGCCGTAATCGGGCAGCACCTTGCTGTCGATCAGGTAGCTCTGCTTGACCGTGCCCTCAGGCTCGGCCGCGTCGCTGACGTGGTAGGCCCAGATCTCCTGGATCGGGGTCTCCTGGGTGGTGTTGGTGAAGCGCAGGTGGCCGCCGCGGTGGGTGGCGAACTGGTCGACGCTGCGGACGATGCCCTGCGGCCGCTCGAACAGCGGCTGCTGCCGCGCGGCGTCGGCGCCGTACGTCGCCTGGCCGTAGGCCGCGCCGCGGATCTCCACGCGGTTGAACGGCTCGTCCGGCATCGCCAGGTCCAGTGCCTTGCCGCCCTCGACGTAGGTGTTCCAGTCCGGCAGCTGGAAGTAGTCGTTGCGGCCGGGCAGGCGCGAGCGGTTGTACACGCCTGGCCAGGTGGTTTCGGGGATGCCGTCGCTGCCCTTCCACATCCACTGCTTGAGGTCCTTCACGTCGTCGAAACCGACGTGGCGGATCGAGGTGGTCGCCGCGGCCAGTGCAGGCGGCGCCTTGCCGCGCTCCCAGCCGTAGCGGTGGTTCCAGGCGTCGCGGCGCGCCACCTCGCTGATGGCCACGGTGCCGGCCGGCTTCGCCGCGGCCAGGTCGCCGCGCTTCGCCAGCGCGGCCACGCCGGCCGCGTCGAGCATGCGGTCGTACACGCGGATCTCGTCGAAATCGCTGCCGCGCAGGAAGTTGTAGCGGCTCTGCACCTGGTAGGGCGCCATCACCCGGCCGGCGAGGCCGAGCTGGTCGAGCGCGGCGTCGTAGTCGGCGGTGGTGTCCTCGCGCGCGACCTCGCGCCCGTCCAGGTACAGGCGCACGCCCTGCGCCTCGTCCCAGGCGAAGGCCAGGTGCATCCAGTCCTTCGCCCCCGGCATCCCCTCCAGCTTGAACGAGACCCGCGTGCGCGCCAGGTTGGCATCGGTGACGAAGGCATCGAAACCATGTCCGTTCCAGTCGATGCGCAGCCAGGCCATGTCCCAGCTGCTGTGGTCGGCGTAGCCGACGCGGAAGATCACGAACGGCGCCTCGCCCACCGCGTAGCGCGGTCGCCAGAAGAACGACAGGGTGCCGCGCTCGCTGAAGATGTTGCCCGGCGCATTCCACGCCAGTACGCCGTCGTCGGCCCATTCGATCGCACCGCCCTGCACGCCGGTGGGAACGATCTTCACCCTGTCCTGGAAGTTGGGTACCGCATCGCCTTCGGCGTGGTCGGCGACGAAGCCGGCGTCGGCCGAGACCCGGAACAGCAGCTGCGGGTCCGTGCCGGCGGCGGAGGCCGGGGCCGGCGAGGCGAGCAGGACGGCGAGCAGGGCCGTGCCGAGGGCCATGGACGGGCGCGGGTGGATCGGTTCACTCATCGGGTCGGACTTCCAGTCATGCGGGGGGACATCAGGGGTTCGCCGCGGCGGCTTGGAC
>CAZBDE010000144.1:0-7362 GCA_964490415.1 uncultured Pseudoxanthomonas sp. | reverse complement strand
TGCTGCCGCGCGAGCAGATCGCGTTCCAGCGCATGCTCGACGTCATCCGCCGCAACTACGAACGCTTCGGCTTCCTGCCGGTGGAGACGCCGGTGTTCGAGCTGTCCGAGGTGCTGCTGACAAAATCCGGCGGCGAGACCGAGCGGCAGGTGTACTTCGTCCAGTCCACCGGCGCGCTGGCCAACGCCGCGTCCGCGGCGGACAAGGGCGGGGAGGACGGTGTTCCCGCCGCGCTCCCGGAACTGGCGCTCCGCTTCGACCTGACCGTGCCGCTGGCCCGCTACGTGGCCGAGCACGAGCACGAGCTGAGCTTCCCGTTCCGCCGTTACCAGATGCAGCGCGTGTACCGCGGCGAGCGCGCCCAGCGCGGCCGCTTCCGCGAGTTCTACCAGTGCGACATCGACGTGATCGGCAAGGACACGCTGAGCGTGCGCTACGACGCCGAGGTGCTGGCGGTGATCCACGCGGTGTTCTCCGAGCTGGGGATCGGCGCGTTCAGCATCCAGCTGAACAACCGCAAGCTGATGCGCGGCTTCTTCGAGGCGCAGGGCGTGGCCGACCCGCAGCAGCAGGCGCTGGTCCTGCGCGAGGTCGACAAGATCGACAAGCGCGGCGCCGACTACGTGCGCGAGACGCTCGCCGGCCCGGAGTTCGGCCTGCCGGAAGAGGCGGTGGCGCGGATCCTGGCCTTCGTCGAAGTGCGCTCGTCCTCGCATGCCGATGCACTGGCGAAGATCGACGCGGTGCTGGCCGCCGCGGGCGAGGCGGCGAGCCCGGTCCTGCGCGAGGGCGCGGCCGAACTGCACGAGGTCCTGGGCCTGGTCAGGGCGCTGGGCGTGCCCGAGTCGGCGTACTGCCTGAACTTCTCCATCGCCCGCGGCCTGGACTACTACACCGGCACCGTCTACGAGACCCAGCTGGTCGAGCACCCGGGCATCGGTTCGATCTGCTCGGGCGGGCGCTACGAGGACCTGGCCAGCCACTACACCAAGTCCAGGCTGCCCGGCGTGGGCATCTCGATCGGCCTGACCCGGCTGTTCTGGCAGCTGCGCGAGGCGGGCCTGATCGAGGGCATCGCCGAGAGCAGCGTGCAGGCGATGGTGGCGCTGATGGACGAGGCGCAGCTGCCGCAGGCGCTGGACATCGCCCGCCATCTGCGCGCCGGCGGCATCAACACCGAGGTCCAGGTCGAGGCGCGCAAGGTCGGCAAGCAGTTCCAGTACGCCAGCCGCGCCGGGATCCGCTTCGTGGTGCTGGCCGGCGAGGACGAACTGGCGCGCGGCGTGGTCGCGGTGAAGGACCTGGTGCGCGAGCAGCAGTTCGAGGTGTCGCGCGAGGAACTGGCCGGCGCCCTGCGGGTGGAGCTGGAACAGGCGCGCGCGCTGGCCGGGCGCTGAGCCATGGAAACGATCCGCCTCGATGGCCAGTCCCTGACCCGCGAACGCCTTGTCGCCGTCGCCGGCGGCGCGAAGGTCGAACTCGAACCGCGGTCGCTGCACGCCGTGCAGCGCGCCGCCGACTTCCTCGCCGAACAGGTCCGCCGCGAGGAACCGATCTACGGCGTCTCCACCGGCTTCGGCTCCAACGCCGACAAGCTGCTCGGCGCGCATCCGCTGCGCGACGAACTGCCCGGCGCCAGGCCCTCCGGTCGCTCGCTGCACGAAGAGCTGCAGCGCAACCTGATCGTCACCCACGCCGTGTGCGTGGGCGAGCCGATGGCCGCCGACGTGGTCCGGGCGATGCTGTGCATCCGCATCAACACCCTGCTCAAGGGGCACTCGGGGATCCGGGTGGAGACGCTCCAGGCCCTGGCCGCGATGCTCAACGCCGGGATCGTGCCGGTGGTCCCGCAGCTGGGTTCGGTCGGCGCGTCCGGCGACCTGGCGCCGCTGTCGCACCTGGCCATCGTCCTGCTCGGCGGGGGCGAGGCGTTCTTCGACGGCGAGCGCATGCCCGGTGCCGAGGCGCTGCGCCGTGCCGGCCTGCAGCCGGTGTCGCTGTCGTACAAGGAAGGCCTGGCGCTGAACAACGGCACCGCGCAGATGCTGGCGATGGGCGTGCTGGCGCTGCACCGGCTGGAGCTGATGCTGGACACCGCCGACCTGGCCGCGGCGATGACCATCGACGCCTTCGCCGGCCGCCTCGGCGCGTTCGCGCCGGAAGTGCACGCGCTGCGCCCGCATCCGGGCCAGGTGCAGGTCGCGGCGAACCTGCGCGGCCTGCTCGCCGGTTCGACCCTGGCCGACATCGCCTACCACCTGGTGCCCAGGTTCCGGCCGTGGCTGCCGGGCAGCTGGGATACGGAAGAGTCGCGCGGACTGGGCTTCGACATCGGCTGGGACTGGGTCCCGGCCGACCAGCGCCACGGTCGCGAGAAGTTCTACCGGCGCTTCCTGCCGTTCCGCGGCGGCAAGAAGCACCAGCCGCAGGACAGCTATTCGCTGCGCTGCATCCCGCAGGTGCACGGCGCGGTGCGCGACGCCGCCGCCCAGGCCGCGCGCGTGCTGGACATCGAGCTCAACGCGGTCACCGACAACCCGCTGGTGTTCCCGGACCGGGCCGATGCCACCCACGTGGAAGAGCAGGTGATCTCCGCCGGCCACTTCCACGGCATGCCGCTGGCGCTGGTGCTGAGCTACCTGAAGGCGGCGATCCCAACCCTGGCCTCGATCTCCGAGCGCCGGCTCAACAAGCTGGTCGACCCGGCCACCAACGACGGCCTGCCGGCGTTCCTGATCGGCAACGAGGACGGCACCGAGTCCGGGCACATGATCGTGCAGTACACCGCCGCGGCGATCGTCAACGACCTGGCCAGCCGTGCGCACCCGGCCTCGGTGTTCTCGGTGCCGACCAGCGCCAACGCCGAGGACCACGTGTCGATGGGCGCCAACGAGGCGCGCCACGTGCTGGCCATGGTCGAGGACCTGGGCAAGGTGCTGGCGCTGGAGCTGTACACGGCCGCGCAGGCGCTGGACCTGCGCCGCGACATGATCAACGCCGCCCGCGCGCTGGCCCGCCGCGCCGACGCCGCCGCGCTGGCGGCGAAGGTGCAGGGCGGTCCGGCCGCCGGCCGCGAACGCTTCCTGGCCGAGGTCGAGGACCTGCGCACGCAGCTGGCGCAGGCCGAAGCCTTCCATCCCGGCGTGGCGGTGGCCGCCGCGCATGCGCGCATCCGGGCCACGGTGCCGTTCCTGGAACGCGACCGCGCGCTGGACGGCGAGGTCGCGGCGATGGTCGCCCTGGTCGCTTCCGGCGAGCTGCTGCCGGCCACCGTGGCCGGCTAGCCGCCGGCCACCCTGACCTGGTCGCGGCCGCCGGACTTCGCCGCGTACAGGGCATCGTCCACCACCTGCAGCGCCTGGTCGGTGGCGGCACTCTCGTGGTCGGCGCCGGTGTCCACCGCATGCACGCCGATGCTGGCGGTGACGGTCACCGCCGGGCCGCGGGTACGCAGCGGCTCCTCGCGCAGGCGGGTGCAGACCTCCTCGGCCAGCTCGCGCGCGCGGTAGATGTCGACGCCGGGCAGGGCGGCGATGAACTCCTCGCCGCCGTAGCGCGCCACCAGCGCGCCGTGCGGGCCGAGGATGCCGTCGATCACCCGCGCGCAGCGGCGCAGGCAATCGTCGCCGACCAGGTGCCCATGGCGGTCGTTGATCGCCTTGAAATGGTCCAGGTCGATCATCATCAGCGACAGCGGCTGGTCCTGCAGCCGCGCCGCTTCCAGCAACCCGTCGAAGCGCTCGCGGAACCAGGCGCGGTTGTACAGCCCGGTCAGCGCGTCGTGGCGACTGGCCTCGCGCAGGCGCGTGTGCGCGGTCTCGAGCTGGGCCAGCGCCGCGCGCAGTTCGCCGGTGCGCTCCAGCACCTGCGATTCGAGCTGGATCTTGGCCCGGCGCACGATCCGTTCGTTCTCGTTGCGCAGCGACGCGTAGCGGTAGCTGAGCGCGACCGAGAGCAGCAGCATCTCCAGCGCCGAGCCGATCTGCACGCCGTACACGGTGATGAACGACTTCGGCAGCAGGCCGAAGGCGAGCAGGGTGAACATCGCCGTGCCGAGCAGGAACATGCCCCAGGCCAGCAGGAACAGCCGCGCCGAGCGGTCGCCGCGGCGCATCGCCGTCAGGGTGACGGTGAGGATCCAGAGGATGCTCAGGAACACCGAGGCGGCCGCCACCGGCGTGGCGATGCGGTAAGGCAGCCAGAACGAGGCCACGCCCAGCACGATGTAGAAGGCGATCACGCCCAGCGAGGTCCGGTTGCCCAACGGCCACACCGCGGGCAGGCGCAGGAACACGCGCGCGAACTGCTGCATGCCGATCTGCGACAGGCAGATCGACAGCGGCACCGACAGGTCGGCCAGCCAGGGCGAGCCCGGCCACAGGTACTCGAAGCCCAGTCCGTTGAGCGTCATCAGCACCAGGCCGAAGGCGCTGAGGTGGAACAGGTACCAGAAGTAGCTGGCGTCGCGCAGCGCCAGCCACAGCACCAGATTGTAGAAGAACAGCGCGATCAGGATCCCGTAGTACAGGCCGATGCCGAACTGTGCGTCGCGCGAGATCCCGATGAACGCCGCCGGCGTGTACAGGGCCAGCGGCACCTGCATCGAACTCTGGCTCTGCACCCGCAGCAGCACCTTGACCGGTTCGCCCGCGGGCAGGTCGAGCATGAAGTTCGGGTAGCGGTAGCTGACGCTGCGCGCATGGAACGGCAGGTGGTCGCCGCCGCGGCGGTGGACCACGCGTCCGTCCGGGTAGCGCAGGTACAGGTCGAGCCGGTCGCTCAGCGGATAGTCCTGTACCAGCAGCCAGTGCGGCTGCGCGGCGTCTTCGTTATGCAGCGACATGTGGAACCAGTAGGCGCCAGGCTGGAAGCCGAAGGCGGCGCCCGTGTCGGGCAGCGGGGCGAAACCGCCGGCTTCCGCCTGCCGCCAGGCCTCGGCCGCCTCGAGTGCGCCGGACGGGTCATGGAGGTAGCGGGTATAGGGGCCGAGTTGCAGCTGGGGCTGGCCGGGATCGAGCCGCGCCGGGGCCTGGGCCAGCGCCAACGCGGGCAACAGGGTCACCAGCGCAAGCAGCAGCCAGCCCGGGAACCCGGTCTTTCGCCCGGTTCCCCGCGCCGGACCCCGGTGGGTCCTTCGGTGTGTCAGCGGTTCCATGCTCCCCCGGAACGTCCATTCCCGTGGCCGTAGGACGGCTGTGGCCGAGTGTAGCGGGCCGGAAAGGGGGCGGGGGGGTTGACCCGGAAAGGACCGGGCTGTTTTAATGTGCTAACGCATTAATACATTGGATTCAACCGTGAAGCGGCGTGCGCAGGACAACGGGGAGGACGGCAGCGATCGGCTCGAGGGGCTGGCCCAGGCCCTGTCCGGCCTGGCCGGCGCCGCCGCGTTCAAGGCCTTCCTCCAGGACCTGTGCACCCCCGCCGAGCTGGAAGCCATGACCGACCGCTGGCGCGTGGTCCCGCTGCTGCAGCAGGGCATGCCGTACCGCGAGATCCACGATCTGACCCAGGTCAGCGTCACCACCATTGGCCGGGTCGCGCGCACGCTGGAACGCGGCACCGGCGGTTATGCGCTGGCCTCGCGCCCGCGCGTTTCTCCGTCCAGCGCCGAGGAAACACCATGACCCCCCCCCTGGGAACGGCCACCCGCGACCGCCTGCGCATCGCGATCCAGAAGAGCGGCCGCCTGGCCGAGCCGGCGCGTTCGCTGCTGGCCGCCTGCGGCCTGAGCTGGCGCGAGAGCCGCGACAAGCTGTTCTGCTATGGCGAGTCGCTGCCGGTGGACCTGCTGCTGGTCCGCGACGACGACATCCCGGGCCTGATCGCCGACGGCGTCTGCGACCTCGGCATCGTCGGCCGCAACGAACTGGACGAGCAGGCCGGCGCGCGCGCACGCATCGGCCTTGCGCCGGCCTACCGCGCCCTGCGCGGCCTGGGCTTCGGCCAGTGCCGGCTGATGCTGGCGGTGCCGGACGAGTGGGAATGGACCGGCCCTTCGCAGCTGCAGGGCCGGCGCATCGCCACCAGCTATCCGGCGGTGCTGGCCAACTGGCTCGATGCGCAGGGCATCGAGGCGCAGGTGGTGGAGCTGTCCGGCTCGGTCGAGATCGCCCCGCGCCTGGGCACGGCCGACCTGATCTGCGACCTGGTGTCCAGCGGCGCCACGCTCACGGCCAACCACCTCAAGCCGGTGCAGAACCTGCTCGACAGCGAGGCGGTGCTGGCCGGGCCGGCCGGTGTGTTCGACGACGCCCGCGCCGGGCTGGCGCAGATGCTGCTGCGGCGCGTGGACGGCGTGCTCCAGCTCAAGGACCGCAAGCTGCTGATGTTCAACGCCGAGCGCGAATCGCTGCCGGCACTGGAGCGGCTGCTGCAGGACGCCGGTCCCCTGGTCCAGCTACCTGGCGGCAATGGTGCGCTGTCGCTGCAGACCATGTGCGACGGTGCGGTGAGCTGGCAGCAGCTGGAGGAACTGGAACGCGCCGGCGCCCGCGGGTTGATGGTGCTGGCGGTGGAGAGGTCGCTGGTATGAGCGACGTTGCCGCGAATGCCACCGCGCCCGCCTGGAACCGGCTGCAGTGGTCGGCGCTGGATGCCGATGCACGCAGGCGCGCGTTGACCCGCCCGGTGCAGGTCGTGGCCGAGGCCACGCGCCAGGCGGTGGCCGGCGTGCTCGACGCGGTGCGCCAGCGAGGCGATGAAGCGCTGCGCGAACTGACCGCGCGCTTCGACCGGGTCGAGCTGGAGGATTTCGAGGTGACGGCCGCCGAGTTCGCCGCCGCGGAAGCGGAGGTGTCGCCGCGACTGCGCCAGGCCATGGTCGACGCCTGGCAGCGGATCGAGGCCTTCCACCGCGCCGGCATGGCCGAGGGCTACACGGTGGAAACCGCGCCGGGCGTGGTCTGCGAGCGCATGATCCGGCCGGTGCCGCGGGTGGGCCTGTACGTGCCCGCCGGCAGCGCGCCGCTGCCTTCGACCGCGCTGATGCTGTGCGTGCCGGCGGCGCTGGCCGGCTGCCGCCAGGTGCTGCTGTGCACGCCGCCGCGCGCGGACGGCACCGCGGATCCGGCGGTACTGGTCGCGGCGCGGCTGGCCGGGGTGGATCGGGTGTTCAAGCTCGGCGGCGCGCAGGCGATCGCGGCGCTGGCGTTCGGGACGGACAGTGTGGCCAGGGTCGACAAGATCTTCGGGCCGGGCAACAGCTACGTGGACGAGGCCAAGCGCCAGGTGGCGCAGTGCGGCGCGGCGGCGATCGACATGCCGGCCGGGCCGTCGGAAGTGCTGGTGATCGCCGACGCCGGCGCCGACGCGGCGTTCGTCGCCGCCGACCTGCTGTCGCAGGCCGAGCACGGACCGGATTCG
>CAZBDE010000143.1:0-7412 GCA_964490415.1 uncultured Pseudoxanthomonas sp. | reverse complement strand
TCATTGCTGTTTGCGGCCAGCTATACGTGGCCATAATCATCGCGCTGCTGGTGGGCAAATTCTCAAGCCAATCAGCTAAAACTGATAAAAAATAAGAGACGGATTTTATACAGGTTAAGAGTGCTTACTTTTCTCTGTGCCATTTATCGATAAGTTTGTACGCCAGTTTCTTACCTTCAGCTAAGCTTAACTTACGGGCTGCTGGCTTTTTTACAGCAGCTTTTTCTAAAAGCTTTTCATACTCACGCTGGCCTACCACCACATATTTTTTTGTCAATAACCAATGTATTCATAACAGCAGATTATATTTCAAATATAGCAAATAGGAAACGATAAGATAAAGCCACCAAAACAGAACTTTGGCGATTTTTGACAGATTTTGATATGTCGGGGTAGTGGCAAGAAAGTTAACGCCTATCCAGTTGTTTTCAGTACAATAAAATGTTGTACGTACATTTTTGTACATACAAAGCAGGGAAGTACAGGGAAACCAGTCTACTTCACCAAAATTCTTATTCCCTCACTGTGGCTGCTAAATTCCGGTGCGTACATGCATTGAATGGTGGTAATTCCGTTTGAGAAATTTCCCTTGTTACTAACGCGTAAATCGTATTCAAATACATACACACCTGGATTAACGTTGTCGAAAAAGAAATTCATTGAAGCATCCCTGATGCTTTGATAATATCCGAGTCCTTCCTGCCATTTGTATTCCGATAAAACATCAACCGGCTCAAGACCCGAGGCACGCATATCTTTCATGTGTAAAAACTCCATCGGTCTGTCAGTCTTCAGTTCAATCCGAACACGCAACAAACTTCCAACTTCAATAGGGTTATCAGGGCTTACTTCAGTGAGCAATTCACCTTTTTGATCCCGGCTAACCAAAAATACTTTTTTCGATAATTTCAATGGAGTCTCGGCCGCAGTAATCTTATCGATATCTTCAAAGTATTGCCAGTATAATCCAGCCCACGCAATACCCTGATCTTTTTTCGAGAGGGTTACTTCATTCATACTGGGTGTAATCGCGTCTGCTTTCCATGACATTTTAAAGTACCCTGTTCCTGCTTCAGGGCGTTGGCCGGGCTCTACTTTTTTATTTCCGACAGTTACTTCCACCTGTTTATCTAAAGTAAGCCATTCAGTGCCATTCATGAGTAGTGCGTACACCGCTTCTGTTGTAGCCTTGGTTGTTTTCCACTGACTGGTTTGCTTGTTTTTAAGCAGCCATATCTTTAGTTCATCAAGGGTTTGCAGTTTTGTTTTACTTGATAGCAACCCTTTCTCGGGCAGAATTTCAGCACACGCTTCGATCAAAAGGGCCTGGGTTTCAATGGGAGATTCGTACCAATACCAACTTGCTGCATTTTCCTTCCAATACATTCCCATCTCATCACTTACAATGCTGTTCTCCAATAAGGATTTAATAATAGCTTCAGCCTGCTTGGTGTTTTCCAGGCGCTGTTGAACAAGCGCAACCATCCCTTTCATGTACAGATTAAAATTCTTCCAGTACTGAGCTGATTGCTTTTGATAATACTCAACCGCGGCTAAAATTCGTTCATTGATCTTAATATCAGGAAAGAAGCTGCGCATGTACAAATAATGTATCTGGTCGTGATTGATATGCTGCTTGTCTAAAAACTCCTTGGACAGGCGTTCACCTTCCTGAGTAGTTTTAGCTTGTGATCTTATGGAGTTTGCTTGTTCAAGCAATCGGTTATAATCTTCCAAAATTTCTTCATCAAGAAATGAAACGGCCCTGGCCTGAATTTTCACGGTTTGCTTATTTCCTTTAACTTTCAAATAGTTAGATGTCCAAATCCGGAAGCCACATGCTGCGTTATATACCGGCTTGGGTACTTGCCGCCTGCAAACCAGGTGAATCCACCATTGCTTAATTGTAGTTGCTCAAGTTTGTCAAGTGCAGTAGTTGATTGAGTCTTCATCGTGTTTAGATCAAAGAGCAGCGCAATCCGTTTTTTCTGTTCTGTTTCATTTTGCGCTTCCCGCACCCAGGGTGTTTCATTGATGATGATGGATTTCAGTTCCTGATTTTTCTCAAGGTTGCTGATCAACGCATCTGAAGAAGCCCATTGATCGAACACTTCCTTAATTTTAGGACTACTGTTGGCTACCTGGCTGGCCAGTGCATTCGCATAGTAGCGGGAGAAAATTTGTTCAGCACATTCGTGCGGAAACTCCATAAGATAAGGAAGAGCCTGAATTGCATACCACGCTGGATTAGAGGTTACCTCCAACGTAAGCTGATGGTGTTGCAACGTTGGTGAGTTTGTATTCTGCAGTTTTTCAAGATGAAATGTTTTTGTCTCACCTGCTTTCACGTACATGGGCAACGTTTCTGTAACGAGCATCCTGTTGGAAAGAATCGGCAAAGCATTTTGTTCGCCATCACTGAAGTTGCCAGCCTTTGCTACAACTTTGTATTGAATGGCTTCAATTCCCGAAGGTACCTTGAGAGTCCACGAAACTTCGCTGCTCCCTTTACCGGTTACCCTGAACGGTTGATTTCGAACAACGTTTTTAAACAAAGGATCAATGGGTTTTCCCGTAACCGCATCAGAAAGTTGCAGTGCCACATTTCCGGTTTTTTCACGGTTCGTAAGATTTGAAATTTTTGCTGAGAAAATAATTTCATCATCAACACGCAAAAAGCGTGGGGCATTAGGTGTTACCATCAATTCTTTCTGCGTAATAGCCTGAAGCGTCTTCGAGGCAGACAAAAGATCTGGTGTGTGTGCAAGTACCTGGAGCTTCCACCGGGTAAGTGATTCAGGTGTGGTGAACGTGAATCTCACCTTACCATCCCTGTCGGTCCGCAGATGAGGAAAGAAAAAGGCTGTTTCGTTGAAATTTTTTCTTGCATTAACTTTTGCCATTTCTTCATCTAATTTCTTTTGTCCGGATTTGGTTGTAATGATAATGACTCCATTGGCTGCCCGAGCTCCATATATCGAAGTCGCAGCATTTCCTTTTAGTACCTGGACAGAGGCCAAATCTTCATGATCAATGCTCGAAGACTCAACAATAACGCCATCTACAACATACAAAGGCTTATTAGCTCCATCTATACTCGTATTACCTCTAATAGTAAGTCCTACTGCACCACCAGGCATGCCTGTTACCTGCACTCCCGGAGCCTTACCCGATAAACTGTAGAAGACCGCATCACTTGCTGTAGAGTCAGTCAATATCGTGGACACCGAATATCCCAAAGATTTTTTTTCAACCTGAACACCAAGTGCAGTTACCACCACTTCCGACAACTGGGTAACATCCATTGCCATAGCTACATCCATCATGTTCTTATTGCCTACCTTGGCTTCTGCAGTAGAAAGACCAATAAAACTGAACACAATCACATCGCCCTTATCTGCTGAAAGCACATATCGACCTTGTGCATCTGTAGTAGTGCCAATTGCAGTTCCTTTGATTACAACATTTACACCTGGCAATGGTGATCCGTCTTCAGCGCTTGTAATGGTTCCGGAAATCAATCCCTTTCTCAAATTTTTATTGTTAAGGGTTGTTACTTTAGAAGGTTCACCAAACGGGATGCCTGTTGAATAAAGTCTTTGCATGTAGCGCTCTTTAACATAAGTATTATTCGTAATGCTAAAACCAAACCAATCCCAATCATCAAAATATTGCTTTGGTGATGCATAGTAACTGGTACTCAAATTTCTAATGATAAATTTCTGATCATTGAAGCTATTGCTTCCGGAGATTCTATTGGAGCTATAGTAATAGGGCTGCTGAATCGGGTTAAATGACCACTCATGTGGTTTGAACTGATCAAGTGATGCGTCATACATCGAGGCAAGTATTTCAGCCTCTTTCCTCATGGGGTCGCTTCCTTTGATAGCAAAACTCCACGTTTCCTTGCTTCCGGGTTGAAGTTTGTCTTTGAATGTCAGTGTTTCAATCTCAATTTGCTCCCGTTGTTTTACAACAGGAATTCGTTTTGTAACATGATTGAATCCATTGTACTGAACGCTTGTTGCAAGCACATTAAAACCTCCCTCCATGTCTTCTGTAATGGGAATTGTAATCTCACCAGAATTTCCCGAAAAGTGTTTGACATACGTTTTGGAGATTTTTTGATTCTTATCAATATCAATGGTGATGGTCGCGTCCTTTGAGGCAGAACCAATCTTTATTGTCGCGAGATCGCCTACGGTATAACCTGGCTTATTAGTTTCCAAAACCATGATTTGGTTATCTGACACTGACTTATCCGTTGGGTCAACCAAGTTGAAGCGTGCAATATCCGTGACAGGGATACCATCTTTGTCTTTTGTATGAAGCTCTACGAGATAGCTACCCAACAACCATGCTTTATCGACCTTCCATTTAATTTCATTTGATACAGCAGAATTAAATGGAATTTCCGTCATCAGCTTTCCCTTTTCCGGGAATCGTTCGTCAGCTTTATCTTTATAAACATCGTGCGGAAATAGTGTTTTAAACTCTTCTTCCGATAAGACAGGAAGATCAGGTGCGGCCCACGGACGTTCGCGGAAAGGGACAGGCGCAACCTTTGCTTTGAAAATCTGAATAACTCCTTCGGCCGGAACCGGCTGGGAATTCAAATTCTCGATTACTAATGTTAATTTATTTTCAGAGACTTTTCGGTTTATCTGCGCGGGAACATTCAAGGTTGCAGTCAGACTGTGATACCCAATATTTACAGTTGCTGAGGCACTGCGCGTTTCGCCATTAATATCAGTGACATCTGCATTGACTTCGTAATGAAAAACAGGCAGCAGGTCTTTCGAAATATTATCGCTTGTGCTTGCCTGGAATTTAATCTGAAACTCGCCTTCTTTACTTGTTACACTTTCGCCACTTACGATTTCTTCCTCTTCCGTATTAGGGTATCGATTACCCCAATAAGCCCAATGAGGATACCGGACAGTTCGTTTTACATGATAGGTAATCTTTCCTCCATCAATTTTTGCTCCACCAAAAGAAATTGCTTTTCCACTAACTGATACAGAGTCATTGACTTTATATGCTCCTTTAACAGGTTCAAACGTTACTTCAAATGTGGGTCTCTTATATTCTTCTACGTTAATGATGTACTCGTTGTATTCGAAATTATCCAGGTTGTCCCAGAACCTGCTGGTATCTTCAGCATCTTCATCAACAAAGATTGAATACTCACCCGTTAAACCTGAAGCTGGTAATTTAAATTCTCCGCTGAACGAACCATAGGTATTTGTTTTGAGGCGAAGGTCGCCTACCTCTTCTCCATTTGCGTCTTCCATGTAGACATCTACATACTGGCCTACTACCACGGAAGACTTCCTGTCTTTTTCCTTGATTAAGATTCCTTTGAAGTAAACAGTTTGCCCCGGGCGATAAATACTCCGGTCAGTAAATAAAAAAGCTTTTGCTGTTACATAATCCTCGTTATTGTTACGCCTGTTTCTGTAGCTTGGGTACATGGTATAGTTATCAAATTCAGCCTGGTCATTTTCATGTTTTACAGCAGCAGAAAATGTCAGGTACTTTTCCTTAGGGCGGCTAACTTCAATAAATCCGTCCTTATCAGTAGTAAAATGTTGATCAATTTGTGAATCAGATTTTGTTGTTGTGGATTTTAGATGAACGTCAACTTCTTTCAAGGGGCGCCCTGTATTTCTATCCACGACCTGAAACCGGGTTATATTTTCAAAAGAACTTTCAATCAGACTTAGGTTCGTGCTCTTATAAGTAGTGAAAGCAAAGACATTATCATTAGATCGCTGAGCATCGATGACATAGGAAATTATTAAATAGGTTCCGCCTTCCAGGGGAGGCACCACTACTTCGGTGCTGTGTTTGCGGTAGTCCTGAAGATTACGCAAACCAACTTTCCATGAAGCTGTCCTGGCTAATGCATTGATCTCAGCTTTTCGGGTTGAATCGTTCATGGTTAGATGAAAGCGATGCGCGAATTCATCTGTAACCTTATATGCAAAAAATGAAAGGCTGTCGATATTGGTGTATTCCACCAGAATTCTTGACGGTGATTGAATCGGCACATATTCTTCAGCTGTCAGTGAAAGGCTTTGATTAAGGATGTGCTCTTTTAAGACCAAACACTTTGCAGCACCATCACTTGTACCAAACTTTTGAATCACTTCGTTGCAGATGGCGAGGGCATCTTTTTTCCTAAACTGATTTTCTGGACTTGTCCCATTACCTTCGCGATTAGCAATGTCAGCAAGTTCAAAACCCACCTGTGCGGAAACAGGGTGATGTTTCCAGTCCGACTGAAGTTTTACTAAAGCAGATTTGAAGAGTTCATCTTCATTTTTGAACTCTCCGTGAGAAATCAAAAATCGAAAATACTCCAATTTCAGGTTAACAAATGCAGTTGGATCTTTATCATTCTGATGAAAGACAAATAGCTGCTTGAAGATTTTCAGTGCTTCAGCAGCAGGAGAAAGGTTATCTGTCGGTAAGATGATGTTATCAATGTTCTCGAAATAGGTTGGATCTTCCAACGAGAGATCAGTTGCAAACTTTATTAATGAACTTTCATTCGTGCTGTAAAAGTCAATGGTATTGTGAGCAAGAAAATCGAACAAGGTTGGTCGATATACTTTTGATTGCTGAGCTTCAGTCAGTAAATCGTCAATAGCAGAAAGATTGATTGCCTGCGTGGCACGGCTGTCCTGCATTGATCGCTGAAAACAGTTGTGTATTTCCTGGAACATAGCATTAGCATCCCATGTGCGAAAATCCTCAGCATTAATAACTGCTTCAGTTCGTGACCGGTTATAATATGTCCATCGGTTCCTTTCAAAATAATCCCAATAGATATTGGCAAGCACCGACTCCAGGATATTCTTAAGTGGTACCTGGCTTGTTTTAATCTCCTCCTTCCATTTGTTAACTATCAATAACTCAGTATCAGGCTGCGTCAATGCAAACTTGGATTGATAGAGCAGAGCCTTGACAATTTGTGTTGAATTTTTATCACGCTTAGCCTTTGCATAAATCTGGTCCGCAATCTCCAAAGCAGACTTAGGCAAATCCTGTACTTCAAATTTATAGACCTGAGACCAGTGCTTATTGTAGAAATCTTCCTGAGCTGAAAGCGAACTCGTCAGGAGAAGTAAAATAGTTAGCAGTAACGTAGATTTCATAAGGTTTAGTTAGGCAGCAATAAGATGCATAAATATCATTTATTCCATAATAAATAAGAAACTATTGGCGAAACGAAGCTTGTGAAGCTGCAAAGGATAGTTGGGTGATACTATGGAGTGCGACTGCCTTGTCGATTAAGGAAATTCATCTGACAACAATTTCCAGGCAACCCGCCAAGAAAATAACAGAGCAGCTAAAAACTATTCATCCTTATATATTTCAAATACATAACAAACCCATGTAACGTT
>CAZBDE010000142.1:0-7422 GCA_964490415.1 uncultured Pseudoxanthomonas sp. | reverse complement strand
CTGCTCGAGGCGATGGGCGAGCGCCAGGTCACCGTCGGCCGCCAGACCTACGCGCTGCCGCCGCTGTTCCTGGTGATGGCGACGCAGAACCCGATCGAGCAGGAGGGCACGTTTCCGCTGCCCGAGGCGCAGCTCGACCGCTTCCTGATGCACGTGCGCATCGGCTATCCCGAGGTCGAGACCGAAACCGAGATCCTGCGGCTGGCGCGCGAACGCGCGCGGGAGAACCTGCAGCCCGCGGCGCGCGCGCTGGTGCGGATGCCGCAGGCGGACGTGTTCGCGGCCCGCGCAGCGGTGCTCGACCTGCACGTGGCGCCCGCGGTGGAGCGCTACCTGGTGGAGCTGGTGCTGGCCTCGCGCGACGCGGCCCGCTACGACGCGGCGCTGGCGCGGCGCATCGCCTGGGGCGCGAGCCCGCGCGGTTCGATCGCGCTGGAGCGCTGCGCGCGGGCACGGGCCTGGCTCGCCGGCCGCGACTTCGTCACCCCCGAGGACGTGCGCGCGGTCGCCCCGGACGTGCTGCGCCACCGCGTGCTGCCCAGCTACGAGGCCCTCGCCGAAGGCTGGGACGGCGACCGCCTGGTCGCCGCGCTGCTGGAAAAGGTGCCGACGCCGTGAGCACCGCCGGCCCGGCGTCCGCCGTGGCCGATGCCGCGCAGGAAGGCATCGTGCCGACGCTGGCCGAACTGGTCGCGCTGCGCGCCCAGGTCCGGCGCGTGCCGCCGCCGCGGCGCGGCCGGCACGGCGTGCATGGCCCGGCGCCGTCGAGCCAGCGTGGCCGCGGCATGGAATACGCCGAGTCGCGGGAATATGTCGCCGGCGACGACGTGCGCCGGATGGACTGGCGCCTCACCGCGCGCAGCGGCCGTGCCCACACCAAACTGTTCCAGGCCGAACGCGAACGCCTGACCCTGCTGGTCGCCGACACCGCGCCGGCGCTGTACTTCGGTACGCGCACCCGCTTCAAGTCGGTGCAGGCCGCGCGCGCCGGCGCCGTGGCGGTGTGGTCGGCGCTGCAGTCCGGCGACCGCATCGCCGCGCTGCGCGGCGGCGAGCCGGCGATCCCGCCGGCTACCGGCCTGCGCGGTGCGATGCGCGTGCTCGACGCGCTGGCGCGCTGGTACGCGCGGCCGCCACAGGAAGATGCCGGGCTGGAGGTCGCGCTCGAACACGCGCAGCGCCTGCTGCGCCCCGGCGCGCAACTGCTGGTGCTGGCCGACGCCGGCAGCGCCGCGCAGGTGCCGGCGCTGCGCTGGACCGCGCTGGCGCGCCACCACCAGGCTACCCTCGTGCTGCTGCAGGATCCGCTGGAAACCGCGCCGCCGCGCCGCGAACTGGCGTTCCTGGCCGGCGCACGGCGCCTGCAGCTGGCGCTGGACAGCGCGGCCGTGCGCCAGCGCTGGAGCCGGGCCTTCGTACAGCCGGCGCAGGCGCTGTGCCGCACGCTGCCGGCGCTGGGCTGGCAGGTGCGTACGCTGGCCACCGATGCCGACAGCGCCGACTGGCTGTGGCCGCGGGATCCGGCGGCCGTGGCCGACGCGATGGCGGCACCCGTTACTGCGGGCGTGGACTGAGACCGGGCGCATGGATCCGACCCGCCTGCCGCTGCGCGACGTGCACCTGCCGCCATCGCCCCCCTGGTGGCCGCCGGCTCCCGGCTGGTGGTGGCTGGCCGCGGCGCTGCTGCTGGTCGCCTGCGCATGGGCGGGCTGGCGGGCATGGCGCGCCGCGCGCCGGCGCCGCTGGCTGCGCTGGTTCGACACCGACACTTCCAGGGGCACGCTGCCGGAACAGCTGGCGGCGATGTCCGGGCTGCTGCGCCGCGCCGCGCGCCGCCGGTGTCCCGGCAGCGAGTTGCTGCAGGGCGACGAGTGGCTGCGCTTCCTCGATGGCGCCAGCGGCCAGGCGTTCAGCGCCGGCGCCGGTCGCCTGCTGCTGGAGGGCGGCTTCCGCCCGCGACTGGATCCCGCCGCATTCGCCGCCGCGCGGGCGCTGGCCCGCACGCGTTTCCTCGCGCTGATGGAAGGCCGCTGATGGACGCGTGGCTGGCCACCTGGCAGGACGGATTCGCGGGTTTCGCCTGGCCGTGGGCATGGGCGTTCCTGCCCTTGCCGGTCCTCGTGCACCTGCTGCTGCCGCCCCGGCGCAGCACGGCGGCGGCGCTGCGCGTGCCATGGGGGCGCCGCCTCGAAGGCGTGGCCGCGGCAACGGGCGCGGGCCAGCCGCGCGTGGCCTGGTTGTTGCCGCTGCTGGCCTGGGCGCTGCTGTGCGCCGCCGCCGCGCGCCCGCAGCAGCTCGGTCCGGCGCAGACGCCGCCGCGCGAGGCGCGGCAGATGCTGCTGGCGGTGGACCTGTCCGGCAGCATGAGCGAGACCGACATGGAACTGGGCGGCCGGCCGGTGGACCGGCTGACCGCGGCCAAGGCGGTGATCGCCGATTTCCTCGACCGCCGTGCCGGTGATCGGGTCGGCCTGCTGGTGTTCGGCCAGCGCGCGTACATGCTGACCCCGCTCACCCTGGACCGCGATTCGGTGCGCCAGCAGTTGCGCGACAGCGTCGCCGGCCTGGCCGGGCGCGAGACGGCGATGGGCGATGCGATCGGGCTGGCGGTCAAGCGCCTGCGCGAGCAGCCCGAAGGCCAGCGCGTGCTGGTGCTGCTCACCGACGGGGTCAACACCGCCGGCGTGCTCAAGCCGCTCAAGGCCGCCGAACTGGCCCGGGCCGAGGGTGTGCGCGTGCATACCATCGCCTTCGGCGGCGGCGGTTCGTTTTCCTTCTTCGGCGTGCCGCTGCCGGTGCAGCGCGGCGAAGAGGTGGACGAGGACACCCTGCGCCAGGTCGCGCAGATGACCGGCGGCCAGTTCTTCCGCGCGCGCGACACCGCCGAGCTGGCCGGCATCTACGCCGAACTGGACCGGCTTGAACCGCTGGCGGTGGCCGCCGCGCCGGTGCGGCCGCGGATCGAACGCTACCCGTGGCCGCTGGGTGCGGCGTTGCTGCTGGCGCTGGCCGGTGGGCCGCTGCTGCGCACCGGTGCGGCGAGGCGCGCGGCATGAACGATTGGTTGCAGCTTCCCGCACTGCATTTCCAGCGGCCGCTGTGGCTGTGGGCGCTGCTGCTGGTGCCGCTGCTGTGGCTGCTGTGGCGCCGCCATCGCCAGCTGGGTTGGCGCGATGCGGTCGATCCCCACCTGTTGCCGCACCTGGTCGAGCCCGGGCGCGGCCATGCCGGCCTGCGCGTGGCCGGCGTCTCGCTGGCGCTGGCCCTGGCGATCGTGGCCCTGTCGGGTCCGGGCTGGCGGCAGGAGGAACGGCCGCACTGGGAGTCGCGCGCGCCGCTGGTGATCGCGCTGGACCTGTCGTCTTCGATGCTCGCCCCGGACCTGCCGCCGACGCGGCTGGCGCAGGCGCGGGCCAAGATCGACACGCTGCTGCGCGAACGCCAGGGTGGCGAGATCGGCCTCGTCGCCTGGGCCGGCGACGCCTACACCGTGGCGCCGCTCACCGCCGATGCCGGCAACATCGCCCTGTTCCTCGATGCGCTGCAGCCGGAGGTGATGCCGGAGGATGGCCGCGACATCGAACGCGCGATCACCCATGCGGCCACGCTGCTGCACCAGGCCGGCTTCGGGCGCGGCGACATCCTGCTGGTGACCGGCGAGGCGGACGCGGGCGCCGGCAGCATCGCCGCCGCCGTGGCCGGGCAGGGCTACCGGATCTCGGTGCTGGGCGTGGGCAGCGCGGCCGGCGCCCTGTACCGCGACGCCGCCGGCGCCATGCACCCGGCCCGGCTCGACGAATCCTCGTTGCGCGCGCTGGCCGCCGCCGGCGGCGGGCGCTACGCGACGCTGGGCGTGGGCCAGGACGACCTGCGCGCACTCGGCGTGCTCGATCCGGCCAGCGAAGTGGCCAACGAGCGCGGCGGCGGCGAGCGGGTGTGGCTGGACCAGGGCTACTGGCTGCTGCTGCCGTTGCTGCTGCTGGCCGCGCTTGCGTTCCGCCGCGGCGCCGGCGTGCTGGCGGCGCTGCCGCTGGCGCTCCTGCTGTCGCTGCCCGCACCGGCGCACGCGGCCGAAGCCGAGGGCGGCGGCTGGTGGCGGCGCGCCGACCAGCGGGCGCAGAAGCAACTCGAACGGGGCGTGGACGCCTACCGCGACGGCGATTTCGCCGCCGCCGAACAGGCCTTCGCCGATGCGCCCGCAGGCGCCGCCGAAACGCAGTACAACCTCGGCAACGCACTGGCGCGGCAGGGGCGCTACGACGACGCCATCGCCGCCTACGACCGTGCCCTGGCGCAGGCGCCGGGCATGGAGGACGCGATCGCCAACCGGCGCATCGTCGACGAGGCGCGCAAACGGCAGCCGCCGCAGGACGGGCAGGGGCAGCAGGACCCGCAACAGCAGCAGGACCGGAACCCGCAGGATGGGCAGGATCCGTCCGGCCAGCGGGATCGCAAACCGGGCGACCCGGCGCCGCAGCCGCAACGGAGCGACCCGGAATCGGAGCCGCAGGAAGGCGAACAGCAAGGCGAACAACCGCCGCAGGAACCCTCCCCGCAGGCCGAGGACGCACAGGCACGCCAGCGCCAGGAGCAGGCGGACCGCGAACAGCGCGAACGCATGCAGCAGGCCTTGCAGCAGGACGGCGGAACGCCGCAGGAACAGCCGCAGCCCGGGCAGGAGCCGGAGGATGCGCAGGCGCGCGAACAGCGCCAGGCACGCGAGGCCTGGCTGCGGCGCGTGCCCGACGATCCGGGCGGCCTGCTGCGCGCCAAGTTCCGCCTCGAACAGGAACGCCGCCAGCGGGAAGGGCGATGAACAGGAACAGGCATCCGGTGTCGAACCACGATCCACGCGCCGTCGGCGCACTGTCGATTTCCACGCATGCGGGAACGGATGCACCGTCCGGCGCCTGCCGCGCCGCCGCGCCCGCGCGCCTCGCGCCGGGCCGCGCCCGCGACGCGTCGCCGGGCCCCGTGCGCATCGCCCGCTCCCTGTGCGGCCTGCTGCTCGCGGTCATCTCCCTGCTCGCCCCGGCGGCGCAGGCCGAAACCCGCGCCTGGCTCGACCGTGCCACCGCCGCCCGGGGCGAGGCGGTGACGCTCAACATCGAAACCGACCAGGCGGGCGTCGCGCCCGACTACACCCCGCTGCAGGCCGACTTCGTCCTCGGCGAGCCGTATCGAAGCACGGGGGGGGGCGGCAACACCCTGTTCGGCATCGCCCTGACCCCGCGCCGCAGCGGCGTGCTGGAACTGCCCGCGCTGCGCGTCGGCGCCGAAAGCACCGCGCCGCAGCGACTGCAGGTGTCGGCGGCGGCACCGGCGGCAGTGCCGCGTGGCGACGTGTTCCTGGAGTCGCGGGTCGACGAGGCGTCGCCCTACGTGCAGCAGAGCGTCGGCCTGACCGTGCGCCTGTACTACGCGACGCCGCTGCTGTCCGGCGAACTGGTCCAGGACGCGCCCGACGGCGCCTCGCTGCAGCGTGTCGGCGACGACGTGCAGAGCAGCCGCGAAATCAACGGTCGCCGTTACCGCGTGCTCGAGCGCCGCTACCTGCTGGTACCCGAGCGCAGCGGCGTGGTGCCGCTGCCGCCGGCACGCTTCCGCGGCCAGGGCGCCGGCGGTTTCTTCGAGGATTTCTTCGGCGGCAACCGCGACCTCTCCGTCGAAAGCGCGGCGCAGGACCTGCAGGTGCGTGCGCAACCCGATGGCGCGCCACAGCCCTGGCTGCCACTGCGCAACCTGCGCATGCGCTACCTGTCCGCACCGTCGCAGGCGCGCGCCGGCGAGGCGGTGGAGGTGGTGGTGGAAGCGGTGGCCGAGGGTGCCACCGCGGCCCAGTTCCCGGAGATCCCGGCGCCGCAGGTGGAGGGCGCGCAGGTGTTCGCCGAACGCGCCGAGACCACCGAGCGCTTCATCGACGGCAGTCCGCAGCTGACCGTGCTGCGCCGCTTCTCGGTGGTGCCGCTGCAGGCGGGTGCGCTGCGCGTGCCCGGACCGCGCCTGGACTGGTGGGATACCGCGGCCGGGGCCGCGCGCGTGGCGACCTTGCCGGAGCTGCAACTGGACGTCGCCGCGGCGGAGGCGGGTGGTCCGGGCTCGGCCGGGCAGGCCGTCGCACCGGCGACGCCGGCCACGGACGCGGTGCCGGCCGCTGCAGGCGTGCCCGCCACGGTGCCGTCGGGTCCGCGCCCGTGGGCCTGGCTGGCGCTGGTCTTCGCGCTGCTGTGGCTGGCGACGCTGGCCTGGCTGCTGCGGACCCGCCGGCATTCCCGCGCGCGTGCCGCCGCCGCGGTGGGCGTGGGCAACCGCCTGCCCGCCGCCACGCGCCCCGTCACCGCCGACCTGCGTCGCGTGCTGGACACCGGAAGCTTCGATGAGGCGGTCCTGCTCCTGCGCCGGATGGCCTCGCCCGGCGCCGCGGACCTGGACGAGGTGCTGGCGCGCCTGGACGACCCGGCGCAGCGCGAGGCGCTGGAAGCGATGCGCCGCGCATTGTGGTCCGGGGAAGGGCAGCCGGCCGCCGCCCGCGCGGCGCTGCGCAGCGCATTCCGCGACGGGCCGCGCTGGCGCGGCACCGCGCCCGGGGCGGTCGCGCCGTTGCCGCCGCTGTATCCGCGGCACTGAAGCGGCCGCTGCGGCGACGACGCGGCGCCATGCGTCGTCGCCGGTCACGGTGCCTGCCGCCGCACGCGTGGCAGTGAAGCGGCAGTCGCCGGTTTGTTAAGCTGGCCGCTGCCTATTCGGGAATCCGCGCATGACCGCGACCGCACGCCGTCCCTGGCCGATGCCATGGAAGATGGGCCTTGGCTTCGGCCTGGGCCTGGTGCTGGGCCTGATCGTCCACCTCACCGCCGGCGCCGAAGCCGGCTGGGTCCAGGCCTTCACCGACTGGGTGACCACGCCGGCCTCGCGCCTGTTCCTCAACCTGATCTTCATGCTGATCGTGCCGCTGCTGTTCTCGGCGCTGGTGATCGGCATCGCCGAGATGGGCGACATCCGCGCGCTGGGCCGGATCGGCTGGAAGACCCTGGCGTATACCGTGATCCTGTCCGGCATCGCGGTGCTGCTGGGCCTGATGCTGGTCAACCTGTTCGAGCCCGGCGCGGGCGTCGACCCGGCCCTGGCCCAGCAGCTGCTGGTGCAGAACGCCGACCGCAGCCGCGAGATCGTGGCCAGCATCGACAGCCAGCCGCGCGGCCTCGACATGCTGCTGTCGATCGTGCCGAGCAACGTGGTCGACGCGGCCTCGAGCAACGCCTCGATCCTGGCGCTGATGTTCTTCGCGGTGATGTTCGGCGTGGGCATGGTGCTGGTCCCGGAGGAGAAGGTGTCCACGCTCAAGCGCGGCATCGAGGGCGTCTTCGAGATCTCGATGACCCTGATCGGGCTGGTGATCCGGCTGGCGCCGTACGCGGTGTT
>CAZBDE010000141.1:1904-7529 GCA_964490415.1 uncultured Pseudoxanthomonas sp. | reverse complement strand
GCGATGGCGCACGTGCTGGGCTTCACCAACATCGACGACCGCGGCCAGGAAGGGCTGGAGCTGGCGTTCGACGAATGGCTGCGCGGCAAGCCCGGCAGCAAGCGGGTGATCCGCGACCGCCACGGCCGCATCGTCGAGAACATCGACCTGGTCCGCGCCGCCGAGCCGGGCAAGGACCTGACCCTGAGCATCGACCGCCGGATCCAGTTCCTGGCCTACCGCGAGCTGCGCAATGCGCTGGTCGCGCACAAGGCCAGCAGCGGTTCGATGGTGGTGCTGGACGTGGCCACCGGCGAAGTGCTGGCGATGGTCAACCTGCCCAGCTACAACCCCAATGCGGTCAGCACCGCGGCCCAGGACGTGCACCGCAACCGTGCGGTGACCGACCTGATCGAGCCCGGCTCGACGATGAAGCCGATCACCGCCGCCGCCGCGCTCAACACCGGCAAGATCACCGCCGCCACCCGCTACGACACCAACCCCGGCTCCATGGCGCTGGGCAAGTACACGATCCGCGACCACCACAACTACGGCATCCTGGACGTCACCGGGATCATCACCAAGAGCTCGAACCTGGGCGCGGTGAAGCTGGCCGAACCGCTGCCGGCCCAGTACTACTACGAGTTCGTGAAGGGCTTCGGCTACGGCAGCGCGCCGCAGAGCGGCTTCCCGGGCGAGGCCGCCGGCGTGCTGCGCGAGCCGGCGCGCTGGGACGGGCTGACCAAGGCGACGATGGCCTACGGCTACGGCCTGTCGGCGACTCCGCTGCAGATCGCCCAGGCCTATGCCGCGCTGGGCAACCACGGCCAGCTGATCCCCCCGACCTTCGTCAAGGGCCAGATCAACGAACCGCGCCAGGCGGTCAGGCCGGAGATCGCCGACCAGGTCCTGAAGATGATGCAGACGGTGACCGAGCCGGGCGGCACTGCCACCCAGGCCGCGATCCTCGGCTACCACGTCGCCGGCAAGACCGGCACCGCGCGCCAGGCCTCCGGCGGCGGCTACGCGCGCCGCTACACCACCACCTTCGCCGGGCTGGTGCCTTCGACCCGCCCGCGCTTCGCCACGGTGGTGGTGATCAACGACCCGCAGGCCGGGTCGTATTTCGCCGGCCTGGTGTCGGCGCCGGTGTTCCGCAGCGTGATGGAGGATGCGCTGCGGGTGATGGACGTGCCGCCGGACGACATCGAGACCTGGCTGGCGGCGCAGGCCAGGGGCGAGGCCAAGCGCCAGGCGGCGCTGCCGCAGCTGCCGCAGGCGCTGGACGAGGGCTTCGCAGACGACCCGACCGTCCCGCCGCCGATGCAGGTTCCCGGCGCCGCCGCGGGAGCGCGCCGATGACCCGCCCGATGCCGCTCTCGCGCCTGCTGCCCGACGTCGCGCTGCCGCGCGACATCGTCGTTTCCGGGCTGGTGATGGACAGCCGCGAACTGCAGCGCGGCGATGCCTTCGTCGCCATCGCCGGGTTCGGCACGCACGGCCTGGCCTTCGCCGCGCAGGTGGAGGAGAAGGGCGCCGCGGCGATCCTGTTCGAGCCGCCGGCGCCGGCCGAATACCCCGCGCCCGCCGGCGCCATCGCCGTGCCCGGGCTGCGTTCGCGCCTGGGCGCGATGGGCGACCTGTTCCACGGCCATCCCTCGCATGCGATGACCATGGTCGGGGTCACCGGCACCAACGGCAAGACCTCCACCGTGCAGCTGCTGGCCCAGGCCTGGCACCTGCGCGGCATCGACAGCGGCAGCATCGGCACGCTCGGCGCCGGCCGCCATGGCCAGGTGCAGCCGACCGGGTTCACCACGCCGCTGGTGCTGCGCATGCATGCGCTGCTCGGCGAGCTGCGCGACGCCGGGGTGCAGGCGGTGGCGATGGAGGTCAGCTCGCACGCGCTCGACCAGGGCCGCGTGGACGGCGTGCACTACGACGTGGCGGTGTTCACCAACGTCACCCGCGACCACCTCGACTACCACGGCGACATGGCCAGCTACGGCGCGGCCAAGGCCAGGCTGTTCGGCCGCGCCGGCCTGAAGGCGGCGGTGCTGAACCTGGACGACGCGTTCGGCCGCACGCTGCACGGCAGCCTGGCGCCGGAACTGCAGGCGGTGGGCGTGAGCTCGCGCGGGCAGCCCGATGCGAGCCTGCGCGCCGAGGCGCTGCAGTTCGACAACCGCGGCCTCGGCTTCGACCTGGTCGTGGAGGGCCAGGCGCATCCGGTGCGCTCGCCGCTGCTGGGCCGCTTCAACGTCGACAACCTGCTGGCCGTGGCCGGCGTGCTGCACGCGCTGGGCGACGACGCGGCGACCGTCGCCGCCACGCTTTCCCGGCTGCAACCGGTGGTCGGTCGGATGAACCGCCTCGGCGGCGACGGCGCGCTGCCGCTGGTGGTGATCGACTACGCCCACACCCCCGACGCGCTGGCCCAGGCGCTGACCAGCCTGCGCGCGCATGCCGAGGCCAGGCTGGTCTGCGTGTTCGGCTGCGGCGGCGAGCGCGACCGCGGCAAGCGCCCGCAGATGGCGCAGATCGCCGAGGCCGAGGCCGACGTGGTCATCGTCACCGACGACAACCCGCGCGGCGAGGACGGCGACGCCATCGTCGCCGACATCCTCGCCGGCTTCGCCGCGCCGCAGGCGGTCACCGTCGAGCGCGACCGCGCCGCGGCGATCGCCCGCGCGATCGGCCAGGCCGGCAGGGACGACATCGTGCTGGTGGCGGGCAAGGGCCACGAGCCGTACCAGGACGTGGCGGGGGTCAAGCATCCGTTCGACGACACCGACGTGGCGCGGCGCGCGCTGGAGGCCCGGGCATGAACCGGCTTCCGCTCTCGCTGATCGCGCACTGGGCCGGCGGCGAACTGCACGGCGACGACGTGGCGGTGGACGCGATCAGCCACGACACCCGCCAACTGGTGCCGGGCAGCCTGTACGTGGCCCTGCGCGGCGAGCGGTTCGACGGCCACGACTTCGCCGCCGACGCGGTGATGCGCGGCGCCGGCGCGCTGCTGGTCGAGCGCCTGCTCGACGGCATCGAGGCCCCGCAGGTGCTGGTGGACGACAGCGAGCGCGCGCTGGGGCGGATCGCGGCCGGCATCCAGCGCGACCGCCGGGCCAAGGTGGTGGCGATCACCGGCAGCAACGGCAAGACCAGCGTCAAGACCCTGGTCCTGGCGGTGCTGCAGCGCGCCGGCCGGGCCTATGCCAACCCGGGCAACCGCAACAACGAGATCGGCCTGCCGCTGGCGGTGATCGACGCGCCCGAGGACGCCGACTTCGCGGTCTACGAGATGGGCGCCGGCAAGCCGGGCGACATCGCCTATCTCACCGCCGTGGCGAAGCCCGACGTGGCCCTGGTCAACAACGTCGCCGCCGCGCACCTGGAGCGGATGGGCAGCCTGCTCGGCGTGGCCGAGACCAAGGGCGCGATCTACGCGGCGCTGGGCGACGGTGGCGTGGCGGTGGTCAATGCCGACGACGCCTTCGGCACCTGGTTCGAGCAGCAGGTGATCCGCGCCGCCGACAGCGGCCGCCGGGTGCTGCGCTTCGGCCTGGAAGCCAGCGCCGAGGTGTCCGCGCGCGAGGTCCACGCCAGCGGCGAAGGCAGCCGCTTCGTGCTGGTTACCCCGGCCGGCGAGGCCGCGGTGGCGGTGGCGCTGCCGGGCCTGCACAACGTGCGCAATGCCCTGGCCGCGGCCGCGATCGGCGTGGCCTGCGGCGTGCCGCTGGAGGCCATCGCCGCCGGCCTGGCCGATGCGCGGCCGGTCGCCGGTCGCCAGGTGGCGCATGCGCTGCCGGGCGGTGCGTTGCGGGCTTCTGTCCAGCTCGTTGACGACAGCTACAACGCCAATCCCGGCTCCGTGGCCGCGGCGATCGACGCGCTGGCCGCCTCCGGCGACGAGGCCTGGCTGGTGCTGGGCGACATGCGCGAGCTGGGGCCGGACGCCGAAGCGCTGCACGCCGAGGCCGGCGCGCGCGCGCGCGAGGCGCGGATCGCCCGCCTGTATGCGCTGGGTCCGCTCAGCGCCGCGGCCGCACGCGCCTTCGGCGACCGCGGCCGCCATTTCGATACGCACGAAGCGCTGGCCGCGGCATTGCACGCGGACCTGCGCGCACGCGCGCCGGTGTCGGTGGCCGGCACCGCGGGCCACGCCCTGCGGGTGCTGGTGAAGGGATCGCGCGGCAGCGCGATGGACAGGATCGTGACCGCGCTGCTGGCGCAGGGGGATGCCGACGATGTTGCTTGAACTGGCGCGCTGGCTGCAGGGGCTGGAGAACTTCTTCGGCCTGTTCGGCTACCTGACCTTCCGCGGCATCCTCGCCGCGCTCACGGCGCTGTTCGTGTCGCTGTGGTGGGGGCCGGCGGTGATCCGCCGCCTGGGCCAGCTCAAGGGCGGCCAGCCGATCCGCACGGACGGCCCGCAGTCGCACTTCTCCAAGGCCGGCACCCCGACCATGGGCGGCGCGCTGATCCTGATCACGGTGCTGGCCTCGGTGCTGCTGTGGGGCGACCTGCGCAACAAGTACGTGTGGACCGTGCTGCTGGTGATGCTCGCCTTCGGCGCGATCGGCTGGTACGACGACTGGATCAAGATCGTCAAGCGCGATCCCAACGGCCTGAAGTCGCGCTGGAAGTACCTGCTGCAGTCCATCTTCGGCCTGGCCGCCGGCCTGTATCTCTACCTGTACGCCGACGTGCCGGCGGCCACGACCTTCTACGTGCCGTTCTTCAAGTCGATCGCGCTGCCGCTGGCCGGGGTCGGCTTCGTCGCCATCGCCTACTTCTGGATCGTCGGCTTCTCCAACGCGGTCAACCTGACCGACGGCCTGGACGGGCTGGCGATCATGCCGACCGTGCTGGTGGCCTGCGCGCTGGGCGTGTTCGCCTATGCCTCGGGCAACGCGGTGTTCTCCAGCTACCTGCAGATCCCGGCGGTGCCCGGCGCCGGCGAGCTGATCATCATCTGCGCGGCGATCGCCGGCGCGGGCCTGGGCTTCCTCTGGTTCAACACCTACCCGGCGATGGTGTTCATGGGCGACATCGGCGCGCTGGCGCTGGGTGCGGTGCTGGGCACGATCGCGGTGATCGTGCGCCAGGAACTGGTGCTGGTGATCATGGGCGGCATCTTCGTCATCGAGACGCTGTCGGTGATGATCCAGGTGGCCTCGTTCAAGCTCACCGGCAAGCGCGTGTTCCGGATGGCGCCGATCCACCACCACTTCGAGCTGAAGGGCTGGCCGGAACCGCGCGTCATCGTCCGCTTCTGGATCATCTCGGTGATCCTGGTGCTGGTCGGGCTGGCCACGTTGAAGGTGCGCTGATGAACGACTTCTCGCGCCAGGCGACCCGGCTGGAGGCCATCGGCGGCAGCTTCGACCCGTGGCTGATGGGTGCCGCGCTGGCGCTGGCCTGCCTGGGCGTGGTGATGGTCGGCTCGGCCTCGGTGGCGATCGGCGAGAACCTGGGCGTGGGTCCGTTCCACTACCTGGTGCGGCACGTGCTGTTCCTGGGCGTGGGCATCGGCCTGGCGTCGATGGCCATGCGCACCGAGCTGAAGACGGTGGAGAAGTACAACCAGCTGCTGCTGCTGGGCTGCTTCGCGCTGCTGATCGTGGTGTTCGTGCCGGGCATCGG
>CAZBDE010000141.1:0-1894 GCA_964490415.1 uncultured Pseudoxanthomonas sp. | reverse complement strand
CTGCTTCATCCTGCTGCTGCTGCCATGGCTGCCGGGCCTGGGCGTGAGCGTCAACGGCGCGCGGCGCTGGATCAACCTGGGCGTGTCGCGCTTCCAGGTGGTCGAGGCGGTGAAGGTGATCTACATCGTCTGGCTGGCCAGCTACCTGGTCCGTTTCCGCGACGAGGTCAACGCGACCTGGACGGCGATGCTCAAGCCGCTGGGCGTGGCGGTGCTGCTGGTGGGCATGCTGCTGGCCCAGCCGGACTTCGGCTCGGCGACGCTGCTGCTGGCGATCACCGCCGGCATGCTGGTGCTGGGCGGGGTGAACCTGCCGCGGATGTCGCTGCCGATCGTGATCGGCCTGCCGGCGCTGGCCGCGATCGCGATCATCGAGCCGTACCGGATGCGCCGCATCACCTCGTTCCTGGATCCGTGGGCCGACCAGCTCGGCTCCGGCTACCAGCTCAGCAACGCGCTGATGGCGGTCGGCCGCGGCGAATGGTTCGGCGTGGGCCTGGGCGCGTCGGTGCAGAAGCTCAACTACCTGCCCGAGGCGCACACCGACTTCATCTTCTCGGTGATCGGCGAGGAACTGGGCTTCGCCGGCGTGTGCATGGTGGTCGGCCTGTACGCGCTGCTGGTCGGCCGCGCGCTGTACCTGGGCATGCAGTGCGTGGAGATGCGCCGCCACTTCGCCGGCTACATCGCCTTCGGCGTGGCGCTGTGGATCGGCATGCAGAGCTTCGTCTCGATCGGCGTGAACCTGGGCATGCTGCCGACCAAGGGCCTGACCCTGCCGCTGATCTCCTCCGGCGGATCCAGCGTGATGATGACCTGCGTGGCGGTGGGCCTGCTGCTGCGGGTGTCCTATGAACTGGACCGCGCCGAACGGCAGCGCAAGCTGCGCCAGGACGCGATGCCGGCCGGCGCGCCCGCCGCCGGCACCGCGCCTGCGCCGGCGGACGTGCCGGCACCGCGCGCGCGCGCGAAGCCGCAGCCGGCCCGGGCGCCGGCGCGGCCGGTCGATGCGGGCGCGCCCGTGCATGGCGCGTCCATCGGCCTGCGCGGCCGCGGTACCTCGCGCGTCGAACCGACCTTCGGGGGCCTCTCTTGAACGCGAGTCCAGTCATGGTGATGGCGGGCGGGACGGGCGGGCACATCTTCCCCGCGCTGGCGGTGGCGCAGGTATTGCGCGAGCGCGGCGTGCCGGTGGTGTGGCTGGGCGCGGCCGGGGCGATGGAAACCCGGCTGGTGCCGCAGCACGGCATCGAGATCGACACGCTGCCGGTGGCCGGCGTGCGCGGCAAGGGCAAGCTGACCCTGCTGGCCGCACCGTTCCGGTTGCTGAAGGCGGTCAACGCCGCGCGCGCGGTGCTGCGCCGCCGGCATCCGCGCGCGGTGATCGGCTTCGGTGGCTTCGCCTCCGGTCCCGGTGGCCTGGCCGCGCGCCTGGCGGGGGTGCCGCTGCTGGTGCACGAGCAGAACCGCGCGCCGGGCATGACCAACCGGGTGCTGTCGAAGCTGGCGCGGCGCACGCTGGCCGGTTTCCCCGGCAGCTTCGACACCGAGGAGGTAGTGGGCAATCCGGTGCGCGCGCAGATCGCCGCGTTGCCGGCGCCGGAACAGCGCTTCGCCGGCCGCCAGGGCGCGCTGCGCCTGCTGGTGCTCGGCGGAAGCCAGGGCGCGCGCGCGCTCAACGAAGCATTGCCGCAGGCGCTGGCCGGGCTCGGCGACGTTGCCGTCGAGGTCCGCCACCAGTGCGGCGAGAAACTGCGCGCCGAGGCCGAGCAGGCCTACGCCGCCGCCGCGGTGCCGGCGCGGGTGGAGGCCTTCATCGACGACATGGCCGCCGCCTACGCCTGGGCCGACCTGGTGGTGTGCCGCGCCGGCGCCTCGACCCTGGCCGAACTGT
>CAZBDE010000140.1:0-7533 GCA_964490415.1 uncultured Pseudoxanthomonas sp. | reverse complement strand
GAACAGCTGGTTGCGCGGGTTCTGGTAGGCGCCGCCGAACCAGTTGGCGTAGGTCACGCCCTCGATGTTGGCGACCTGGCGGATGCGCGGTTCCAGCGACAGCGGCAAGGTCTCGATCATCGACAGCTTCGAGGTGGTCTGCAGCCGCTGCGCGCCGTCGGAGTTCTGCCCCAGCTGGGCGAAGGAGCTGCGGATGCCGTCGAGCAGGCCGAACAGCAGGAACGCGGCCAGGATCGAGGCCAGGGTGAGGAAGGTGCGGGTCTTGCGCCGGAACAGCGCCGCCCAGACGAGGTGGAAGTATTTCATCTGCATGCCCTCCGGGCGTCAGGCCGCGTGCGCCTGGCGTTCGACCAGGGTGCCCTTGTCGAGGTGCAGGGTGTGGGTGGCGTATTCGGCCGCCTTCGGGTCGTGGGTGACCATCACGATGGTCTTGCCGTGCTCGCGGTTGAGCTGCTGCAGCAGGCCCAGGATGTCCTCGGCCGACTGCCGGTCCAGGTCGCCGGTGGGTTCGTCGCAGATCAGCAGGGTCGGGTCGGAAACGATCGCGCGGGCGATGGCCACGCGCTGCTGCTGGCCGCCGGACAGCTCGGAGGGCTTGTGCGCGACGCGGTCGGCCAGGCCCACAAGCTGCAGCGCGATCTGCGCATTGCGCTTGCGCTGGGCGCCGTTGAGCCTGGTCAGCAGCAACGGCAGTTCCACGTTCTTCTGCGCGGTCAGCGCCGGCATCAGGTTGTAGAACTGGAACACGTAGCCCACGTTCTGGCTGCGCCAGTGCGAGAGCTGGCCGCCGCCGAGCTGGTCGATGCGCTGCCCGGCCACCTCGATGCTGCCGGAGGTGGGCGAATCCAGCCCGCCGATCAGGTTGAGCAGGGTGGTCTTGCCCGAGCCGGACGGACCCATCAGCGCGACGAAGTCGCCTTCCTCGATCTCCAGGTCGATGCCGTGCAGGACTTCGACCTTCTCGGGTCCGCGCTGGTAGGTCTTGGTCAGGTTGTGGATCGAAACCAGGGATGCCATGGCGTGCCTCGTCTGTGTGCGTGGCCGGGACGGGCCCGGAGCGTGTCCTGCTTGCTGCATGTGCCGCCGCCACGCGCAGGGCGCGGGCGTCGGGTGGTTCATTCGGTGGCGACGCGCACGCGGTCGCCGTCGGCCAGGGTCGCCGGCGGATCCAGTACCACGTCCTCGCCCGGGGCCAGGCCGGAAGTGACTTCGCGGTCCTGGGCCAGCATGCCGCCGGCCTGCACCTGGCGCAGTTCGACCCGGTCCGCGGCGCCGACCACGAAGGCCACGTCCGCGCCGTCGCGCTCGACCAGCGCCGCGGCCGGCACGCGCACGCCCGGGCGCGGGGCGTCGCCGCCCTCGGGCGCCTTCTCCAGGAAGGCCACGGTCACGCCCATGTCCGGGACGATCCGCGGGTCCTTCTCCTTCAGCGCCACGCGCACCTTGACCGTGGCCTTGCCGCGGTCGGCGGTGGGGATGATCGCGATCACCTCGGCCGGGATCTTCCAGTCCGGGTAGGAATTGAGCGTGGCCTGCACCGGCATCCTCGGCTTGACCCGGCCGATGTAGGCCTCGCCCACGTCCACTTCGATCTCCAGCGAGTCCATGTCGACGATGGTGCCGATGCCGGTGCGGGTGAAGCCGCCGGTGGCCAGCGGCGAGACGATCTCGCCCGGCTGCGCGGCCTTGGCCACGACCACCCCGGCGAACGGCGCGCGCACCACGGTGTTGTCCACGCCCTGGTCGGCGATGCGCAGCTGGTCGCCGGCGACCTGGGTGTTGCGCTCGGCCGCGGCCAGCTGCGCGCGCAGCGCATCGCGCTGGGCCAGGGCCTGTTCGTACTGGGCGCGCGAGACCAGCTTCTGTTCGACCAGCTGCGACAGGCGCCGCGCATTCGCCTCCGCGTCGACCAGTTGCGCGCGCACGCTGTCGGCCTGGCTCCTCGAAGCCGCCACCTGCGAGGTGGCCAGGGTCCGCTGCGCACCTGCGTCGATCGGGTCCAGGCGGGCCAGCACCTGGCCTTCCTCCACGCGCATGCCTTCCTCGATCAGCACTTCCTTGACCCGGCCGGTGACCTTGGCCGAGACCGTGGCCATGCGCCGCGCCACCACGTAGCCGCTGGCGTCGAGCACCGATGCGCCTGCGCCGGCGCCGCCGGCCAGCGCCACCACCGGCGCGGTGCGCACTTCCGGCGCCTTGTCGCGGCCCAGCAGCAGCCATGCGGCCAGCGCGGCCAGCACCGCGGCAGCCACGGCCAGGCCGATCCACAGCCCGCGCCGCGACGGCGGCGGGGCAGGTGCCTTGTTGCGCTCGATGCGCAGTTCCTTGAGCAGGTCGGCGGAAGCGTTCATTCGTGGTCTCTTGGCATCCCGGTGCAGTGTCGGCGGCAAGGGTACACGGCGGCCAGTTGCCGGAAGTCACTTCGTGGCCGGCGGGCCGGGCCGCCGCGCCGGCGCCCGCCGCGGCCGCGACGGACGTGGAGGGGCCGTCCGTCGGGCCGCCGGCACGGGCGGCGACCGATGCATCGTGCCGGCGTCGGCCGCGGCGGCGTAGTGACAGCTGTCATCCGCTTGGCATGGCGGTGGCGACTGCCGGCACCGCGCACGGATGCGGACACTGGCGGCGCATTCCCGAAGGAAGATCGCCATGGACACCGCTTCCCGCACACCGCTCGCGCGCCTGCAACAGACCGGCAAGCGCTACGGCAGCATCCGCGCGCTGGACGGACTGGACCTGCAACTGCACGCCGGCCAGGTGCTGGCCCTGCTCGGGCCGAACGGCGCAGGCAAGACCACCGCGATCGGCCTGCTGCTCGGCCTGCAGCTGCCCGACGCCGGCCGCGCCGAACTGTTCGGCCTGTCGCCGCGTTCGCTGCAGGCGCGCCGCCGCACCGGGGTGATGCTGCAGACCGCCGGCATTCCCGACACGCTGAAGGTCGGCGAGCTGGTCGCGCTGACCCGCAGCTACTACCCCGATCCGCGTGGCATCGACGAATGCCTGGCCCTGGCCGGGCTGGAGGACCTGCGCGGGCGCCGCTACGGCCATCTGTCCGGCGGCCAGCAACGGCGCGTGCAGTTCGCGATGGCGGTGTGCGGGCGGCCGCGGCTGCTGTTCCTCGACGAACCGACCACCGGCCTGGACATCGACGCGCGCCAGGCGCTGTGGCGGGCGATCCGGGACCTGGCCGCGCAGGGCTGCGGCGTACTGCTCACCACCCACTATCTGGAGGAAGCCGAAGCGCTGGCCGACCGGGTGGCGGTGATCGACCACGGCCGGCTGCTGGCCGAAGGCAGCGTCGACGCGATCCGCGCGCATGTCTCGCAACGGCGGATCGGCTGCGTGTCGGCACTGATGCCGGCGCGGGTGGCGGCCTGGCCGGGCGTGCAGGACGCGCGCCGCGGCGAGGACGGGCGCCTGGACGTGGTCGCCAGCGACGCCGAGACGGTGGTGCGACGCCTGCTCGCCGAAGATCCCGCGCTGTCGGAACTGGAGGTGCGCCGCGCCGGCCTGGCCGAAGCGTTCCTGGCCCTCACCGGCCGGTCCGCCCACGCACAGACCGAAAAGGAAGCCGCCTGATGGACGCCACCGCGACCAGTGCTGCCCTGGCCACCCTGCACGCCTGGCGGCAGGAAGCGCGCTACGAATTCCTGCGCCTGTGGCGCACGCCGTCGTTCTCGCTGCCGTGCCTGCTGTTCCCGGCGTTGTTCTACCTGCTGTTCGGCGTGCTGTTGGGCCGTGGCAACGGCGGCGACGCGGCGCGCTACCTGCTCGCCGGCTACAGCGTGTTCGGGGTGATGGGCGTGGCCCTGTTCGGCTTCGGCATGACCGTGGCCCTGGACCGCGAGCAGGGCCTGCTCACGCTCAAGCGCGCGCAGCCGATGCCGCCCGGTGCCTACCTGGCGGCGAAGGTGGGCATGGCCATGCTGTTCTCGCTGGTGATGTTCGCGCTGCTGGCGACGCTGGCGGTGGCGGCCGGCGGTGTGCGCCTGGCGCCGGCGCAGTGGGCCGGGTTGCTGGGCGTGGCGCTGTTCTCGGTGCTGCCGCTGGGCGCGCTGGGCCTGTGGCTGGGCACCCTGGTGGGCGGCCGCGGCGCGCCGGCGCTGATCAATCTGGTCTACCTGCCGATGGCGTTCCTGTCGGGCCTGTTCGTGCCGCTGTCGATGCTGCCGCAGTTCCTGCGGTCGTTGGCGCCGCTGTGGCCGGCGTACCATCTGGCGGTCGTCGCCCAGACCCGTGCCGGGTTCGGCGCGGAGCGGCCGCTGTGGCCGCACGTGGCGTACGCGCTGGCGTTCGCGGCGCTGTTCCTGTTCCTGGCCCGGCGACGCCTGGCCCGCGATTGAAGCGCAAGGAGATCGCGATGCCCCGTTCCCTCCCCGCCTGGCTGCGCGCCGCCCCCGATTCGCAGCTGGCCTGCGCGATGCGGCGCGGCCGCCCGGCCTGGTCCGAGTTCATCCACCTGCTGTGGTCGGTGTGGATCTTCATCGTCCCGGTATTCACCCCGCAGGGCTACGACGCGCGCTGGTGGCTGCTGACCCTGGGCTCCTACCCGCTGTTCGTGGCGCTGTACACCGCCGCGCTGCTGCTGCCCGCGCGCTGGACCCGCGCCTGCGCGCTGGGCATGGTCGCGCTGTCGCTGGTGTTGTTGCCCTGGTATCCGTCGGGGATGAGCTATTTCGTGTTCGGCTGCGTGTTCCTGGGTGCCGGCCGCTGGCGCACGTCCTGGGGCTATCCGCTGGCGCTGCTGGCGCTCAACCTGCTGTTCATCGCCTGCTCGCGCGCGATCGGCTACCCGTGGTCGGCCATGGTCTGGATGCCGATCACCACCCTGGCCGTCGGCACGGTGATCCAGGTCCAGCGCCTGGTCGAGCGCACCGACGCGGCGCTGCTGCTGTCGCAGGACGAGGTGCGGCGCCTGGCCGCCACCGCCGAGCGCGAGCGCATCGGCCGCGACCTGCACGACCTGCTCGGCCACACCCTGTCGCTGGTGGCGCTGAAGGCCGACCTGGCCGGCCGGCTGCTGCAGTGCGATCCGCAGGCCGCGCAGCGCGAGATCGGCGAACTGGGCCAGGTCGCGCGCGACGCGCTGGCGCAGGTGCGGCGCGCGGTCACCGGCATCCGTGCGGCCGGGCTGGCGGCCGAGCTGGCCGCGGCGAAAGTGCTGCTGGAAGGCGGGGGCGTGGCGCTGTCCGTCGACCTGGACGAGGGCGAGCTGCCGCCGGCGCAGGAGACGGTGCTGGCGCTGTGCGTGCGCGAGGCGGTGACCAACATCCACCGGCATGCGCGTGCCAGTCGCGTGCAGGTCTCGCTGCACCGCGACGCGCAGCGCTGGCGGCTGCAGGTCGAAGACGACGGCCGCGGCGGCGCGATCCGCCCCGGCAACGGCCTGGCCGGCATGCGCGAACGCCTGCAGGCGCTGGGCGGCGAACTGTGCATCGAGCCGGCCCCGCGCCGCGGCACCCGCCTGCGCGCCGAACTGCCGCACTGGCACCCCGCCCCCATCCCCGTCCCCGAATTGTAGGAGCCCCCTTCAGGGGCGACCCGATGCCGTTTGAAGGCGCCGCGTTCGACGCGGAGCTCCCGGATCGGCTGCGTTGAACGCGGCTGCGTCCAGCCGCCTCGGGTCGCCCCTGAAGGGAGCTCCTACAAAAAGACACGAAAGGCGCAGGAGGCGCGCAGAAGGCGCGGCATTTGCTACCGTCGCGGCATGTTCCCGTCGCCACGCCGCCACCGATGATCCGCGTCCTGCTGGCCGAAGACCAGGCGATGGTCCGCGGCGCACTGGCCGCGCTGCTGGCGATGGAGGCCGACATCGAAGTGGCCGGCGCGGTTCCCGACGGCGAGAGCGCCTGGCGCGAAGTGCAGCGCCTGCAGCCCGACGTGCTGGTCACCGACATCGAGATGCCGGGCCTGACCGGGCTGGAACTGGCCCAGCGCATCCAGCGCCACGCGCTGCCGGTGAAGGTGGTGATCGTGACCACCTTCGCCCGCGCCGGTTTCCTGCGCCGCGCGCTGGACGCCGGCGTGGTCGGCTACCTGCTCAAGGACGCGCCGGCCGAGCGCCTGGCCGAGGCGCTGCGCAAGGTCCGCCACGGTGGCCGCGCGATCGACCCGGAACTGGCGGTGGAAGCCTGGGGCGAAGCCGACCCGCTCAACGAGCGCGAGCGCCAGGTGCTGCGCCTGGCCGGCGAGGGCCGCTCCTCGGCCGAGATCGCCGCCCAGCTCAACCTTTCCCAGGGCACCGTGCGCAACTACCTGTCCGAAGCGATCGGCAAGCTCGGCGTCGGCAACCGCATCGAGGCGTACCGCCTGGCGCGCCAGCGCGGCCTGCTGTAGGCCCCGCGTCACCTGCCGATGCTTTTGTAGGAGCTCCCTTCAGGGGCGACCCGAGGCCGCTGGAAGGTGCCGCGTTCGACGCGGAATCTCCGGATCGTCAGCGTTGAACGCAGCTGCGCCCGGGCACATCGGGTCGCCCCTGAAGGGAGCTCCTACAAGAGTGATCGAAGCGATCGAAGGCGCGAGGCGCCGCTTCAGCCGCCGTAGCGCGCCTTCAGCAGCGCCCATGCCGAACGCAGCCCGAGCGCTTCGCCGCCGGCGGGGCGGCCGGGGCGGCTGCTGTCGTTCCATGCATAGGTGTCCAGATGCGCCCACGGCGTGCCGTTGGGCACGAAGCGCTCCAGGTACAGCGCCGCGGTCACCGCGCCGGCCATGCGCGAACCGGCGTTGGCCAGGTCGGCGACGTGGCTGGTCAGGTAGCGCAGGTACGGGCGCCACAGCGGCATGCGCCACACCGGGTCGCAGGTGCGTTCGCCGGCGGCGAGCCATTCGGCCGCCAGTGCGTCGTCGTTGGCGAACAGCGCCGGCAGGTCCGGGCCCAGCGCGATCCGCGCCGCGCCGGTGAGCGTGGCGAAATCCACGATCAGCGCCGGTTTCTGCTCGCCGGCGTAGGCCAGCGCGTCGCACAGGATCACCCGGCCTTCGGCGTCGGTGTTGTCGATCTCCACGCTGACCCCGGCGCGGGTGGCGACGACCTCGCCCGGACGGAACGCGTCGGGCCCGATCGCGTTCTCCACCGCCGGCACCAGCAGGGTCAGCCGCACCGGCAGCCTGCGCGCCATCACCAGCCCGGCCAGCGCCAGCGCGTGCGCGGCGCCGCCCATGTCCTTCTTCATGTTGCGCATGCCCTCGGCGCCCTTCAGGTCCAGGCCGCCGGTGTCGAAGCACACGCCCTTGCCGACCAGCGCGACGTGCGGATGTGCAGCGTCGCCCCAGTGCAGCTCGATCAGCCGCGGCGCGCGGTGCGAGGCGCGGCCGACCGCGTGGATGGTGGGGAAGTTCTTCTCCAGCAACGCGTCGCCGGCGGTCACCTCGATCCGTGCGCCGTGCGCCTGCGCCAGTTCGCGCGCGGCCTGCTCCAGCTGCTCGGGGCCCATGTCCTCGGTCGGCGTGTTGACCCAGTCACGCACGCGCAGGCTGGCGGCGATCAGCGCCGCCACTTCCGCTGCGGGCGTGGCCAGCAGCAATGCCGGCTCGCGC
>CAZBDE010000139.1:5174-7567 GCA_964490415.1 uncultured Pseudoxanthomonas sp. | reverse complement strand
CTGGACTGGGGCGACGGCACGCAGGCAGGCGCTGTGCCTGCCGCCGCCGCGGCACGACAGCCGCAGCGCTGACCGCGGGCCGCACCGCCTGGGCCGCGCAGCGCGGCGGCGAGGACGCCGGCGGCGGCCTCTCAGCCGGCCCTGCGGGCATAGCGGGTTTCGACGTAGTCGTCGATCAGCGCCACGAACTCGGCGGCGATGTTCTCGCCCTTCAGCGTGACCTTCTTCTCGCCATCGACGAACACCGGCGCCGACGGCGCCTCGCCGGTGCCCGGCAGCGAGATGCCGATGTCGGCGTGGCGCGACTCGCCGGGCCCGTTGACGATGCAGCCCATCACCGCCAGCGACAGGTTCTCCGCGCCCGGGTGCGAGACGCGCCACTCGGGCATCTTCGCCCGCACGTGCTCCTGCACGGTCTTGGCCAGCTCCTGGAAGAAGGTGCTGGTGGTGCGGCCGCAGCCCGGGCAGGCGGTGACCATCGGCGTGAACGCGCGCTGGCCGGTGGTCTGCAGCAGTTCCTGCGCCACCACCACCTCGGCGGTGCGCGACTGGCCGGGCTCGGGGGTGAGCGAGATGCGGATGGTGTCGCCGATGCCTTCCTGCAGCAGCACCGAGAGCGCCGCGGCCGAAGCGACGATGCCCTTGCTGCCGATGCCGGCCTCGGTCAGGCCCAGGTGCAGGGCGTAGTCGCAGCGCGCGGCCAGGTCGCGGTACACCGCGATCAGCTCCTGCACGCCGCTGACCTTGCAGCTGAGCACGATGCGCTCGACCGGGAGGCCCAGCTCCACCGCGCGCGCGGCCGAGTCCACCGCCGACAGGATCAGCGCCTCGCGCAGCACCCGCCCGGCATCCCAGGGTTCGGCGCGGACGTGGTTCTCGTCCATCAGCCGCGCGGCCAGCGCCTGGTCCAGCGAGCCCCAGTTGGCGCCGATGCGCACCGGCTTGCCGTACTCCAGCGCCTTGTCGATGATCGCGGCGAACTGGGTGTCCTTCTTCCGCCCGAAGCCGACGTTGCCCGGATTGACCCGGTACTTGGCCAGCGCTTCGGCGCAGGCCGGCTCGCCGGCCAGCAGCTGGTGCCCGTTGTAGTGGAAGTCGCCGATCAGCGGCACGTCCACGCCCATCATCAGCAGCTTCTCGCGGATCCGCGGGATCGCCGCGGCGGCCTCGGGCGTGTTCACGGTCAGCCGCACCAGCTCGGAGCCGGCGCGCCACAGTTCGGCGACCTGTTTCACCGAGCCGGCCACATCGGCGGTGTCGGTGTTGGTCATCGACTGCACCACCACCGGCGCGCCGCCGCCGACCGCGACGCCGCCTATCAGGACCTGGCGGGTGGGACGGCGTGGCCAGGGTGCGGCCGAGGTGGGAGGCGTGGGGCGGGTGACGGCGTCGTACGACATGCGCGCATTCTAGACGGGCCGCGGCAACGGCGCCCGAACCGCGAAGCACCGCCCGCGCGCCCGGCCTTGCACGGGACGCGGAGGTGCGGGCACCGGCCGCTCCGGATCAGGCCAGCCGGCGTTCGGCCGGCCGGCCGAGCAGGAAGCCCTGCCCGCAATTGCAGCCCAGCTCGCGCAGGACCTCGCGCTGGGCCTCGGTTTCCACGCCCTCGCCCACCGTCTCGATGCCCAGGGTGCCGGCCAGGGCCAGGATCGCGCGGACCAGGGCCAGGCTCTCCTGGCGGCCGTCGGACTCGTCCAGGCCGGCGACGAAGCTGCGGTCGATCTTCAGTCCGGAGATCGGGAAGCGGTGCAGGTAGGACAGCGCCGAGAATCCGGTGCCGAAGTCGTCCAGCTGTGCGAGCACGCCGTGCTCGCGCAGGGTGTTGAGGATGCGCAGGGTGCGCGGCGCGTCGTCCAGCAGCGCCACCTCGGTGATCTCCACGCGCAGGCGCGCCGGGTCGGCGTCGGCCGACTGCAGCAGGCCGAGCAGGCGGTCGGCGAAATCCGGCGAACGGAAGTGCCGCGGCGAGACGTTGACCGAGATGTAGCCGCTGCCGCCACGCGCCAGTTCGCCGATCACCTGTTCGTACAGCTGCCAGTCGACCTGCTCGATCAGCCCGCTCTCCTCGCCCAGGGCGATGAACGCGGCCGGCGCCAGCAGGCCGTGGCGCTCGTGCTGCCAGCGCAGCAGCGCTTCGTGGCCGATCACCTTGCCGTCCTCCAGGCGCATGATCGGCTGGTAGTACGGCAGGAAGTCGCGGCTGATGATCGCCCGGCGCAGGTCCGCCTCCAGGTCCAGGCTGCGCACCGCCTGCTCGCGCATGGCCTCGTCGAAGATCGCGTAGCGGTCGCGGCCCTCGTTCTTGGCCCGGTACATGGCCGCGTCGGCGTCGCGCAGCAGTTCCTCGCCGCTGCTGTAGCGCGGGTGCCACAGGGCGATGCCCATGCTGG
>CAZBDE010000139.1:1920-5164 GCA_964490415.1 uncultured Pseudoxanthomonas sp. | reverse complement strand
GGAACAGCTCGCGCCCGGCGACCCACAGCGGCCGGCCGATGATCGCCAGCAACCGCGGCGCCAGGTCGCGCACGCTGTCGCCGCCGTCCGGGCAATGGATCAGGATCGCGAACTCGTCGCCGCCCAGGCGGGTGACCACGTCCTCCGCGCGCATCGTGGACACGATGCGCTTGGCCACCTCCACCAGCAGCTCGTCGCCGGCGGCGTGGCCGATGCTGTCGTTGACCAGCTTGAACCGGTCCAGGTCCAGGAACAGCACCGCGAAGGGCATGCCGTCGCCCAGCTGCGCGCGCTCGATCGCGCTGGCCATGCAGTCGAGCAGGTAGGCGCGGTTGGGCAGCCCGGTGAGGGTGTCGTGCAGGGCCTGGTGGGTGAGGCGCTGCTCGGCGCGCATGCGCTCGCCGATCTGGGCGACCAGCTGCTCGTTGGCCGCCTCCAGTTCGGTGGTGCGCTCGACCACGCGCCGCTCCAGTTCTGCGTGCGCCGCGCGCAGGCGCTCCTGCGCACGCTGGCGGGCCAGGCCATTGCTGATGTTGTGGGCGACGAAGGTCAGCAGGCGCTGGTCGTCCGTGGTGAAGCGGATGTCTCGGGTGTAGCTCTGCACCGCGATCACCCCCACCACCTCGCCGTCGCGATGCAGCGGCACGCCCAGCCAGCTGAAGGCCTGGTTGCCGTATTCGTGGACGTCGTCACGGCGCGCCAGCGCGTCGATCCCGTCGCGGTCGGCGAGCACCGGCTCGCGGGTGCGCAGCACGTACTCGGTCAGGCCGTTGCTGAGCCTGCGGGTCGGCCGGTGGTCGCCCTTCTCGTCGACCGAGTAGACGAACTCGATCGATTCCTCGTCCTCGCTGAGCAGGGCGATGTAGAAGTTGCGCGCGTAGATCAGCTCGTCCACCGCCGCATGGACCTTGGCGTAGTACTGCTCCAGCGACTCGGAGCTCATCGCCATCTCGGTGATGCGGAACAGCGCGTGCTGCAGGCGCTCGGCGCGCTGGCGCTCGACCACCTCCTCCTGCAGTTCGCGGTTGGCGTGCTGCAGCTCCACGGTGCGTTCGCGCACGCGGCGCTCCAGTTCCACCTGCGCCTGGCGGCGGTCGATGGTGGTGAGCACGTGCTGGGCGACGTAGCCCAGCAGCGCACGGTCCGCGTCGGTATAGCTGGCCGGGCGGTCGTAGCTCTGCACCACGATCGCGCCGCAGACCCGGCCGCCGCGCTTCATCGGCACGCCAAGCCAGTCCTGGCTGTCGGGGCCCTGGATCTCGCTGTGCGGGACCTGCAGCTTGCGCCGGATCAGGTTCGAGGGACCGCGCAGCGCGCGCCCGTGCCGCAACAGGGCGAAGGTCAGGCTGTTGGGCATGTCCAGCTCGGTCCATTCCTGCTCGGGATCGGGCTCGTATTCGTCGGCCTCGTCGGCGAAGTAGAGGAAGCGCACCGACTCCCTTTCCTCGTCGTAGGTCACGATGTAGCAGTTGGGCGCGTACATCAGCGAACCGATGATCGCGTGCAGGCGATGCAGCAGCTCGCCCATCTCGACTTCGGCGCTGGCCAGTTCGGCGATCTCGTACAGCGCCTGCTGCAGCAGCCGCGACTTCTCCAGCGTGTCCATCCGCGCCTGCGCGCGGGTGGCTTCCAGCGCCGAACCGAGCAGGGTCCGGGCGGTGGCCAGCCAGCGGTCGCGGGCGGCCTGGTCCATCTCTTCCGGCAACCGCGCCACCACCAGCGACAGGCGCGCGTCCTCGGCATCGGTCCAGGCCAGCGACAGCAGGCCCGGTTCGGCGCCCAGCGAACCGGCCTCGGCCAGGGCCAGCTCCAGCCGCCGCGCGGGGCCGGCCTGGAGGACGGGTTCGACCAGGAAATGGTTGCCGAGCACCGGGTCGCGCCAGGCCACGGCCAGCTGCGCGCGTTCGGGCAGGAGCGCGTACAGCGTCGCTGTCGCCCGTTCGAGCGACGTGCGCGGGCCAGCCGTCAGCGGTGCCGGCGGCGCGCTCTCGACTGTGACTGCTGGACTCATGCATCCCCGAACCACGACCCCACTTCCCCAGCATAACGCCGTCGTGACCGTGTTGCGGCCCCCGCCTGGCACGCGACCGCAACCCCGTTGCGCCGCCACGGCCGTTCAAACCGGCATGGCCTTCGATTTCACCGTGCCGTCCACGGCCCTGCCCCGCGTTGCGGCATCCCACGCCACCGGGCCTCCTGCCGCGCGCGATCGCACTGGCGCCGCGGCGACGGATCCGGCCGCGCTTGCACCGCGCGCGCCGACCCGTAGTCTTGCAGCCATGGACCAGGCCGTGGCCGGATCGACCGATGAAGCCCTGATGCTCGCCTGGGCCGGCGGCGACGCCGGCGCGTTCGAGGCGCTGTACGCGCGCCACCGCGGCCCCCTGTTCCGCTTCATGCTCGGCCAGCTGCGCGACCGGCCGCTGGCCGAAGAGCTCTACCAGGACGTCTGGCAGCGGGTGATCGCCGCGCGCGCCGGCTGGCGTCCGGACGCGGCCTTCGGCACCTGGCTGTACCGGATCGCGCACAACCGGCTCAACGACCACTGGCGCGCGCAGCGGCATCGCCCGCCGGCCCCCGTCGACGCCGACCTGCGCACCGCCGCGCTGGCCGACCCGGACGATCCGGAGGGCGTGGCCAGCCGCGAAGAGACCCGGCTGCGCCTGCAGCAGGCCCTGGACGCACTGCCCGAGGACCAGCGCGAAGCGGTCCTGCTGCGCCTGCAGCAGGAGTTGAGCCTGGAAGAGATCGGGCGTATCACCGGCGTCGGCCGGGAGACAGTCAAATCGCGGCTGCGCTACGCGCTCGACAAGCTGCGCGCGAGGTTGAATCCATGAACCGCCGGCACGAACCCCTGGATCCGGAAGAGCGCGCCCTGGCGCGCCTGCTGGCCGAGGCGGACTCCGCCGAACCCTCGGCCGGCGTGGATGCGCGCATCCTCGCCGCGGCCCGTGTCCCGGCGCCCGCTGTACCCGCCGGCACGGCCCCACCGGCGATCGGTGCCGGCGACGGTGCACGGCATCGGCGTCCGCGCCGCCTGCCCCTGGCGCTGGGCCTGGCCGCCTCGGTGACCCTGGCCGCGGGCGTGGCGTGGCAGTTGCGCGAGCCGCCGCCGGTTCCCGGCGGGGCGCGCGTGGCCATGGAGGCGGCCGGCGACGCGAGGGGACCGGCGGCACCGCAGCCGGAGCCGCAGGCGTCGACGGACACCGCGGATGCGGCTGCCACGGCCCGCGAAACGCAGGCG
>CAZBDE010000139.1:0-1820 GCA_964490415.1 uncultured Pseudoxanthomonas sp. | reverse complement strand
GGCGGCGGAGCGCGCCGCCGCGCGCGCGCAGGAGCACGAAGCCGCGGTCGCGGCCGCTACGCGCCGTGCCGCGCAGCGCGGCGAGAAGGCCGAGCGCCAGGCCGCAGCGCCACCGCCACGGGACGCGGCGCCGCCCTCCGCGCCACCGCCGGCACCGGTTGCCGACGTCGGCGCATTCGTGGAAGCGCCGGCGCCGGCATTGCGCGGCGACGCCCCCCCCGCCCAGGCCGAGGAAGCCGCGCGTACCCGCGAACACGACGCGGCGGTCGCCGCGGCGGCGCAACGCTCCACGCAACGCAGCGAGAAGGCGGCCCGCCAGGTTGCGCCCGCCGCCTTCCCCGCCGCCGCCCCGCCTGCTCCGCCGGCCGCGGTCGCCATGCCCACGCCGGCCGCCGCGGCCTCGACGGTGCAGGTCGACGACGCCGCGCCGGTCGAACTGCGCCGGATGTCCGAACCCGCCGCCACCGATGCCTTCGCCGGCCAGGGCGCCGTCCTCGACGGCGACGACCTGGCCCGGCTCGAGGCCGACGCGCGCCTGCCGGCGGCGCAGTGGCTGCAGCGCATCCGCGGTGACCGCGACCGCGGCGACCTGGCCCTGGCCCGCGCCGGCCTCGCCCGCTTCGCGCAGGCCTATCCGGCCATTGCGGTCCCCGAGGACCTGCGGCCGCTGCTGCCCTGAGCGTCCGCGGCGGGTCCCGCCTCCCGGCCCGGCTACAATGCGCGGGCAGATGACCGACACGCTCGCCGCCCCGGCCTCCCACGCCCTCGAAGTCCGGCACAGCCGCTTCCTCGCCCATGCCGCCGCGGTGGATGCGCCGGCGGCGGCGCTGGATTTCATCGGCCGCGTGTCCGACCCGGACGCCACCCACAACTGCTGGGCCTGGCGGATCGGCCAGGACTACCGCTCCAGCGACGACGGCGAACCGGCCGGCACCGCCGGCCGGCCGATCCTGGCCGCGATCGACGGCCAGGGCTACGACCGCATCGCGGTGGTGGTGACGCGCTGGTTCGGCGGGATCAAGCTCGGCGCCGGCGGCCTGGTCCGCGCCTATGGCGGCGCCGCTGCCGAATGCCTGCGCCTGGCCCCGCGCCAGCCGCTGCTGGCGATGGCCGAGCTGGAACTGGCCTGCGCCTTCGAGGACCTGGGCGCGGTGCATGCCGCCCTGCACGCGCACGCCGCCGAGAAGACCGGCGAGCGCTTCGAGGCCGACGGCGCGCACCTGTCGCTGCGCCTGCCCGCCAGCGAGGCCGCGGCGCTGCAGGCACGCCTGCGCGATGCCACCCGCGACCGGGTGCGCTTCGCCGCGGCGGCCACGACGGAGACGCATTGATGGCATTCCACGGTTCGGCCGACCGCGCCGCACGCAACCACGGCGACGCCGGCAGCGACGGAGTCGACGCCGCTCCCCGCGACGGCCGCCTGCGCAAGCTCGGCAGCCTGCGCACGCTGTGGCCGTTCGTGGGCCGCCACCGCGGCCTGTTCAGCGCCTGGCTGGTGGCGCTGGCGGTGTCTTCGAGCGCCACCCTGAGCCTGCCGGTGGCGGTGCGCTACATGATCGACCACGGCTTCGGCGGCGGCGCCCAGATCAACCAGGCCTTCGGCCTGCTGTTCGTGGTCGCGGTGGTGCTGGCGGTGGCCACCGCGGCGCGGTTCTTCTTCGTGTCCCTGCTGGGCGAGAAGGTGGTGGCCGACCTGCGCGGCCAGCTCTACGCGCACCTCATCGCCCTGGACCCGGCCTTCCACGACCGCAGCCGCAGCGGCGAGCTGGTCTCGCGGCTGTCGGCCGACAGCGAACTGCTGCGCAGCGTGATCGGCACGA
>CAZBDE010000138.1:0-7604 GCA_964490415.1 uncultured Pseudoxanthomonas sp. | reverse complement strand
TGCTGCATCATCGTGTCGTTGACCAGCACGATGCGCAGGCGCTCGCCGTAGTTCAGCCGCAGCGGCTCGGCGCTGGCGAAGGGGATGCCGTCGAACGACCAGGCGAACTTCTCCATGTGCCCGGTCAGGTGCAGCTGGATCTCGCGGCCCGGTTCGCGGCCGTCGGGGTCGTCGAACAGGCTCTTCAGGTCGGCATAGGCGAGCACGCGGCGGCCGTTGTCGCGCAGGCCGATGCCGGGGTCGTCCAGGCGCGGGCCGGTGGGCGAAGACTGCATGTCCACCAGCGGGTTGCCGCGCTCGCTGGCGGGATGCACGAGCGCGCCTGCGCCACCGTGGCCGGCATGCGCGTCGCCATCGCCGCCGCCCGGCATGGCCGCGCCGCACCCGCCCTCCGCCATCATCGCCCCGCATCCGCCTTCCATCGGCGCCGCGCCGTGCGCGCCGTGCGCGCCATGGCCCATGTCCTCCATCGTCAGCAGCGGACGCGGATCGTTGGAAGGCACCGGCGCAGCCATGCCATGCCGCACCGCCAGCGTGCCGCGGGCGAAGCCGGTGCGGCCCATGTCCTGGGCGAAGATCGTGTAGGCGTCCTGGCCGGAGGGTTCGACGATCACGTCGTAGGTCTCGGCGGCGGCGATGCGCAGTTCGTCCACCGTCACCGGGTGCACGTACTGGCCGTCGGCGGCGACCACGGTCATCTTCAGGCCGGGGATGCGCACGTCGAAATAGGTCATCGCGCCGGCATTGATCAGGCGCAGCAGTACCTTCTCGCCCGGCCGGAACAGACCGGTCCAGTTACCGGCGGGCGGGAGGCCGTTGAGCAGGTAGGTGTAGGTGTGCGCGTTGACGTCGGACAGGTCGCTGGGCGTCATCCGCATCCGGCCCCACATGCCGCGGTCGGACAGGGTCGCGCCCAGGCCGTCCTCGCGCGCGTCGCGCAGGAAGTCGCCGACGGTGCGCTTGTAGTGGTTGTCGTAGGACGGCGCCTTCTTCAGCCGGCGGAACAGCGCGGCCGGGTCCAGGTCGGTCCAGTCGGAGAGCAGCAGCACGTGCTCGCGGTCGTAGTGGAACGGCGGTGGTCGCAGCGGATCGACGACGATCGCGCCGTACAGCCCGGCCTGCTCCTGGAACAGGGAATGGCTGTGGTACCAGTAGGTGCCGGACTGGCGCAGGGTGAACCGGTACAGCCACGACTCGCCCGGGGCGATGCCGTCGAAGCTCATGCCCGGCACGCCGTCCATGTCGGCCGGCAGCAGGATGCCGTGCCAGTGCACCGACGTCGGCGCATCGGCCAGGCGGTTGCTGACGCGCAGGGTGACGGTGTCGCCCTCGCGCCAGCGCAGCAGCGGCGCCGGCAGGCTGCCGTTGACGGTGATGGCCGGGCGCGCACGGCCGGTGATGTCCACTTCGCTGGCGCCGATGGCCAGGTCGAAGGCGGTACCGGTGAGCACCTGCGGGGCGGTTACGCCGCCGGCGCGCGCGGGCATGCGCAGCAGGCCGCTGCCGCCGGCCAGGCCGGCGAAGGCCAGGCCCTGCACGAAGCGCCGGCGGGTCAGCGCCGGTGTGTGGGCCGTGGGGAAATCTCGGGAAGAACCGGTCATGGCGATTCCAGTCGGCGCCGGGCCCTCGTGGCGCGGCGTGTACGGGACGGGCACGCGCGCCGGCAGGCGCGCGGCGACGGCATCCGCGTCAGCCGATCGGTGGTCGCCTGGGTGGCCCGTCCGGAGGGCCGGTGCGCGTGGCATGGCCGTGGCGTTGCCAGGCGTGCCCTTGGAGGAGGGCAGGCCCGGCGACCGGCGCGGGCGCCAAGGCGGTGAGCATCAGCGGCGGACAGGCGCAGGCACCGCCGCAGGCGGGTGCCCCGCTGCCGTGGCCGGCGCAGCAATCCATCGCCGGCATGGCATCGGTGGCGCCGGGACCGGAGTCGGCGCCACCGTGGTGCGCGCCGGGCTGCATCGCCGGCATGGCGACGGGTGCGTCGTGGCAGCTGCCCGGCCGCGTGCCGGCGACTTCCGCCATCGTGGCGATGGATGCTTCCACCGGCATCGCCACGCGCGCCTGCGCACCCGGCAGCAGGGCCAGGGCGAACAGGCAGCACAGGAGGCGTCGGAGCGTGATCATCGTCGGGACTGGCGCAAGGCAGGCACGTTAAGCCAGCGGCGGCGCCGGTTCAACGCATCACCCGTGGAGGGCGGAGCCATTGCACACCCTGGAGCCGGTACAGGGTCAAGCCCGGGTCGCTGCCGCCCTGCCCGCCCCCTCAGGCATCCACCCGTTCGGTCGCCGGTACCTGCGCCGCCAGCCAGGCGCGCAGCGAGGCCGGCTTCACCGGCTTGGTCAGCAGGCGGTAGCCGCGCTGGCGGGCCTCGCGCTTGAGTTCGTCGCGGCCGTCGGCGGTGAGCAGCGCGCCGGCGACGGGGCCGCCGGCCGAACGCAGCGCATCGAGCGTGTCCAGGCCATCGAGCCGGTCGTGCAGGTGGTAGTCCACCAGCATCGCCTGCGGCGCGCTGTCGGCCACCCGCGCCAGCGCCTCGTCCACGGTGCTGGCGGTGATCGCATCGGCCTGCCAGCGCGCCAGCAGCATGCGCATGCCGTCCAGGATCTCCTGGTCGTTGTCCACGCACAGCACCCGCAGCCCGGCCAGCGAGCCGGAGGCCGGCAGCATCGCCGAGGGACGGAGCGCCGCTGCCGGCAGTGCCGCCGCGCGCGGCACGGTGATCGAGAACATGCTGCCGTGGCCGACGTCGCTGTAGGCATCGAGCCGGTGCTCGAGCAGGCGCGAGATGCGCTGGCAGATCGACAGGCCCAGGCCCAGGCCGCGCTCGCCCCAGTCGAACGGCTGCTGGTAGCGGTGGAACTCGTCGTAGATCTGCCGCATGTGCTGCTCGGGGATGCCCGGGCCGGTATCCCACACCCGCAGCGCGACCTGGTCGCCATGCACGCGCATGCCCAGCACGATCCGGCCTTGCCGGGTGTATCGCAGCGCGTTGGCCAGGAAGTTCTGCAGCACGCGGCGCAGCAGGCGGCGGTCGCTGCGCACCGGGCAGGTGCGCGCGTGCACGTTCAGGTCCAGGCCGCGGCCGGCGGCGACCGGTGCGTACTGCGCGGCCAGTTCGCGCAGCAGTTCGCCGGCGTCGAACACGGTCACGTCGGCCTGCAGCGCGCCGGTGTCCAGGCGCGAGACGTCGAGCAGGCCGTCGAGCAGTTCCTCGGCCGCGCGCAGCGAAGCATCCACGCGCTCGGCCAGGTGTGGCTGGTCCACGCCCGGGCCGCCGTCGCGCAGGGCCGAGGCGAACAGGCGCGCGGCATTGAGCGGCTGCAGCACGTCGTGGCTGATCGCGGCCAGGAAGCGGGTGCGCGACTGCTGGGCGTGCTCGGCTTCGCGGGTGCGGTCGGCCACGCGCTGTTCCAGGTTCTCGTTGGCCTCGCGCAGGGCCTGTTCGGCATGCTTGTAGGCGGTGATGTCGTTGTAGCTGGTGACGTAGCCGCCGCCGGGCAGGGCCTGGCCGCGCATCTCGATCACGCTGCCGTCGCTGCGCACGCGCTCGAACACGTGCGGGGTGCCGGCGCGCATGTGCTCGATGCGCTTGCGCACCTGCGCGTTGACGTCGCCCTCGCCCAGTTCGCCGCGCTCGGCGTTGTAGCGGATCAGGTCGGCGACGGGGCGGCCGACGTAGAGCATGCCGGCCGGGTAGCCGAACATCTGCTGGTAGCGGCGGTTCCAGGCGACCAGGCGCATGTCCGGATCGACCACGCTGACGCCGGCGCTGATGTTCTCCAGCGTGGTGGAGAGGATCTCGCGGTTGAAGCGCAGCTCCTGGCCGGCCTCGTCCAGCAGCGCCATCACTTCGCTCAGGTGCATGCCCGAGCCGCGCAGCACGCTGGTCAGGACCAGGCGCGCGGAGGCGGCGCCGATCGAGGCGGCGATCAGGCGTTCGGTGAACTGGACCCAGGCGCGGTCGGCCGCGGCCGCGGCCTGCAGCTCGCGGCCCAGGGCGATGGCCTGTTCGGAGAAGGCGCGGCGCGCGTGGCGCTCGCCGACGATGCGGATCGCCAGTGCCTGCAGGTCGCCGACGCTGACGTTGCCGGGCCACTCGCCAGGGGCCAGCGCCTGGCGTTCGGCGTAGGGGTCCAGGAACGGGACGATGCGCAGGCGCTCGTCCACGCTCGGCCGCCAGCGCGCCGAGACCAGCATCATCACCGCGCCGTTGAGCAGCAGCGACCAGAAGGTGCCGTGGGTGAGCGGGTCCCAGCCGCTGAGCCCGAACAGCTGCTGGGGCCGCAGCCAGTGCAGGCCGAACGGACCGTGCTGCATCCACGACGGATCGAACAGCCCGGAGGTGGACAGCGCCGGCAGCAGCAGGGTGTAGATCCAGGTGACGAAGCCGACCAGCAGGCCGAACTCCACGCCGCGGCGGCTGGCGCCGCTCCAGTAGAGGCCGCCGATCAGCCCGGGCGCGAACTGGGCCACGGCGGCGAAGGCCATCAGGCCGTACGCGGCCAGGGTGTTCTCTCCGCCGATCCAGCGGTAGTAGCCATAGGCCGCCAGCGACAGCACCAGGATCGCCAGCCGGCGCACCCACAGCACCATCGAGGCCACGTCGGCGGCGGCGTGGCGGTCGCCCCAGCCGCGTCGCAGCAGCACCGGCATCACCAGGTCGTTGCTGACCATGGTGGCCAGGGCGATGCTGGCCACGATCACCATGCCCGTGGCCGCGGAGAATCCACCGACGTAGGCGGCCAGCGCCAGCGCATCGCGGCCTTCGGCCAGCGGCAATGCCAGGACGAAGGTATCGCTGGCCACGTCGCCGCCGCTGCCGAACAGCGCCACGCCGGCGGCGGCGATCGGCACCACCATCACCGAAATCAGCAGCAGGTAGCCGCCGAACATCCAGCGCGCCTTGCGGATGTCGGCTACGTCGCCGCACTCGACCACCGCGACCTGGAACTGGCGCGGCAGGCAGACGATGGCCAGGAAGCTGAGCAGGGTCTGGGCGAGGAAACCCACCGGCGGCGCTTCCTGGAACAGCGTGCGCGCCGAGTCGGCGATGCGCAGCTGGTGGCCGCCCAGCCAGGCCCAGGCGAAGACGCCCACCGCCACCATCGCCATCAGCTTGACCAGCGATTCCAGCGCGATGGCCAGCATCATGCCGTGGTGGTGCTCGGTGGCATCGACCTGGCGGGTGCCGAACAGCGCGGCGAACAGCGCCATCAGCAGGGCCACGTACAGGGCCGGATCGGTGGCCACGCCCAGCTGCTGGGCGTCCTGTCCGGAGAGCACGGCCAGGCTCATCGCCACGGCCTTGTACTGCAGCGCCACGTACGGAATCACGCCGACCAGGGCGATCACCGTGACCAGCGCCGCCAGCCGCCGCGAGCGGCCGTAGCGGGCGGAAATGAAGTCGGCGATGGAGACGGTGTTCTGGCTGCGTGCGATCAGCGCCAGCCGCTCGATGATCCGCCAGCCGAACACGAACAGCAGCAGCGGACCCAGGTAGATCGGAAAGTAGCCGATGCCGTTGCGCACCGCGCTGCCGACCGCGCCGTAGAAGGTCCAGGACGAGCAGTACACCGCCAGCGCCAGGCTGTAGACCGCCGGGCGCAGCCATGGCCGGTCCGGGTACAGCGGGCGACGGTCGCCCCACCACGCCACCGCGAACAGCAGCGCGGCGTAGCCGACCGATACCAGCAGCAGGATCCAGCTCGGCAAAGGCGGCCCTCCTCCGACCCCGAGGCGGGGAGTGTACTTCCGCGCAGGGCGCCGCGGTCCGTTGCGCTTGCCTGCTCGCCGCGATGCCGGCAAGCTTGACAACGCTGTCAACCAGGCATCGCACCGGCACAGCCTTCGGGCTGTACCGTGCGCCATCGCGGAGGGGCGAGGGAGATGCGGCAGGAACAGACCGGGACGCCGGCGATGGAGGCGTGCATCCGCGGCGCGGGGACGCGGCTGCCGCTGCGCGAAAAAGCCGGCTACGGCATCGGCGACTTCGGCTTCAACCTCTACTGGGCCAACATCTCGGCCTTCCTGCTGATCTTCTACACCGACGTCATGGGCCTGGCCGCCGGCGCGGTGGGCACGATGATGCTGGTGACCAAGCTGGTCGATGCGGCCACCGATCCGCTGATGGGCGCCATCGCCGACCGCACCCGCAGCCGCTGGGGCCGGTTCCGGCCGTGGATGCTCTACGGCGCGTTGCCGCTGGCCTTCACCGGCGTGCTCACCTGGACCGTGCCGGACCTGGACGCGGGCGGCCGGCTGCTGTGGGCGTATGCCACCTTCACCCTGATGATGCTGGCCTACACGGTGCTGGCGATGCCGTACTCGGCGCTGTCGGGGGTGATGACCGCCGACAGCCAGCAGCGCACCACCCTGATCAGCTTCCGCTTCATCGCCGCCTTCGCCGGCACCACGGCGGTCAGCTGGCTGACCCTGGACCTGGTGCGCTGGCTGGGCCGCGGCGACGAACAGCTCGGCTGGCAGTTGACCCTGGGCCTGTACGGCGTGGTCGCCATCGCCTGCTTCGTGGCGGTGTTCCTGTCCACGCGCGAGCGCATCGCGCCTTCGCCGCAGCAGCGCAGCACGATGCGCCAGGACGTGGCCGACCTGCTCGACAACCGGCCGTGGCTGGTGCTGTTCGCGCTGGCGCTGATCATCATGGTCACGATCGTGATGCGCAGCGGCTCGCTGGTGTACTACCTCAAGTACCACGTGGCCCGTCCCGAGCTGACCGGCCTGTTCCTGGGCATGTACTCGGTGGCGCTGGCGGTGGGCGCCGCGTCCACGCCGCTGATGACCCGCTTCGTCGACAAGAAGCGCCTGCTGATGTGGCTGATGGCCGCCGTCGGCGTGCTCAGCTGCGCCATGTACTTCGTGCCGGCGGACGCGGTGTGGACGATGCTCGCGCTCAACTGCGCGATCGGCCTTCTGCTTGGGCCCAAGTCGCCGCTGGCGTTCTCGATGTACGCCGACTGCGCCGACTACACCGAGTGGAAGACCGGCCGCCGCGCCACCGCGATGACCTTCGCCGCCGCCACGTTCTCGCAGAAGCTCGGCGGCGCGCTGGCCTCTGCGGTGATCGCCTGGATGCTGGCGGCGATGGGCTATGTGGCCAACCAGGCCCAGTCCGATGCGTCGCGCCTGGGCATCGTCCTGCTGCTGACGGTGATCCCGGGCGCGGTCGCGCTGGCGGCGGCGGGGGTGATGCGGCTGTACCCGCTCGACGACCGCGAGCTGGCGCAGATCCAGGACGAGCTGCGCCTGCGCCGGGAGGCGGTCGCGTGAGCGGCGCGGCAGGCGAGCACGCGCCGTGCCGGTTCGAGGACGGCGGCAGGCGCCTGGTCCTGTCCAGCCCGGTGGCGATGCCGCAGGCGTCCACCTTCCTCTGGAACCGGCGGATGCTGCTGCAGCTCAACTGCCGCGGCTACGCCACCGCGCAGTTCATGCAGCCGGAGCCGGCCAGGTACGCCCACGCGCCCACGCTGGAGGCGAAGACCTTCATGCAGCCGGAGCAGCCGTACTACGCGCACCACCCGGGGCGCTTCTGCTACGTGAAGGACGAGGACAGCGGCCTGCTGTTCTCCGCGCCGCACGCGCCGGTGAACCG
>CAZBDE010000137.1:0-7628 GCA_964490415.1 uncultured Pseudoxanthomonas sp. | reverse complement strand
GCGGCGATGCGTGCCTTGCGCATGGCCGCGCCGACCTGCGGGCCGTCGAGGGCTTCGCGGCCGGCCAGGTCGCGCGCGTTCACCGCCTGCGCGGCGGCATGCAGGCGGTGCAGTTCCGGGCCTTGCGGATACGCGGCGTCCTCGCGGCCGAGGCGGCCGCGCGAGTCGGCTTCGCAGGCCAGGGCGATGCGTGCGACGCGTTCGGGGCGGCGGAAGGCGTCGCAGCGCTCCAGCAGTTCGAGCACGGTGGCATCGCGCAGTTCGGCCAGGCGGTGCACATGCAGATGTTCGCGGCAGACCGCTTCGGCCAGCCGGCGGTGTTCCAGCGGCACTTTCAGCCGTTCGCACAGCGCGGCCAGCGGCTCGAGGCCGGCGCGCTCGTGGCCGATGTGCTTCGGCAGCACGTGCGGCGGGGTCAGCGCCTTGCCCAGGTCGTGGGTCAGCGCGGCGAAGCCGGCCAGGTCGTCGCCCGGGGCGAGCCGTGCGGCCATGTCGCTGACCAGCTGCTGGTGGAGGCCGGTGTCGACTTCGGGGTGGTGCTCGGCGCGCTGCGGCACGCCGTACAGCGCGTCGACCTCGGGCAGGACCGCGGCCAGCGCGCCGCAGGCGTGCATCGTGGCGAGGAAGGCCGAGGGCCGTGGCGCGGCCAGCGCCTTGCGCAGTTCCTGCCAGACGCGCTCGGCGACCAGGGTGGCGAGTTCGCCGCTGGCGGCCATCTGCCGCATCAGCAGCATCGTCTCCGGCGCCACGGTGAAACCCAGCGGCGCGAAGCGGGCCATGAAGCGGCCGGCGCGCAGCACCCGCAGCGGATCCTCGGCGAAGGCCGGGCCGACATGGCGCAGCACGCGCCGCTCGAGGTCGTCCACGCCGCCACAGGGATCGACCAGGTCGCCGTGCGCGTCGCGGGCGATGGCGTTGATGGTGAAGTCGCGGCGCAGCAGGTCCTCTTCGAGGGTCACGGAAGGATCGGCGTCGACCACGAAGCCGCGATGGCCGCGGCCGCTCTTGCGCTCGGTGCGGGCCAGCGCGTGTTCCTCGCCGGTGTCCGGATGCAGGAACACGGGGAAGTCGCGGCCGACCGGCCGGAAGCCGGCCTCGAGCATCCGTTCCGGGGTGGCGCCGACCACGACCCAGTCGCGGTCGCCGGGCGCCAGGCCAAGCAGTTCATCGCGGACCGCGCCGCCGACGAGGTAGGTCTCCATGGAGGGCATCGTAGCGTGTGGTGCGGCGGGAGGACGCTGTCGGTCAGGTGCGAGAGGCAGCGGTGCATCGGGGGTTTTTGCAGGAGCCCCTATTGCGGGCGACACGGGCGTCGGAATCATCGGGACGTCGCCTGTGCCGACGGCGTCGGGTCGCGGTCATGCCCGCACCTACAAGGGTGATGCGCCGGGGGTGGGGCAGGCGAAGCGTTTGCGGGCGCCCTGGGTGCGGCCGAGCAGGCGTTCGCTCACCGGCAGCGCGTCGTCGTTGAGCAGCCAGTCGTAGATCGCGCTGAACGCGAGCACGCGCGCCACGTAGTCGCGCGTCTCCTTGTAGCTGATCGTCTCGATCCACAGGTCCGGATCGTGCGCCGGGCGCTGCGACAGCCAGCGCGCGGTCGGCGTCGGGCCGGCGTTGTAGGCGGCGATGGCCTGGTAGGCGACGCCGTACTTGTCCTCCATCTCGCGCAGGTAGGCGCTGCCCAGGGCGATGTTGGTGGAGGAGTCGTACAGGCTCTCGGCGCCGGCATACGGCAGGCCGGTGCGCTGGGCCACGCCGGCGGCGGTGCCGGGCAGCAGCTGCATCAGTCCGCGTGCATTGGCCGGCGAACGCGCATTGGGGTTGAACACGCTCTCGGCGCGGATCTCGGCCGCGATCCAGGCCGGGTCGAGGTCGTTGCGCGCGGCGGCGGCGCGGATGTCGGCGTCGTGGTGCAGCGGGAAACGCAGCCGGTACAGGCGCTGCTCGTCGGGCACCTTGCCCAGCGAGAACACCGCGCGGTCGAACCAGCCCTGTTCCTGGGCCACGGCCACGGCGGCGCGGCGGCGCGGGTCGTCGAAGCGGGTCAGCGCGTCGTTCCATTCGCGCACCGCCCAGCCGGGCTGGTCGATGCGGTACAGGGCCAGCGCGCGCTGCAGCGCCGGGTCGCGCGCGACCTCGTTGCGCAGCGCCGGCGGGTCGCCCGGCTCCCACGGGCACAGCGCGTACGGCTGGCCCAGGCGGTCGGCGGCGAGGAAGCCGTGGAACGTCGGCGAGGTGGCCGCGGCGCTGAACAGCGCCTGCGCTTCGCTGGCGCGACCGGTCTTCTCCAGCATGCGGCCCTCGAACCAGCGCCAGCGCGCGTCCTCGCGCTGCGCGGTCGGCATCTTCCGGATCGCTTCCAGCGCCGCCTTCCAGTCGCCGCGCGCCATCGCTTCGCGCACGCGCCATTCGTGCAGGCGCTCGTCGTAGGCGGCCGCAGGCACCGCGGCCAGCCGCTGCGCCGAGCCGGGCAGGTAGGAGGCCACCGTCCACAGCGCGACCTGGTACAGCACCTGGCCGCGCTGCGCTTCGTCCATGCCCAGCAGGGGCGCCAGTTGCGCCAGCTGGCGCTCGGCCGCGTCCGGGTTGTCCTTCGCCAGCCGCGCCAGCCCGGCGGCGGCGACCTGGCGGCTGCGCGCATCGCGCGGCCATTGCGCGGCGCGCGCGTGCGGCGCCTGGACGAAGGCGGCGTAGTCCTGGGCCAGGGCCAGCGCATCGGCGGGCAGGCCGCGCGCGGCCGCGCGCATCACGCCCGGTTCGCGCTCGGCCACGGCCAGGTCGAAGCGCTCCCAGCGCAGGGCGTCGGTGAGCCCGCCGCGGGCGGCGAGGCTGGCGAAGGTGGCGTCGCAGGTGCCGGGCAGCGACTTGCCGCTGCGCCACAGCGCCTGCGCGTCGGCGTTCCAGGTGGCGTCGGCGCGGCCCAGTGCCTGCTGTGCATTGAGCCGCGCGCAGCGCAGGGCCGGGTCGTCGCTGGCGCGCCAGTCGGCGAGGAAATCGTTCCATTGCTGGCGGCGCGACAGCGAGGCCAGCCACAGCGGACGCAGCGCGGCGGCGGCGGCCTGGCCGTCGTAGCGCTGCAGGAAGGCGCGCACCCGCGCCGGATCGACGGTGTCGAGATCGCGCGACAGCTGCGCGTATTCCAGCCACGGGAAGCGCGGATCGCCGCGCAGCGCCTCGGCCTGGCCCGGCGCCAGCGGGCCGCGCTGGGCCGCGGCGAGGGCGGCCTTCATCGCCGCATCGTTGCCGGTGCCGGTGGAAGGGGCGGCCTGCGCGGCGGCCAGGGCGGGCAGCGCCAGCAGCGCGAGCAGCAGCGGCCGGCGCAGGCGGCGCAGGGCGGGGATGGTGGCCGGGGTCGACATGCGGTCGAATATACCCAACGCGCCTGAACGGCCGTGACCGTGGGACAGTGTCGATCCCGTCGCCCCGGCGGAAGCCGGGACCCGGTGGCTTTGCGTTGATCGCGTGAAGTCGCTGGATTCCGGCCTGACCAGACATCCGTCTGTGGAAAGCCGCCGGAACGGCGGTGGACGCTCCTTCACGGCCACAAGGCCGCACGTCATGCAGGTCACCCGCTCCGGAGTTGCCAACTTGTCGCCACTGATGTTCCTGCTGTTCCCCCTGCTCGGCGTGGTCGCCGGCATCCTCGCCGGCCTGCTCGGCGTCGGCGGCGGTTTGGTCCTGGTCGCCGCGCTGGCCTGGCTGCTGCCGCTGTTCGGCGTGCCGCAGGAGACGGCGATGCACGCGGCGCTGGCCAGTTCGCTGGCCAGCATCGTGCTGACCGCGGCGTCCTCGGCGCGCGCACATGCCAGGCGCGGCAGCGTGCTGTGGCCGACGGTGAAGTGGATGGTGCCCGGCCTGGTGCTCGGCGGCTGGCTGGGCAGCGGTGTGGCGGTGGCGCTGTCCGACGCGGTGCTGCGCTGGGTGGTCGCCGGCTACTGCCTGCTGGCGGCGTGGCAGATCGGCTTCGGCCGTACCCGCGCGCCGGCCGACGGCAGCGAGGTGCCGGCGCCGCGCGGCTGGCCGCTGACCGCGGCCGGCGGCGGCATCGGCGCGCTGTCGGCCGTGGTCGGCATCGGCGGCGGCAGCATGACCGTGCCGCTGCTGGTCTGGCGCGGGGTGCGGCCGGTGCGTGCGGTCGGCACGTCCAGCGCCTGCGGCGTGGCGATCGGCCTGTCCAGCGCGCTGGGCTATACGCTGCACGCGCCGGCTGGTGCGCTGCCGGCGCATGGCATCGGCTATGTCTACCTGCCGGCGGCCATCGGCGTGGCCCTGGCCTCGGTGCTGGCCGCGCCGTGGGGCACGCGCCTGGCGCACCGGCTCAGCGGCGAGGCGCTGCGCAAGGTGTTCGCGCTGTTCCTGTTGCTGGTGGGGCTCAGCGTGCCCTGGTCGGGCTGAAGAAGTTTCTGTGCAGGAGCGGGCATGACTGCGACCCGACGTCGTCGGCACGGGCGACGTTCTTGCGACCCCGACGCCGTGGTCGCCCCTGAAGGGAGCTCCTACAGAAGACAGAAGCGCGCGCCCCGCATGTGCAGGAGCGGGCACGACCGAAGGAGTGTTCTTCAGCCGCCGCAGGTCTCGCCGACCAGGTTCGCCAGGCGTTCGTACTCGGCGCGGCGGCGCTCGACATTGTCCGGGTGGGCGAAGCGCCAGCGCGATTCGGCTTCGCGTGCGTAGCGCTGCCAGGCGTCGCAGGCGCCGCCGTCGGGCACGCGCGAGCACTGGTCGCGGACCACTTCGCAGGCGCGTCCTGCACCGGCGGCGGGATTGCCGTCCAGGCCGACCGTGCGCAGGGCCAGGCAGCGCGGCGGCACGTCGGCTTCCTCCGACAGGTAGCTGTCGTTGTCGTAGGTGGTGCAGCGGAAGATCGGCGGCGGCGGCGCGCCCGGATCGGGTTCGCTGGCCGCGTCCACCGCGCGCGGCAGGTTGGCGCTGTCCAGGATCCGCGGCTCCGGCCCGGCGCTGGTGGTGATGACGCCGCCGTCCGCGGCGTGCTGCACGGGCGGCGCACGGGTGTCGCCCGGAGCGCCGGTCCCGGTGGTGACGAAGCTGCCGTCGCTGGAGCGCACTTCCTGCGCCTGGCCGAAGGCATCCGCGGGCGGTGTGCCCGGAACGGCGGTTGCGCCTGCGGCCGGCGTCGCCGCACCCGGGCTGCTGGCCACGCCCGCCATCTGCCGTTCGCTCTGGCTGCTGCCGGCCGGGCAGGGGCTGTTCTGCACGGTGAGGGTGCCGGCCGCATCGGTGCAGCGGTAGATCGTCACCGCCTGTGCCGGAACCGGGGGCGACAGCAGCATCCACGACAGCAGGCAGGGAAGGAGCAGGGGCAGGGAGGAACGCATGGGCGATCAGTAACCGGGGCAGTGGCTGGCCAGGTGCGTGTCGATCTGGCGCTGTTCGCGATCCAGTTCCTGGCGCTGGCTGGGCATGGCCGCATGGTAGACGCGCAGGATCTCGTAGCGCCGGTCGGACAGGCGCTTGCAGACCTCGTCCTGCGACAGTTGCACGCAGGGATCGCGCACCCAGGTGGTGGCGGGGACGACAAGGCCCGGCAGCGGAGGCCTCGGGCCTGGCCCGGCGATGGGGGGACGGACGACGGGTGGGTGCCCGATCGGGGGGCGCACGCTTCCGGCCGCCGGATAGCCCAGCGTCCATATCGGCACCTGGCGCGGGTTGCCCTCCGCGCTTTCGCTGGTGTAGGTCGAACCGTCGGGGGCCGTGCATTCGTACAGCGGCTGCGGTGCCTGCACGTGGACGATCCGCACCTCGCGTTGCGGTGCTGCGGCTGGTGTGGGCGCGGGCGCGGGCGCGGGCGGGCGCGCAGGCGGATCCTGTGGCCGCTGCATCTGCACCGTTTCCTGGCGCTCGCCGGCGAGGCAGGGCGAGTCGCGCAACGCGACCAGCTGGCCGCGGCTGTCGCTGCAGCGGTAGACGGTGACCTCGGTGCCGGTCGCGCGTGGCGCGACCAGCGGCAGTGCCAGCAGGAGTGCGGACAGCGACAGGGCCAGGCGGAGGGACAGGGACTGGGGCATTGCCGTCTCCGTGGCGCGGTCCGCCATCCTAGCGCGGCCTGCCGTGGCGGTCAGCCGCGCAGGACGCTGCCGTTGAGCGCCACCCGGATCGGGGTGGGCCGGGTCAGGCCGGCGGTCTCGCCGGCGACGATGCCGTCGACCGCTTCGCACAGCAGCGGATCCAGTTGGGGGCGCCGGCGGGCGGGCGGTTCGCCGCCGACGTTGGCGCTGGTGGACACCAAGGCGCCGCCGAAGGCTTCGCACAGCGCCGAGACCACCGGGTGGGCGCTGATGCGGATGGCGACGCTGTCGCGTCCGCCGGTGATCCAGTGCGGCGCATCGGCGGCGGCAGGCATCACCCAGGTGTGCGGGCCGGGCCAGCTGGCCAGTACCACCGCCAGGCGCTCGGGCGGCAGCGCCGGCAGGTCGAGCCAGCGGCGCAGCGGGTCCAGGTGTGCGGCGACCAGGATCAGGCCCTTGTCGAGCGGGCGCCGCTTCAGTTCGAGCAGGCGCAGCACCGAGGCTTCGTTGTCCGGGTCGCAGCCCAGCCCCCAGACCGCCTCGGTGGGATAGGCGAGCAGGCCGCCGCGCTGCAGCAGCGCGGCGGCTTCATCGATGGCGAGGGTGCGGGCCATGGCGGGCGATGTTAGTCGCCCGCCCGCTGGCGCCGGATGAAGGCCGGGGGTGACCCCGGTCTCAGAACGGCGGGGCGTCATCCGCGGCGCCGCGGGTGGCCTTCTTCACCGGCGCTTTCTTCGCGGCGGTCTTTTTCGAGGCCTTCTTCGCCGGTGGCTTCCTGGCGGCTTTCTTCGCCGGACTGTCCTTCGCGGCGGCCTTCTTCGCTGGCGCCGGTGCGGTGGCGGCCTTCTTCGCCGCCGTCTTCTTCGCCACCGCCTTCTTCGCGCCGAAGCCGCGCCGCGCCGGCTTGCCGGTCTCGGCCATCAGCTGCTGCACTTCCTCCAGGGTCAGCGAGGCCGGCTCGCGGTCCTTGGGGATCTTGCCGTTGAGCTTGCCGTCGCTCAGGTACGGGCCGAAGCGGCCATTGAGCACCTGGATGTCGCTGCCCGGGAATTCCTTGATCACGCGGTTGCGCGCGATCTCCTCCTTTTCCTCGATCAGGAACACCGCGCGCGCCAGGTCGATCTTGTACGGATCGTCCTCCTTCTTCAGCGACGCATAGGTGCCGCCGCGCTTGGCGAACGGGCCGAAGCGGCCGATGCCCACGCTGACCGCCTCGCCCTGGCTCTCGCCCAGCGTGCGCGGCATGTCGAACAGCTTCAGCGCGTCCTCCAGCGAGATCGAATAGATGCTCTGGCCCGGCTGCAGCGAGGCGAACTTCGGCTTCTCCTCGTCCTCGACCGTGCCGATCTGCACCATCGGGCCGAAGCGGCCGATCCGCGCGCTGACCTCCTTGCCGCTCTTCGGGTCGGTGCCCAGCGAGCGCGAGCTGCCTGCGTCGGTGCGGTCCAGCGATTCCTTCTTGTCCTCGACCAGTTCCTTGAACGGGCCCCAGAACTTCTCCATCAGCGGCACCCACTCCTCTTCGCCGCGGGAGACCGCGTCCAGCTCGTCCTCGAGCCTGGCGGTGAAGTCGTAGTCCACGTAGCGGGCGAAGTGGCCGGA
>CAZBDE010000136.1:0-7630 GCA_964490415.1 uncultured Pseudoxanthomonas sp. | reverse complement strand
TGTGCTGCTGGGCCTGGACGTGGCCTCCAGCGAGTTCTACGACAACGGCAAGTACCACCTGGTCGGCGAAGGCAAACGCCTGTCGTCGGAGCAGTTCGTCGACTTCCTCGCCGACTGGGCCGCGCAGTACCCGATCATCACCATCGAAGACGGCCTGGCCGAGGACGACTGGACCGGCTGGAAGCTGCTCACCGACCGCATCGGCTCGAAGGTGCAGCTGGTCGGCGACGACCTGTTCGTGACCAATCCGAAGATCCTCAAGCAGGGCATCGAGTCGGGCACTGCCAACGCGATCCTGATCAAGGTCAACCAGATCGGCACCCTGACCGAGACCCTGGAAGCCATCGCCATGGCCCATGCGGCCAACTACGCGTCGATCGTCTCGCACCGCTCCGGCGAGACCGAGGACACCACCATTTCCGACATCGCCGTGGCCACCACCGCGACCCAGATCAAGACCGGCTCGTTGTGCCGCAGCGACCGCGTGGCCAAGTACAACCAGCTGCTGCGGATCGAGGAGCAGCTGGGCGCGTCGGCGCGCTACGCCGGCCGCGACGCCTTCGTCTCGATCAAGCGCTGACCGGGAAAGCCCGCGATGCGCGTGCTGCGCTGGGCGCTGCTGGTGCTGGTGCTGCTGCTGGGATGGTTGCAGTACCGGCTCTGGTTCGGCATCGGCAGTGCGGGCGAGGTCGCCGCGCTGGAGGCGCAGGTCGAACACCAGCGCCGCGAGAACGGCGGCCTGCACGAGCGCAACGCGGCCCTGGCCGCCGAAGTGCGCGACCTCAAGGAAGGCGTGGCGGCGGTCGAGGAGCGGGCGCGCAGCGAGCTGGGCATGATCAAGCCGGGCGAGGTGTTCTATCGCGTGGTCGAGGATCCGTCGCAGCGCGCGACGCCGCCGGCACCGGTCCCTGCCGAGGGCGAGGACACCGCCGGCGGCGATGAAGGGAAGCCGGACTGATGGCTTCGATCTGGGCGGTGGTGCCGGCCGCGGGCCGCGGCAGCCGCTTCGGCGGCGAGCGGCCCAAGCAGTACCTGGAGGTGGCCGGGCGCCCGCTGCTGGCGCACACCCTGGAGGCGTTGCTGGCGCATCCGGCGGTGGCCGGCGTTGTGCTGGCGCTCGCTGCCGATGATCCATGGTGGCCGGGCTGGAGCGAATTCGCGGGCAAGCCGCTGCTGGCCTGTACCGGCGGCGACAGCCGCGCGGCCTCGGTGCTGGCGGCGCTGGCAGCGTTGCCGGAATCGGTGCGGGGCGACGACTTCGTCCTGGTCCACGACGCGGCGCGGCCCAACCTGGCGCTGGCCGATCTCGAGCGGCTGCTCGAACGCGGCCGCACCGACCCGGTCGGCGCGATCCTGGCCGCCCCGGTGCGCGACACCCTCAAGCGCGCCGGCGACGACGGCGGCATCGACGCCACCGAGCCGCGCGAGCGGTTGTGGCGGGCGCTGACCCCGCAGCTGTTCCGCCGCCTGCAGCTGACCCGCGCGCTGCAGGCCGCGGCCGAGGCCGGAATCGAGGTCACCGACGAGGCGATGGCGCTGGAGCGCGAGGGCCTGCGACCGCTGCTGGTCGAGGGCCGCGAGGACAACTTCAAGGTCACCACGCCGGCAGACCTGGCCCGGTTCGAATTCGAGCTCTCGCGGCGTCCGTTGTAGGAGCGGCTTCAGCCGCGACCGGGGGGGGCGGCGCCGGCCCGGGCACCCGGCGTTCCCCACCGCCGCGTGGTCGCCCCTGAAGGGGGCTCCTACAATAGGCGGTATTTCCCGCCGAAGGACTCCGCATGGCAGACCTCTTCCCGTTCCGCATCGGCCAGGGCTGCGACGTGCACGTCTTCGGCGAAGGCGACCACGTCATGCTCGGGGGCGTGCGCGTGCCGCACGACCACGGCGTGGTCGCGCACAGCGACGGCGACGTGGTCCTGCACGCGCTGTGCGATGCGATCCTCGGCGCGCTGGCGCTGGGCGACATCGGCGTGCATTTCCCGCCCTCGGACGAGCGCTGGCGCGGCGCCGACAGCCTGGGCCTGTTGCGCCACTGCGTGGGCCTGGCCGCGGAACGCGGCTGGAGGCTGGGCAACGCCGACGTCACCGTGATCTGCGAAGGACCCAGGGTGGGCCCGCACGCGCCGCTGATGCGCGAGCGCATCGCCGAGGCCTGCGGCGTGGCGCTGGACGCGGTCAGCGTCAAGGCGACCACCAGCGAGAAGCTGGGCTTCACCGGCCGTGGCGAGGGCATTGCCGCGCAGGCGGTGGTGCTGGTCATTCGCCCGTAGAGTGGGGCCAGCACCGCTCTACGGAGCTGCACGGATACAGAGATGACCGACACCACCTGCCAGTCCCGCGCATTCGGCGACGCCGTCCTTACCGCGCGGATCCGGACCGCGCCGGAAGACTTCTTCGTCGAGGAACTCCCCGCGTTCGGGCCGACGGGCGAAGGCGAGCACCTGCTGCTGACCATCGAGAAGCGCGGCATGAACACCGGTTTCGTCGCCCGCGAACTCGCGCGCTGGGCCGGCGTGGCCGAGCACGCGGTCGGCTTCGCCGGGCAGAAGGACCGGCACGCGGTCACCGTGCAGCGCTTCAGCGTGCAGCTGCCGGGCCGCGAGGCGCCGGACCCCGCGTTGCTGGAGCGCGACGGCCTGCGCGTGCTGGCGCAGGCGCGGCACCGGCGCAAGCTGTCGCGCGGCGCGCTGGCCGGCAACCGCTTCGTGCTGGTGCTGCGCGAAGTGGCCGGCGATCGCGACGCCATCCAGGTGCGGCTGGAGCAGGTCGCCGCGCAGGGCGTGCCCAATGCCTTCGGCGAGCAGCGCTTCGGCCACGGGGGCGGCAACGTCGGCAAGGCGCTGGCGATGTTCGCGCAGGGCGCGCGCGGCGCGCGCATGGGCCGCGAGCAGCGCGCCATGCTGCTGTCGGCGGCGCGCTCGGCGCTGTTCAACCGGGTGCTGGCCGCGCGCGTGGCCGACGGCAGCTGGAACCGCGGCATGGAGGGCGAGGTGTGGATGCTTTCCGGCAGCCGCAGCGTATTCGGGCCGGAACCATGGAGCGAGGCGCTGGCGCACCGCCTCGAGGCGTTCGACATCCACCCCAGCGGCGCGCTCTGGGGCCGAGGCGGCCTGCGCAGCGAGGGCGCCTGCCGGGAACTCGAGCTGGCCGCCCTGGACGGCGCCGAATCGGTGGCGCTGCGCGACGGCCTGGAACGCGCCGGCCTGGAACAGGAGCGGCGTGCGCTGCGCGTGCGGCCGGACGGACTGGCCTGGGCGTGGCCGGACGCGTCCAGCCTGCAGCTGTCGTTCTCGCTGCCACCCGGCAGCTACGCCACCGCCGTGCTCGCCCAGCTGGGCACCCTCGCCGACGCCGCGTAGAGCGGGGCTCGCCCCGCTGCCTTCCGCCTGGTCGTTTCGCCGGAGGGGCGCCGCCAGGTCAGAAGCCGCCGCCGAAGGTGAACTGCAGGCGCTCGATCTCGTCGCCGTCCTTCTTCTTGAACGGGTAGGCGTAGCTGATCGAGATCGGGCCGACCGGCGCGCGCCACAGCAGCGCCACGCCCGCCGACGCGCGCAGTTCGTTGGCGTCGAAGTTGTCCCAGCCGTCGTACACGTTGCCGAAGTCGACGAACGCCGACACGCGAGCGGCCTTGCTGTCGAACAGCCTGGGGAACACCATCTCGATCTGGCCCACGGTCTTGAGCGAGCCGCCCATCGGCTGTCCCCGCGAATAGCCGCCGGTCGGTTCCGAACGCGGACCCAGGGTGTTGTCGCGGAAGCCGCGCACCGAACGGGTACCACCGGCGTAGAAGTTCTCGAAGAACGGCAGGCCGGAGGCGGTGACCGTGCGGCTGTAGTCGGGCGAGCTTGTCAGGCAGGGGTCGCTCGCCGGCGGGTACGGGTCGGCGATCGTCGGCATCGTCCAGCAGATCAGCCGGGTGGTGTCCTGGCCGTAGCTGTCGCCGAAGCCCAGGTCCAGGCCGGTGCGCAGCACGAACGCCGGGTGCAGCATCCAGTACTTGGAGAACTCGTAGCTGATCTTGTAGTACTCGGCGGTCGAGCCGGGCAGGGTCGTTTCCAGGCCCACGCGCTGGTACATGCCGCGGGTCGGCATGAAGAAGTCGTTGCGGGTGTCGCGCGCCCAGCCCAGTTCGCTGCGCCATGCGTGGAAGGTGCGATTGCCGATCGCGTCGATGTAGTCGATGATCGATTGCGGCGTGCTGCCGTAGTAGGTCTGGATCAGGTTGCTGTCGATGCCGAACAGCAGCGAGATGCTGCTGTTCTCGGTGATCGGCAGCCCCAGCATGGCCTGGGCGGCGGCGTTGGTGCTGTTGTACTGGGCGGTGTTGAAGTCCGAGTAGTCCAGCTCGCGCCACCACAGGTTGTAGCCGAGCGAGAGGCCTTCGTCCGTGAAGAACGGGTTGAGGTAGGAGAACGCGTAGCGCTGCATGTAGTCGCTGCGCTGGGCCTCCACCGACACGCGGTTGCCGCCGCCGAGGAAGTTGTTCTGCGACAGCTGGATCGAGGCGGTCATGCCGGCCAGCTGCGAGTAGCCAAGGCCGAACACGAAGCTGCCCGAGGTGGTTTCCTTGACGTTGAACACCACGTCGACCTGGTCCGCGACGCCGGGGACCGGCGGGGTCTCGACCTCGACCGTCTCGAAGTAGCCCAGGCGCTGCAGGCGGATCTTGGAGCGGTCGATGGCGGCCTGCGAGAACCAGGCGTTCTCGAACTGGCGCATCTCGCGGCGCAGCACTTCGTCGGAGGAGCGGGTGTTGCCCTTGAACACGATCCGGCGCACGTTCACGCGCGGGCCCGGCACCACCTGCAGGTTGATCGCGACGGTGCGCTCTTCGCGGTTGGTGGTCGGCACCGGGTTCACCCGGGCGAAGGCGTAGCCGATGTTGCTCAGGGTGTTGGTGATCGCGTCGGCGGTGATTTCCAGCAGGGCGCGGGAGAAGGTGTCGCCGGCCCTGGGGATCACCAGGCGCTCGATCTGGTCCTGCGGCAGGATCGTGTCGCCGGTGACCTTGATCTCGGAAATCGTGTAGGCCTCGCCCTCGGTGACGCTGGCGGTGAGGTACATGTCGCGCTTGTCGGGGCTGATCGAGACCTGGGTGGAATCGACGTTGAAGTCGATGTAGCCGCGGTCCAGGTACCAGGAGTTGAGCTTCTCCATGTCGCCGGAGAGCTTCTCGCGCGAGTACTGGTCGTCGCGGCGGTACCAGGACATCCAGCTGCTCTCGCGCGACTCCCAGTTGCCGACGATCTCCTCGTTGGCGAAGGTGTCGGTGCCGATCAGGTTGACGTGGCGGATCTTGGCCGCCTTGCCTTCCTTGACCTCGATCTTGATGTCGACGCGGTTGCGGTCCAGCGGGCTCACCGTCGGGGTGATCACCACGTTGTACTTGCCGCGGTTGTTGTACTGCCGGTTCAGTTCCTGGAGGACGCGGTCCAGGGCCATGCGGTCGAAGGTCTCGCCCTCGGCCAGGCCGATGTCCTGCAGGCCCTTCATCAGGTCCTCGGTCTTGATGTCCTTGTTGCCTTCCAGGGTCAGCTTGTTGATCGCCGGGCGCTCGCGCACGGTGATCACCAGGATGCTGCCCTGCCGGTCGACGCGCACGTCCTCGAAGAAACCGGTGCGGTACAGCGCGCGGATCGTCTCCCCGGCGCCGGCCTGGTCCAGGGTTTCGCCACGCTCCACCGGCAGGTAGGTGAACACGGTGCCGGCGGCGATGCGCTGCAGGCCGTCGATGCGGATGTCGCTCACGGTGAACGGCTCGACCGACTGCGCCATCGCCGGCAGGCTCAGGGAAGCGGCGAGGGCAAGGGCGAGCAGGCGGCGCACGGGGTATCGCGTCATGTCACATCCGGTGGAAAGCGGGTATTTGGGCAGGAACCGCGGTGAAGGTCCGGGAGTACGGTCGGTCATCGCGGCATCAGGCCCAGAATGTCGTTGTAGAAGGCCAGTCCCATCAGCCCGGCCAGCAGCGCCAGGCCCAGGTACTGGCCGGCAGCCATCGCGCGTTCGCTCAACGGGCTGCCTTTGACCAACTCGATAAGGTAATACAGCAGGTGACCGCCGTCCAAGATCGGGATCGGCAGCAGGTTGATGATCGCCAGGCTCAGCGAGAGCAGGGCGAGGAAGTACAGGAACCAGTCGGCGCCGCGCTTGGCCGAGGCGTTGGCCGCCCGGGCGATGGTGACCGGGCCGGACAGGTTCTTCACCGAGGCCTCGCCGGTCAGCATCCGCCGCATCATCCCCAGCGAGTCGCTGGCCAGGCGGCCGGTCTCGCGCAGGGCCATCGGCACGGCCGCCAGCGGGCCGTGGCGCTGGGTCGCGTCGTAGGCCGGCGCCTGCGGCGCGGCCAGGGTGATGCCCAGCTCCCAGCGGCCGGCGCGCTGCGGGTCGGTGCTGGCGCGCGGGGCCAGTTCCAGGGCCAGCCGGTCGCCGTCGCGGTCGACCTCGACCATGCCCGGGCCGCCGCGCTCGCCCAGCGCCTGCACCCGCGGTGCGACCTGGTCGGCCGAATCGATCCGGTTGCCGTCCACCGCCAGGACCAGGTCGCCCGGCAGCAGCACGCCGGCGGCGGCACCGTCCTCGCGGACCCCGTCGACCCGCGCCGGGGCCAGCAGGAAGCGCCAGGTGAACCCGGCCTGCTCGGGGATGCGGCGTTCGTCCAGCGAGGCCGGCAGCTGCGACAGGCGCAGGGTGCGCACTACTTCGCCGCCGGCCGCGTCCTCGGCCCGGACTTCGATGTCGCGCCGGTCCAGCGCGGGGGTGGCCAGGGCCATCGCCGCTTCGGACCAGGTCTGCACCTCGCGGCCATCCACCGCGACCAGGCGGTCGCCGGCGCGGAAGCCGGCCGCGGCGGCGATCCCGCCGGCCTGGCCGACCACCGGCGCATAGTCCTGGCGACCGACCATGAACATCACCCAAAGCAGGGCCACGCACAGCAGCAGGTTCGCGGCGGGGCCGGCGGCCACGATCGCGATGCGGCGCCAGACGCCCTGGCGGTTGAAGGCGTGCGCCTGGCGGTCGACCGGCACGTCGGCCTCGCGCTCGTCGAGCATCTTCACGTAGCCGCCCAGCGGAATCGCGGCGATCGCGAATTCGGTGCCGTGGCGGTCGAAGCGCGACCACAGCGGCTTGCCGAAGCCCACCGAGAAGCGCAGCACGTCCACGCCGCAGCGCCGCGCCACCCAGTAGTGGCCGAACTCGTGGAAGGTCACCAGCAGGCCGAGGCTGACCACCAGCCACCAGACGGAGCCGAAGAAGTCACCCATGGGCGGGCTCCGGGCGGGTGGCGCTCATGCGGGGCGGGTCCCGGCAAGGGGCATTGCATCGATCCGTTGGCGGGTGAGTCGGCGTGCGTCCGCATCGGCCGCCAGCAGCGCCTCCAGCGAACCGGCCGGCGCCGCGGGCAGGGCGGCGAGGGCGTCCTCGACCAGCGCGGGAATGTCTAGGAAACCGACATGGCCCTGAAGAAAGGCTGAAACGGCTTCTTCATTGGCCGCGTTGAGCACCGCCGGCGCAGTGCCGCCGGCAGCCATGGCCGCGCCGGCCAGGCGCAGGCAGGGGAAAGCGTCGTGGTCCGGCGCCTCGAAATCGAGCCGGCCCTGGGCCAGCAGGTCCAGTCCCGGCACGCCCG
>CAZBDE010000135.1:0-7649 GCA_964490415.1 uncultured Pseudoxanthomonas sp. | reverse complement strand
GACGAAGCCCTTTTCCTTCGAGGTGCGGATGAGCATCTGAATCTTCTGATTCATATCCTCCTGCGCCCGGGCGGCGGTTTCGACAACCTCGAGCAGGTGGCACGCCTGCAAGGCGTGGACCTGGTGGCGCTGGTGTCCTACGACCAGGTATTGCGCAGCGATGAATCGGCCGCCTCGTTCCTGTACTGGACCATCGTGGGGGCCTACACCGTGCGCGGCAACAACAACGATGTCAGTACCTTCGTGGAAACCGCCGTGTTCGACGTGACCAGCCGCACCCTGCTGCTGCGCGCACCGGGGCAGGACCAGCGCAATGCCTCGTCCACTGCGGTGCGGGTGAGCGAAGTGCGCGATCGTCTGGCCGGTGAGAGTTTTTCTGCGGCGATGACGCAGATGATCGGCAACCTGGACCAGTCCATCGCCGATTTCGACCGCCGTGCGCGCGAGGAAGGCCAGGTGCGCCTGGTCGAGCGCGGCTCGGGCGGCGACTGGCACAAGCGCTCCGGCGGCGGCGGTGCGGTCGCTGCGTGGGAACTGGCCCTGTTGTTGCTGGGTGCGGCGGCGGCGTGGCTGGTGCGGCGGCGCTAGTCGCGCTTGCCGCGTTCGCGGCGCTGGCCGGCCTGTACTGGCCGGCACTGTGGGAGGCCTGCACGCTCGACCGCGACGCCGTGCTGGCCGGGCAGGTCTGGCGGCTGTGGAGCGGCCACCTGATGCACCTGGACCTGCGCCATGCCGGAATCAATCTTGCGGCGCTGGCGATCCTTGCCGTGGTCGCGGCGCGCTGGCGACGGCTGGTTCCGCTGCTGCTGGTATCGGCCGTGCTGATGCCGGCGCTCGGCCTGGCCGTGTTGCTGGTGTTGCCGCAATTGCACTGGTACGTCGGCCTGTCCGGCCTGCTGCACGGCTGGCTGGCCTGGCTGCTGCTGGTACGAGGCAGCCGTCTGGCCTGGGCCGGCCTTGCCCTGCTCGCCATCAAGCTGGCCTGCGAGGCGGTGGGCCTGGGCGGCGCGGCAGCGTGGGTGATCCACGAGGCGCACTGGCTCGGCGCACTGCTCGGTGCGGTATTGGCGTGGCCCGCCCGATGGCGGGTGCCCGCGCAGGGGCCAGATACCGCCGCAACACCTTGATTTGCACCAGACGCGGGGCACGGGCATAATGCGCGGCTCGCTTCGTCCGGCCCGTGCCGGAAACCCGCCGGCAGCGCGATGCCGCCAGAAGCGTTCCGTTCCAGAACCCGTATCGCGCACCGCCCCGGCGGTGGGGCCGCCGTTTCCCTGGCCAAGGGAGACACCACAGAAACCTTCGAGGTGCGTCATGGCACGAGTGTGTCAAGTGAGCAAGAAGGGCGTGCAGACCGGCAACAACGTCTCGCATGCCAACAACAAGACCCGCCGCCGTTTCCTCCCCAACCTGCACGAGCGCCGCTTCTGGGTGGCCTCCGAGAACCGTTGGGTGAAGCTGCGTGTTTCCACCGCTGCCCTGCGCACCATCGACAAGAACGGCATCGACGCCGTCCTGGCCGAGCTGCGCGCGCGCGGCGAGAAGATCTGAGGAGTAATCGACCATGGCATCCAAGCGCGACAAGATCCGCCTGATCTCCTCGGCCAACACCGGCCACTTCTACACCACCGACAAGAACAAGAAGAACACGCCGAACAAGATGGAGATCAAGAAGTACGATCCCGTCGTCCGGAAGCACGTGATCTACAAGGAAGGCAAGATCAAGTAATCCCGGTCGCCTTCCGGTTCGAAGAAAGCCCGCCCACCGGCGGGCTTTCTTTTGGTTCTTCTCTCGGCCTAGGGAAAACGTCGGGGCTTCGAGGTGGCGGGGGCGCCGGGCGCGAATGCCCTTGGGGGGCGAAGTCAAGGAGGAGGCGTCCGCCGCAGGCGGATGCCGGGGGACATGAGTCCCGGAGGCCTGCGGGCCACGACCGGGCCCGTCAGGTCGCCTCAAGGCAACGCGAAGCGATAGAGCAGAAGCCGGAGCGCCTCCCCCGCTTTGCGCTGGGCCCACTCCACCCCCAGAATCGCCCCATCCCACGCGGCCCGTCCCCGCCCCGATGAACGACTGGTCATTCGGCACCATCCTGTTCGCCCTGGACTGGACCTTCCGCCTGGCCGCGCTGTGGTGGATCCCCAGCCGCTCCACCCCCGCCGCCGCCCGCAGCTGGCTGCTGCTGGCCTTTTTCGTGCCGCTGCTGGGCCTGCCGCTGTACCTGCTGCTCGGGCAACCGTGGCTGTCGAAGCAGCGGTTGCGCCGCCAGGGCCATGCCTCGCAGGCCATCCGCGAAGGCCAGGCGCCGCAACGGGCGCTGCGCTGGCAGCCGCCGGCCACCGGCCCGGCCGCCGAGACCGTGCCGCTGGTCGAACGCATGGGCGACTTCATGCCGGTGCGCGGCAACGCGGTCGAACTGCTCGACGACTACGACGGCTCGATCGGCACGCTCATCGCCGATATCGACGCGGCGCGGGTCCGCGTGCACCTGCTGTACTACCTGATGTTCGACGACGCGGTCGGCCAGGCCGTGGCCGACGCGCTCATCCGCGCGGCCGGGCGCGGGGTGCATTGCCGCCTGCTGCTGGACGCGGTCGGCGGCAAGCTGGGATGGCGGCGCTTCCACCGGCCGCTGCGCGCGGCCGGGGTGAAGGTCGAGCGGATGATGCCCGGCGGCCTGCGCTGGCGCCGCAGCAGCCGCATGGACCTGCGCAACCACCGCAAGATCGCGGTGATCGACGACCACGTCGGCTACGTCGGCTCGCAGAACCTGGCCGACGCGGTGTTCGTGCCGGGGCATCCCAACCGCGAACTGGTCGCCCGCGCGCGCGGCCCGATCGTCTCGCACATGGAAGCGGTGTTCGCCAGCGACTGGTACCTGGAAACGGGCGAGATGCTCGAGGTCTCGCCGGTCCGGCCGGTGCATGCCGAGGACGTGGCTGCGCAACTGCTGCCCAGCGGCCCGGCCTATCCGTTCGGCAACGCCGGCGAGACGGTCAATTCGCTGATCCACCTGGCCCAGCACCGGCTGGTGCTGACCACGCCGTACTTCGTGCCCGACGACGCGACCCTGAGCGCGCTGCGCATCGCCGCGCTGTCGGGCGTGGACGTGCAGCTGATCCTGTCGGCGACCAACAACAAGGCCGTGGTCAGGCTGGCGCAGCAGTCCTACTACGAGGAACTGCTCCAGGCGGGGGTGAAGATCGCGCTGTACACGCCGCATTTCATCCACGCCAAGCACCTGAGCGTGGACGACGCCGTCGCTCTGGTCAGTTCGATCAACCTGGACATCCGTTCCTTCGCGCTGAACGCCGAGATCGGCCTGCTCTGCTACGACCGCGACGTGGTCAAGCGCATGCACGAGATCGAGGCCGACTACCTGGCCCATTCGGAGATGCTGTCGCTGGAGAAGTGGCGCCGGCGCCCGGCGTGGAAGCGCAGCCTGGAAGGGCTGTCGCGGCTGGCCGATTCGTTCATGTGAACCCGGGCCGCGCCGCCGCGGCCGGGTAGAATCACGCCCATGCAGTCCCGTTTCGACATCGGCATCGTCGGCGGCGGCGCCGCCGGCGCGCTGGTGGCGCTGCAGTGCCTGCGCCAGGCGTCCGCGCCGCTGCGCATCGCCCTGTTCGAACCCGGCCGGCTTGGCCTGGGCGTGGCCTATGCGACCGACCGTCCCGAGCACCTGCTCAACGTGCCCAGCGGACGGATGAGTGCGCTTCCCGACCGCGCCGACGATTTCCTCGACTGGCTCGCCACGCGGCCCGGTTTCGCCGGAACGCCGCGCGCCGCGCTGGCCGGCGATTTCGCGCCGCGCCGGGAGTACGCGGCCTACCTGCGCGAGCGCCTCGGGCAGGCGCGGCAGGCCAGCCCGGCGTCGCTGGAGATCGTGCCGCAGCGTGTCGCGGGGCTGCAGCGCGACCCGGCGGGCGATGGCTGGAGGCTGGACTGCGCCGATGGCGCGCGGCGCGCGACGCGCGTCGTACTGGCGACCGGCAACGCGCCGCGCCCGCTGCCGGTCCGCGGCTCGGGTGCACTGGCGCGGCCGCGCCTGGTCGATGCCTGGGACTACGCCGCCGTCGCCTCGATCGCGGCCGACGCGGAGGTATGCATCGTCGGCACCGGCCTGAGCATGGTCGATGCGGTGCTGACCCTGGCGGCCAACGGCCATCGCGGCCCGATCCACCTGCTCTCGCGGCATGCGCTGTTGCCGTTGCCGCACGCCGCCGCGCATGCCGTCGACCACGACTTCGATGTCGACGCCCTGCATGGCCTGGGCGCGCGCGCGCGCCTGCACCGGCTGCGCGGGCGGATCCGCGAGGCCGCCGCCCGCGGCCTGCCCTGGCAGGCGGTGATGGAATCGCTCCGCCCGCACGTGCAGGCGCTGTGGCGTTCGCTGCCGGCCGCCGAGCAGCGGCGCTTCCTGCGCCATGCGCTGCGCCCCTGGGACATCCACCGCCACCGCATCGCCCCGGGCGTCCATGCGCTGCTGCAGGACCTGCGCGACAGCGGACGCCTGCACGTGCATCGCGCGCGCCTGGACATGGCCGTGGCCGGGCAACGCTGCGTGCACCTGACCGCGCGCGCGCGCGACGGCCGCACCGTCGTGCTCGACGTCGGCCATGTGGTCAACGCCACCGGCGTGGAGCTGCGCGTGCAGGCGATGCGCAACCCGCTGCTGGAGCAGTTGCTCGGCGATGGCCATGCGCGACCGGGCGCGCACGGCATCGGCCTGGCCACGGATGCGGACGGCCGCCTGTTCGACGCCGGAGGCAAGGCCCAGGACGACCTGCACGCGATCGGCAGCCTGCGCATCGGCGAAGCCTGGGAGAGCATCGCCGTGCCCGAACTGCGGGTACAGGCGGAAGCCATCGCCCGCGCCCTGCCCGTGCCGTTGTAGGAGCCCCCTTCAGGGGCGACCCGATCCCGCCGGAAAGCACTGCGTTCAACGCACAGGCTCCGGAGCGGTCGCCTCGAACGCGGCTGCGTCCAGCCCTCCAGGGTCGCCCCTGAAGGGGGCTCCTACAACGGCGGTGGCGACAATGCGGCGAGGGCGCGCTGCAACTGCGCCGCGGGCTCCAGGTCGACCGGCACTTCGACCACATCATCGGTCTCGTCGCGGGGGTCTTCCAGCGTGGCGAACTGGCTTTCCAGCAGCGACACCGGCATGTAGTGGCCGCTGCGCGCGCGCATTCGCCCGACGACCAGCCCGATGTCGCCCCGCAGGAACAGGAAGCGCAATGGCAGCCCGGTCGCGCGCAGCAGGTCGCGGTGGCGGCGGCGCAGTCCCGAGAACGCCAGGGTCACCCGTTCGCCTTCCGCCACGCGCCGCAGCAGTTCGGCGGCGATGCGTTCCACCCAGGGCTGGCGCATCGCATCGGTCAGCGGCTGGCCGCTGGCCATCCGTGCGCGCGCCCCGCAGCTGTGGAAATCGTCGGCGTCGAGGAAGCTCGCCTGCCAGGCTTCGGCCAGCGCGCGCGCCAGCGTGGTCTTGCCGCTGCCCGAAACGCCCATCACCACCGCCACAGCCACGGTCCCGCTCACGCCGGCAGCTCCACCCGCACCGAATAGCGGCGCCCGGCTTCGACCACCGGCAGCACGCCGGCCTCGAGCAGGCGGCCGTCCACGCTCACGCGCCGCGCCTGCACGCCCGCCACGCGCTCGATCTCCATCTCCAGCTCGGCGCCGCGGAACCGGCGCAGCGCACGCGCACGCGGCCAGTGCGCGGGCAGTTGCGGCGCGATCCGCAAGCCGGCGCCCTCGCCGCGCAGGCCGAACAGCGATTCGACCAGGCTGCGGTACATCCAGGCCGCGGTGCCGGTGTTGAACAGCTGGCTGGAGCGGCCCGCGGTGCGCGGGTGCAATCGCCACGCACCGCGGTAGTAGTTCGGTACGAACACCGGCAGCTGGCCGCGCTGCAGGCACTCGGCCGCGTCCGGCCCGCACAGCATCGCGCGCAGCACGCGCCAGGCGCGGTCCGATTCGCCGACCGCGTACAGGGCATGCAGGTAGAAGGCCGCGGCGTGGTTGTAGACCGCGCCGTTCTCGGCCGAGCCGGGGAACTTCTGGGTCAGCCGGCCCACGTCCTCGCGCATGCCGGTATAGGGCGGGTCGAGCATCGCCACGCCATGCGGCGACACCAGCTGCGCCTCGACCGCGGCCAGCAGGCGCTCGCGGCGCGGCGCGTCGGCCGCGCCGCTCAGCATCGCCCAGCTCTGCGGGTTCAGGTAGATGCGGCCCTCCGCATCGGCGCGCACGCCGAAGGCGACGCCGTCGTCGGTGATGCCGCGGCCGTACCAGTCGCCATCCCACAACCGCGCGTTGACCGCCTCGTTGAACGCCCGGGCGCCGGCCTCGAATTCCGCGGCTTCGGCACCGCGCCCACGTCGCGCGCATGCCTGCGCCCACAGCCCCAGCGCATGCGCGCTGGCCAGCGACAGCCAGCCGGACACGCCGCGCCCCTTCCAGCCGACCATGTTCATCGGATCGCACCAGTCGCCCTGGGCGATGAAGCTCAGCCCGCGCCCGTCGCGCTGGGCCAGCAGCCAGCGCATCGCCGCGTCGATGCGCCCGGCCACGCTCGCCACCCGTCCCTCGCGATCGGCCACCGCCACGTCCAGCAGCGCGTCGTCGCCGGTCTCGTCGAGGTAGGCCTGCAGGCAGACCGGCAGCCACACGCAGTGGTCGGTGTGCGGCACCTGGTTGATGTACTTCAGCTCGGCGCTGTCGGCCAGCAGGATGCCGTCGGGCATGGCGCCGTTGGGTTCCTGCTGCGACAGCGCGTGCAGGAACGCGGCCCGTGCCGTGGCCGGCCGCAGGTAGGCCATGCCCATGTGGTCCTGCAGGAAGTTGCGCGTCTGCGGATCGGTGGTCAGGCGGTTGCTGTCGCCGTGGTAGTAGACCTGGCGCGGCAGCCAATGGTTGGCGAAATCGTCCAGCCACGGGTCCGGCGTCTCGATCCGCAGGCAGCCCCGGCCTTCGTCCAGGTAGGCCGAATACGCCGCCGCGGCACCGGCGAACCCGTCGGCCGACAGATGGCGGGCGCGCAGCGTGGCAATCTCCGCCGCATCGCGTGCCGGCGCGAACAGGAAGCGGAATGCCTGCACCTCGCCGGGCTCCAGCGCCACCGCGTACTGCAGCGCCGCCGCCGGAGTCTCGTACAGCGCGTCGCCACAGGCCAGGCGCCCGCGCAGCACGACCGCATCCGGCGCATGCAGGCCGCCGGCGCCTTCGAACGCGGCCTGGTTCGCTTCCCACGCCTCCGGCGGCCGATCGTGCAGCAGCACCGTGCAGTCCTTGAACTCGCACTGGCGGAACCAGTCGGCGACCTTCTGGTAGGGGGTGACACTGCGGCAGACGATCCCGCCCAGCTCCGGGTCGTAGGCGCCGGACTGGTTCATCCACGACATGTAGCCGACCGGGAAGTACGGATACAGGCTGAGCCGGCGCGCGCGACCGCTGCGGTTGCGCACGCGCAGCGTCCACAGCTCGGCCACGTCCTCCAGCGGCAGGGCCACGCCGAATTCGACCTCGATGCCGTCGTGTTCCACTGTCCAGGCCACGTCGGCCAGGCCCACCGAGAACGCGAAGCGCTCCGGCACGCGGTTCACCGGCGCGTGCGGCGCGGAGAACAGCAGGCCGCTGTCCTCGTCCTTCA
>CAZBDE010000134.1:0-7650 GCA_964490415.1 uncultured Pseudoxanthomonas sp. | reverse complement strand
AGCAGAAAAGCGGAAAAGCGGGGGTCAGTCGGCGGTGTAGACCGGCTGGCCGTCCACCCAGGTGGACCTGACCTGCAGGTCGTCCAGGTCGGCAGCGGGGATCGCCAGCGGGTCGCGGTCCAGGACGACGAAATCGGCGCGCAGGCCCGGGACCAGCTTGCCGACCTCGCCTTCGTCATGGCCGGCATACGCCGCGCCCGCAGTGAACCCGCGCAGCGCCTCGGCCGCGCTCAGCTTCTGCCCGGGCAGCCAGCCGCCGGGCGGGTGGCCCTCACGGTCGGTGCGGGTCACCGCGGCGAACAGGCCCAGGCGCGGGTCCACCGATTCGACCGGGAAGTCCGAGCCCAGCGCCAGCGGCACGCCCAGGTCGAGGTAGCGGCGCCAGGCGTAGGCGCCCTCGAGCCGGTCGTGGCCCAGGCGGTCCTCGGCCCAGGGCATGTCCGAGGTGGCGTGGGTGGGCTGCATCGAGGCGACCAGGCGCAGCTGGGCGAAGCGCGGGATGTCGGTCGGCGCCACCACCTGCGCGTGCTCCACCCGCCAGCGCGGGTCCGGGCGCACGCCCTGCCCGCCCAGCGCGTATTCGTAGGTGTCCAGGACGATGCGGTTGCCGCGGTCGCCGATGGCGTGGGTAGCCACCTGCACGCCGCAGTCGCGGGCCTTGATCACCGCCGCGCCGAACGCGGCCGGGTCGGTGAGCAGCAGGCCACGGTTGCCCGGGTCGTCGCTGTAGTCGGCCAGCAGCGCGGCGCCGCGGCTGCCCAGGGCGCCGTCGATGTACAGCTTCACCCCGGTCATCTGCAGGCGGCCGCCGGCGTGGCGGTAGAGACCGTGCGCACACAGGTCGGCCAGGGCGCCGCTGTCGCCGTCGGCATAGGCGTCGATCCGCAGCGGCAGGCGGCCGGCGTCGGCGAAGCGGCGCATCAGCGCCAGGTCGGCGCGGGTGACGCCCATGTCGTGCACGCCGGTCAGGCCGTTGCCCACCGCGGCGGCCAGGGCGCGCGACAGCGCTTCCTCGCGGTAGGCCTCGGTGGGCGCGGGCATCGCGTTCTCGACCAGGCGCATGGCCGTGTCGACGAACACGCCGCTGGCACGGGTGCCGTCGCGGACGATGCGGCCGCCTTCGGGCTGCCAGTCGCCGTCGAGCCTGCGCGCGCCCTGCCGCGCCTCGGCGGCGCGCAGCGCGGCGCTGTTGCCCCAGCCGGCGTGGCCGTCCACGCGCACCAGCCACACCGGGCGGTCGGGGAAGGCGGCGTCGAGCTGGGCGGCGGTCGGGAAGGCGGTGTCGGGCCAGCGGTTCTGGTCCCAGCCCCAGCCCTGGATCCAGGCGTCGGCCGGGGCGGTCTTCGCGAATTCCTGCAGGCGGCGGACGACCTCGTCCTGGCTGGCCGCGCCGGTGAGGTCGGCGCGCAGGAGTGCGTAGCCCAGTTCCATCAGGTGCGCGTGCGCGTCGATCAGCCCGGGGACGACGGTGGCCTTGCCGGCATCGACGTGGCGCGCGGCCGGGTAGCGCTTGCGCAGTTCGGCCGCGGCGCCGACGGCGACGATCCTGCCCTGCCCGTCCCAGGCCATCGCCGTGGCCTGCGGCTGGCGCGCGTCCTGGGTGTGGATGCGCGCGGCGGTGAGGACGGCGACGGCCTTGGCATCCTTCGCCGTCTCCTGCGCCGAAGCGGAAAAGCAGGCGGCCATGGCGAGGAACAGGGTTGTGGCGGCGCGCAGGCGCATCGGTCGCTCCGGGAACGGAAGTCGCCGGACTATGCCCAATGCGCGCACGCTGCGGCAACCATTGTTGTTGTAGGAGCGCCCTTCAGGGGCGACCCGGTTCCGTTGGAAGGCGCGATGCTCAACGCACAGCCTCCGGAATCGGTCGCTTTGAACGCGGCGGTGTCCGGCCACCTCGGGTCGCCCCTGAAGGGAGCTCCTACAAAGGCATCCAAAGGCATGCGGTGCAGCGGAACTCAGCCGGCCAGTTCGGCCTCCAGCGAGATCGGCACCGCCGACAGGGCCTTGGACACCGGGCAGTTCTGCTTGGCGTCGTCGGCGATGGCGCGGAACTGCTTCTCGTCGATGCCGGGGATGATGGCCCGGGTCTTCAGGCGGATCTGCGACAGGCTCGGGCCGCCTTCCAGCGAGAGGTCGACTTCGGCGCGGGTGTCGATCGAGGTCGGGGTGAAGCCGGCCTCGCTGAGCTTGGCCGAGAAGGCCATGGTGAAGCAGCCGGCGTGGGCGGCGGCGATCAGCTCCTCGGGGTTGGTGCCCTTCTCGTCGCCGAAGCGGCTGTTGAAACCGTAACGGGTGTCGGCGAGCAGGCCGCTCTGCGGGGTGCCGAGCGTGCCCTTGCCGGTCTTGAGGTCGCCTTCCCAGTGCGCGGTGGCGTTGCGGGAGATGCCCATGGGTGGTTCCTTGGTGGGTGGAGGGGAGCGCCAGCGTATCGGCGCAAGCGTTAGGGGGCCGTTGCCGCGGTTGTGCGGCGCAACGTCCCGGCAACGGCGGAAGCGCTAAGGTGTGCGTCCGCCATGACCGCCCGCCGGGTTCCACGCCCCGGGCTGCCTCTTGGGATGGCTCCCGGCCCGGACAGCCATGACGGCCCTTCGACCCCAACCACGGGAGGAACGGCCTCATGCCTTACGCAACCCATGACATCCGCAACGTGGCCCTCGCAGGCCACCCCGGCGCCGGCAAAACAACCCTGTTCGAAGCCCTGCTGCATGCCGGCGGCGCCCTGACCACGGCAGGCACGGTCGAACGCGGCACCACGGTGTCCGACTTCGATCCGATGGAGAAGGCGCGCGGCCATTCGATCGACATCGCCATCGCCAGCATCGACCACGCGCCCTCGTCCGACCGCAGCTACCACCTCAACCTCATCGACACGCCCGGCTATCCGGAATTCCGCGGCCCCGCGCTGTCGGCGCTGGCCGCGGTGGAGACCGCGCTGATCGTGGTCGACGCCGACACCGGCGTGGAGCACGGCACCCTGCGGCTGATGGAACGGGCGCGCGAACGCGGCCTGTGCCGGGCGATCGTGGTCAACAAGATCGACCACGAGCAGGCCGACTGCGCGCGGGTGATGGCGCAGCTGCGCGAGGCCTTCGGCAACGGGGTGCTGCCGCTGAACCTGCCGGCCGACGGTGGCGGCCGCGTGGTCGACTGCTTCGGCGCCTCCGGCGGCGACTCGGACCTGGGCCCGGTGGCCGACTGGCACCAGCGCATCCTCGACCAGGTGGTGGAGGTGGACGAGGGGGTGATGGAGCACTTCCTCGACGGCGGCGAGGCCGGGCTGTCGCCGCAGGAACTGCACGACGCCTTCGAGAAGGCGCTGCGCGAGGGCCACCTGGTGCCGGTGTGCTTCGTGTCCGCGCGCACTGGCGCCGGCGTGGCCGAGCTGCTGCAGGTCGCCGAACGCCTGTTTCCCGATCCCACCGAAGCCAACCCGCCGCCCCTGCTGCGGCGCAATGGCCATGGCGACGAGCCGCTGGCCACCCGGTCCGATGCGCATGGCCACGTGATCGCCGACGTGTTCAAGATCGTCAACGATCCGTTCGTCGGCAAGCTGGGCGTGTTCCGCGTCTACCAGGGCACGGTGAAGCGCGATACGCAGCTGTTCGTGGACGAGGGACGCAAGTCGTTCAAGGTCGGGCATTTGTTCAAGCTGCGCGGCAAGGAGCACGCCGAAATCGACGAGGCCATTCCCGGCGACATCGCCGCGGTGGCCAAGATCGACGACCTGCATTTCGACGCGATGCTGCACGACAGCCACGACGAGGACAGCGTGCGCCTGGCCCCGACCGACTTCCCCAGGCCGATGTTCGGCCTGGCGGTGCAGGCGGCCAGCCGCGGCCAGGAGCAGAAGCTGTCGCTGGCGCTGCAGAAGCTGTCCGAGGAGGACCCGGCGTTCCTGGTCGAACACAACGCCGAGCTCAACGAGACGGTGATCCGCGGCCTGTCCGAACTGCACCTGCGGGTGATGCTGGAGCGGCTGAAGGAACGCTTCGCGGTCGAGGTGGCGACACGGCCGCCGCGGATCGCCTATCGCGAGACGGTGTCGGCGAAAGCCGAGGGCCATTACCGGCACAAGAAGCAGACCGGCGGCGCCGGCCAGTTCGGCGAGGTGTTCCTGCGGATCGAGCCGTTGCCGCGCGGGGGCGGCTTCGAGTTCGTCGATGAAGTGAAGGGCGGCACCGTCCCCGGCCAGTTCATGCCGGCGGTGGAGAAGGGCGTGCGCCAGGTGCTGCAGGGCGGCGCGATCTCCGGGCACGCGCTGCAGGACGTGCGGGTGATCGTGTACGACGGCAAGCACCATCCGGTGGACAGCAAGGAGATCGCCTTCGTCACCGCCGGGCGCAAGGCCTTCCTCGACGCGATCGGCAAGGCGCGGGCGCAGGTGCTGGAACCGATCGTGGACCTTGAAGTGGGGGCGCCGGAGAACCAGCTGGGCGACGTGACCGGCAGCCTGGCGTCGCGGCGGGCGCGGATCACCGGCACCGATTCGGCGCGCGGCGAGATCGTGGTCAGGGCGCAGGTGCCGATGTCGGAGCTGGACGGGTTCGCGGCCGAGCTGAAGTCGCTGACCGCCGGCAAGGGCCGCTATTCGCTGGACTTCAGCCACTACGAGCCGGTGCCGCCGCCGGTGCAGCAGAAGCTGGTGGAGGCGTACAAGCCGAAGCACGAGGAGGATTGAGGGAGCAGCGCGCCGCTCCTTTGTAGGAGCTCCCTTCAGGGGCGACCCGAGGACGTCGGTACAGGCGATGCCCTCGTTTTTCCGACGGCGTCGGGTCGCCCCTGAAGGGAGCTCCTACAAGGAGCGGCCTCGGCCGCGAGCCGGTGCCGCCGGGACGGCCGACGCCCGGCTCACCATCAACACCCCGCCCAGCACCAGCCCCGTGCCGGCCACCTGCCACGGCCCCATCGGCTCGCCCAGCACCAGCATGCTCAGCACGATCGTCGACACCGGGCCGATCATGCCGATCTGCGCCGCCAGCCCCGAACCGATCCGGGCGATCCCCAGCATCACCAGCAGCACCGGCGCCACCGTGCACAGCGTGCCGTTGAGCAGCGACAGCCAGTACACCTCGCGCGGCAGCATCAATGCCGACAGCGGCCGCAGCAGCAGGAACTGGCCGATGCACAGCACCGCGGCCACGCTGCTGGCATAGGCGGTGAGCCGCACCGCGCCCACCTTGGCCACCATCTCGCCGCTGCCGACCAGGTACAGCGCATAGGCCATCGCGCTGCCGAACACCAGCGCCCCGCCCAGCGCGATGCCCTTGTCGCCGCCCTGCAGATCGTGGCCGAACGCAAGGGCCACGCCGAAGTAGCTCACCCCCAGCGCCAGCCACTGCACCCGGCTGGGCCGGCGCCCGAACGCGAGCCAGCCGATCAGCAGCACCAGGGTCGGGGTGAGGTACAGGATCAGCCGCTCCAGCGTGGCGCTGATGTAGGCCAGCCCGGCGAAGTCCAGGAAGCTGGCCAGGTAATAGCCGAAGAAGCCCAGGCCGACGATCCGCCAGCGCTCGCCCTTCGTCAGCGGCCGCGGCGCGCGGCGCGCCGCCCACCAGCCCATCAGCAGGAAGAAAGGCAGCGCGACCAGCATGCGCAGCGCCAGCAGGGTGATCGCGTCGGCGCCGAAGCGGAAGCCGAGCTTGACGATGATCGCCTTGCCCGAGAACAGGATCGCGCCGCCGCCGGCGAGCACGATGCCGGCCAGGCGGCGGCGCTGCGCGGTGCTCACGCCAGCGCGGCCTCCAGCAGCCGGCGGACCACCCCCTGCAGCTTCGCCGCCTTCTCCGGCAGGTACTCGAAGCTGTCCTCGTCCATGTAGGTGCGCTGGGCCAGTTCCAGCTGCACCGCGTCCACGCCGATCTCCGGATCGCCGTAGTGGCGGGTGATGTAGCCGCCCTTGAAGCGGCCGTTGACCACGTGGCTGTAGTCGCCCTGCGCCTCCAGCACCGCGGCCAGGCGCTGCTGCAGCCCGGGGCGGCAGCTGGCGCCGGCGGCGGTACCGAGGTTGAGGTCCGGCAGCGCACCGTCGAACAGGAACGGCAGCGTGCCGCGGATCGAATGGCCTTCCCACAGCACCGCGCGGCCGTGCTCGCCGCGGATCCGCGCCAGTTCGGCATCGAGGGTGGCGTGGTACGGGCGCCAGTACGTCTCCACCCGCGCGGCGATCTCCGCCGCATCCGGCTCGCAACCGTCGCGGTACACCGGTTCGCCGCTGAACTGCACGGCCGGGCACAGGCCGGTGGTGTTCTGGCCCGGGTACAGCGAGGTGTCGTCGGGCGGACGGTTGAGGTCGACCACGTAGCGCGAATAGTGCGGCACCAGGATCGAGGCGCCCAGGTCGCGGGCGAAGGCGTACAGGCGCGAGACGTGCCAGTCGGTATCGGGCGCGCGGCGCGCGGACTCGGTCAGGCGCGGGGCGATGTCGTCGGGCAGCGCGCTGCCATCGTGCGGCAGGCTGACCAGCAGCGGCGCGGTGCCCGGGTGCAGGTGGTAGATGTCCATGCGCCGATTGTACGACCGGGCCCCGGCGTGGCGCGTGGCCTGCCTGCCTGCGTAACGCGGGGCTCGCCCCGCTCTACGAACGCATCAGCACCACTTCCTCGGCCGAGGTCGGGTGGATGGCGACGGTGTCGTCGAGCTGGCGCTTGGTCACGCCCAGCTTCAGCGCCACGGCGAAGCCCTGCAGGATCTCGTCGGCGCCCTCGCCCAGCAGGTGGATGCCGACCACCCGCTCCTCCTCGCCCACGCAGACCAGCTTGAACAGGCTGCGCTGCGGCGAATCGACCAGCGCCGACAGCATCGGCCGGAAGCGCGCGGTGTAGACCTTCACCGCCTCGCCGTGCGCGGCGCGCGCGCGCGCTTCGGTCAGCCCCACCGTCCCCAGCGGCGGATGCGAGAACACCACGGTGGGCACGTCGGCGTAGTCGAACCGGGCCTCGCCCTGCCCGCCGAACAGGCGGTCCATCAGCCGGCGCGCCGCGGCGATCGCCACCGGGGTCAGCAGCAGCTTGCCGGTCACGTCGCCGACGGCGTGGATCCCGGGCACCGCGGTGTCCTCGAACCCGTCCACCTGCACCGCGCCCTCCTCGCCCAGCCGCACGCCGGCCTCCTCCAGCCCCAGGCCGTCGCTGTTGGGCCGGCGGCCGGTGGCGAAGAGCACGCTGTCGAAACCCTGCGACGGGGTGTCGGCGCCCTTGTGCAGCACGCGGATGCGTCCGCCCTCGCGTTCCAGCGCATGCACCGGCGACTCCAGGTGCAGGTGGACGCCATGCTGGTGCATGTCCTCCTGCAGCTGCTGCACCACCTCCGCGTCCATCTCCGCCAGCAGCCTCGGCCCGCGCACGAACAGTTCGACGCGGCTGCCCAGCGCCTGCAGCACCCCGGCCAGCTCCACCGCGACGTAGCCGCCGCCGACGATCGCCACGCGCCCGGGCGCAGCGCACAGCTTGAAGAAGTCGTCGGACACCCCGCCCAGGCCGGCGCCCGGGATGTCCGGGCGCAGCGGCCGCCCGCCGGTGGCGAGCAGCACGTGCCGGGCGCCGAGCCGCACGCCGCTGTCGGCCTGCACCGTGTGCGCGTCGAGCAGGCGGCCGCGGCACGGCATCTACCAGCGCCTGCTGGAGGAGGCGGGCGTGGTCTGGATGCCGTGCC
>CAZBDE010000133.1:7288-7652 GCA_964490415.1 uncultured Pseudoxanthomonas sp. | reverse complement strand
AAGGCGCGGTCGCCGGGGAAGTTCCACTTGCCGAGGAAATCGCGGAACGCCTGCGTCGGCGAATCCGGCGACAGGTCGCGGAAGTGGTCGATCGGCGACTGGCCCTCGTGCAGCGACTCCACCGTGTGCTGGGCGAAGTAGCCGATCCGCAGGTCCGGGTGCGCGCTGCGCTCGCCGGCGATGGGCGGCAGGTCGCCGACCAGGGTGCGCACCAGCGTCGTCTTGCCGGCGCCGTTGGGGCCGAGCAGGCCAATGCGGTCGCCGGCTTCCAAACCAAAGCCCACGTCATGAAGCACGACGACGCTCTTCCCTTCTCCCTCCGGGAGAAGGTGCCCCGAAGGGGCGGATGAGGGTCCGGGCGACG
>CAZBDE010000133.1:0-7278 GCA_964490415.1 uncultured Pseudoxanthomonas sp. | reverse complement strand
GCCTCGCGACCTTCGACTCCGCCGAGGCTTCGCCCCGTACCCTCACCCCAGCCCCTCTCCCGGAGGGAGAGGGGTTCAAGCAGGTAGCCGGCCTCGACATGGTTCAGGCGGATCAGCGAGAACGGCAGGCGGTTCGGCTGGGCGAACTCGATCCGGAACTCGCGCTCGGCGCGTACCGCCTCGGTGCCCGCCAGCTTGGCCAGGCGCTTCATCCGGCTCTGCGCCTGCGCGGCCTTGGAGGCCTTGGCCTTGAACCGGTCGATGAAGCTCTGCAGGTGGGCGCGCTCGGCCTGTTCCTTCTCGTGCGCGATCTGCTGCTGACGCAGCTGTTCGGCGCGCTGGCGCTCGAAGTCGGTGTAGCCGCCCACGTACAGCTTCGCCCCGCCGCCGTGCAGGTGCAGGGTGTGGGTGGCGACGTTGTCGAGGAACTCGCGGTCGTGCGAGATCAGCAGCAGCGTGCCCGGGTACTTCAGCAGCCACTGCTCCAGCCAGTAGACCGCGTCCAGGTCCAGGTGGTTGGTCGGTTCGTCCAGCAGCAGCAGGTCCGACGGCATCATCAGCGCGCGCGCAAGGTTCAGGCGCACGCGCCAGCCGCCGGAGAACGAGGACACCGGGCGCGAATGGGTCTCGGCCGGGAAGCCCAGGCCATGCAGCAGGCGGCCGGCGCGGGCCTCGGCGTCATAGCCGTTGAGCTCGGCCAGCTTCTGGTGCGCGGCGGCCACCGCCTCCCAGTCCTCGCGCGCGTTGGCCGCGGCCTCCTCGCGGATCACCGCGGAAAGCACTTCGTCGCCGCCGAGGACGAAGTCCAGCGCCGGATCCGGCAGCGACGGGGTCTCCTGCGCCACCGAGGCGATCCGGACCCGGCCGGGCAGGTCGACGTCGCCCTTGTCGGCCTCCAGTTCGCCCTTGATCGCGGCGAACAGGCTGGACTTGCCGGTGCCGTTGCGGCCGACCACGCCCACCCGGTAGCCGGCATGCAGGGTCAGGTCGACATTGGACAGCAGCAGCCGCTCGCCGCGGCGCAGGGCGAAATTGCGCAGGGAAATCATGGGGGGATCGAGGTTAAGAAGGTTCCGGAATGAGCTGATAAGCACCATTCCTGCGACAGGTATTCTACCTTTAACGAATAATTGACGCGTCTCCGCAGCACGGCAGCTCCGAGTCTCTTCCTTTCCGCTGCCAGGCTGCGCCCCCCCAGGTCGCTTCCTCCACGCGGAGGCGGCCGTGCACTGGAGCTACCGATGTCGCCTGTGAACCGCTCGCCGCTTGCCCTCGCCCTGCTCGCCGCCCTCTCCGCGCCCGTCGCGCCCGCACTGGCCCAGGAGGACGCCGCCAAGGCCACCGGCACGCTGGACACCGTGATCGTGACCGGTACCCGCGTCGCCGACCGCACCGTGGCCGAATCGGCCTCGCCGATCGACATCATCACCCCCGAGGCGCTGCGCGCCACCGGCACCACCGAGCTGGCCACCGCGCTGGCCCGCGCGGTTCCCTCGCTGAACTTCCCGCGCCCGGCCCTGGTCGACGGCACCGACGCGGTCCGCCCGGCGCAGCTGCGCGGCCTGTCCCCGGACCAGACCCTGGTCCTGGTCAACAGCAAGCGCCGGCACAAGGGCGCCCTGCTCAACGTCAACGGCAGCCAGGGCCGCGGCTCGGCACCGGTGGACCTGAACGCGATCCCGATCGCGGCCATCGCCCGGGTCGAGGTGCTGCGCGATGGTGCCTCGGCGCAGTACGGCTCCGACGCCATCGCCGGCGTGGTCAACATCGTGCTCAAGGGCAGCGAGGCCGGCGGCAGCCTGCTCGGGCAGTACGGCCAGTACAGCGCCGGCGACGGCCAGCAGTACCAGGTTTCCGGCGACGGCGGGCTCCGCCTGGGCGAAGGCGGCTGGCTGCACCTGGCCGCCCAGGCCGGGCAGCAGGACCAGACCGACCGCGCCCGTCCCTACCTCGGCGCCAACCCCGGCACCGGCGCCAACCCGCCGGCCGGGCGCGTGGTGCAGCGTTTCGGCGACCCCGACGTGGACCAGGGCGGCCTCTCCTACAACGGCGAGTTCAGCCCGGCCGAGGGCATCACCTTCTACTCGTTCGGCACTTTCAGCCGCCGCGACGTGACCTCCACCGGCTTCTTCCGCCCGGCCACCGCGCCGACCAACATCCCCTCGATCTTCCCCGATGGCTACCTGCCGCAGATCAGGAACGAGACCGAGGACAGCGCCGTGGTCGCCGGTTTCAGGGGCTTCACCGCCGGCGGCCTGAACGTCGACTTCAGCTACAACTACGGCCGCAACGACCTGAGCTTCGACGTCGCCAACAGCCTCAACCGCAGCCTCGGCGATGCCACCCCGACCGAGTTCTACGCCGGCGCGCTGCGCTCCACCCAGCACGTGCTCAACGGCGACTTCAACGCCGCCCTGGACTGGGGCCTGGCCTATCCGGTGACGCTGTCCTTCGGCGGCGAATGGCGGGGCGAGGAGTTCGTGCAGAGCGCCGGCGAACTGGCCTCCTACCAGAACGGCGGCGTGCTGGCGCCGGGCGAGTCGACCCCGCGCCCCGGCGCGCAGGTGTTCCCGGGCTTCTCGCCTGGCGACGCCGGGCGCTTCGACCGCCACAGCCTGGCCGCCTACGCCGGGCTGGAGGCCGACCTGACCGACAAGCTCAGCATCGGCCTGGCCGGCCGCTACGAGGACTTCAGCGACTTCGGCGATACCAGTTCGGGCAAGCTGTCCGCGCGCTACGCCTTCACCGACAAGGTCGCGCTGCGCGGCACCGTGTCCAGCGGCTTCCGCGCGCCGTCCCTGCAGCAGCAGTACTACCAGTACACCTCCAGCACCTTCATCGGCGGCGTGCAGTACGCGGTGCGCACCTTCCGCGTCGACGATCCCGTGGCGATCGAACTGGGCGCCGAGCCGCTGAAGGCGGAAGAGTCCGACAACTACAGCCTGGGCCTGGTGCTGCAACCGCTCGACGCGCTGTACCTGACCATCGACGCGTACCGGATCGAGATCGACGACCGCATCGTGCTGTCGGAGAACCTGGTCAGCACGCCGGTGGCCAACTACCTGATCGCCAACGGCTACAGCGCCACCGGCGGACGCTATTTCACCAATGCGGTCGACACCACCACCAGGGGCGTGGATGTGGTCGGCACCTACCGCTGGGACCTGGAAAGCAGCGACCTGGCCCTGACCGCCGGCTACAACTGGAACGAGACCCGGATCGACCGGATCGCGGCCAACCCGCCGTCGCTGGCCGCGATCGACCCCGACGCGGTGCGCTTCGGCCGCGCCGAGATCGGCCGCATCACCGAGGGCTCGCCGCACGACAAGTTCTTCCTCAACGGCGTGTGGAACCTGGACCGCTGGTCGTTCAACGCCACCGCCACCCGCTACGGCGAATTCACGGTGCGCCACAACACGGTGCCGGCGCAGGACCAGGCCTTCGATCCGAAGTGGACCCTGGACCTGGCGGTGAGCTACTCGCTGGACCGTTGGGAGTTCACCCTCGGCGGCGACAACGTGTTCAACGAGTATCCGGAGGAGGTGCTCTACGCCAACTCCAGCTCGGGACAGCTGCCGTACAGCTCGAGCTCGCCGTTCGGCTTCAACGGCGCCTTCGTCTACGCCCGCGCCGGCTACCGCTGGTAATCGCCTCCCGCCCACCCCGGTCGCCCCTGCAGGAGCTCCCTTCAGGGGCGACACGAGGCCGCCGGAAGGCGCCGCGATCCACGCAGAGGCTCCGGACAGGCGGCGTTCAACGCCGCTGCATCCGTGCTTCGCCGGGGCGCCCCTGAAGGGAGCTCCTGCAAAAGCAAGGTTTGCCGTGGATGTGCGCTGTCGGTGAAACTGGCGGCTCCCCCGCCACCGCCGCCCCGATGCCCCACGACACCAGCCTGATAGACATCGTCGCGGTCGGCCTCGGCCTGGCCTTCGTGCTGGGCGCGATGGCGTTCCGGCTGCGCCTGTCGCCGCTGGTGGGCTACCTGCTGGCCGGCGTGGTGGTCGGGCCGTTCTCGCCCGGCTTCGTCGCCGACCAGGAGATCGCCAACCAGCTGGCGGAGATCGGCGTGATGCTGCTGATGTTCGGCGTCGGCCTGCACTTCTCGCTGGACGACCTGCTGGAAGTGAAGTGGATCGCCATTCCCGGCGCGACCGCGCAGATCGCCGTGGCCACCCTGCTCGGCTGGGGCGTGGCCTCGCTGATGGGCTGGCCGACCCTGCACGGACTGGTCTTCGGCTTCTCCCTGGCCACCGCCTCGACCGTGGTCCTGCTGCGGGCGATGGAGGAACGCCGCCTGCTGGAAACCGTGCGCGGCAAGATCGCGGTGGGCTGGCTGATCGTCGAGGACCTGGCCTGCGTCCTGGCCCTGGTGATGATGCCTGTGATCGCCGGGATCTTCGGTCCGGAGGCGTCGGCCGAGAGCCACAGCACCGGCCAAGTGCTGGCCAGGATCGGCTGGACCCTGGTCCAGCTGGGCCTGTTCGTGGCGGTGATGCTGCTGGTCGGCCGCCGGGTGATCCCCTGGGTGCTGGAGCGGGTCGCCGGCACCGGCTCGCGCGAGCTGTTCACCCTGTCGGTGCTGGCCATCGCCCTGGGCGTGGCGTTCGGCGCCGCGGCGCTGTTCGGCGTGTCCTTCGCGCTGGGCGCGTTCTTCGCCGGGATGATGCTCAACGAGTCCGAGCTCAGCCACAAGGCGGCCAACGATTCGTTGCCGTTGCGCGACGCGTTCGCGGTGCTGTTCTTCGTCTCGGTGGGCATGCTGTTCGACCCGGCGATCCTGCTCGCGCATCCCTGGCAGGTGCTGGCCACCACGATGATCATCATGTTCGGCAAGTCGGCGGCGGCGTTCTTCATCGTGCGCGCCTTCGGCCACCCGAAGATGACCGCGCTGACCATCTCCGCCTCGCTGGCCCAGATCGGCGAGTTCGCCTTCATCATCGCCGGCCTGGGCGTGACCCTGAAGATCCTGCCGGCGACCGGCCAGGCCCTGGTGCTGGCCGGCGCACTGATCTCGATCATGCTCAACCCGATGATCTTCATGCTGCTGGACCGCTGGGAAGCCCGGCACCGCGAGGAGGCCCCGGCGCCGCCGGAGCCGGAGCGGCCGACCGGCCCGCCGCTGCATCCGGGCAACCACGCCATCGTGGTCGGCTACGGCCGGGTGGGCCGGGAGCTGAGCCAGGTGCTGCACGGCCGCGGGGTGTCGGTGGTGGTCATCGACGACAACTCCCTGCACGTGGACCGCGCGCACGCCGAAGGCATCCCCGCCATCCGCGGCCACGCCGCGTCGGAGAAGGTGCTGGCAGAGGCCCACCCCGAATCTGCGGCGATCGCGATCCTGGCGATCCCGCAGCCGCTGGAGGCCGGCGAGGCGATCGCCAAGCTGCGCGCGCTCAACCCGGCGCTGCCGGTGCTGGCCCGCGCGCACAGCGACGCCGAGGTGCGCCACCTGCTCGCCCACGGCGCCGACGGCGCGGTGATGGCCGAGCGCGAGCTGGCCTATTCGCTGGCGGAGATGGTGATGGCCACCCCGCCGTTCCGCTACGCCGGCCGCGACGTGGCGGTGCCGCCCGTCTGACCCCGCGCGGCGCTCCTTTCACGGCGCCATACGTCGGCGCCGGCTTGACTGCCGGCATGGACCTGAAAAGCGGCTATCCGTTCTGGGCGATCCGCGGCGGCCTGTCGGCGCCGCAGCCGCCGCTGGGCGCCGACCTGGACTGCGACGTGGCCGTGGTCGGCGGCGGCATCACCGGCGCGCTGATCGCCGACGAACTGGCCGCGCATGGCCACGCGGTCGCGGTGCTGGAACGGGGCGACGTCGGCTGGGGCAGCACCTCGGCCAGCACCGCGCTGCTGCAGTACGAGATCGACACCCACCTGGTCGATCTGGCCGAACGCCACGGCGAGGCCGACGCCGCCCTGGCCTACACCGCCTGCGTGGGCGCGATCGACTGGCTGCGCGAGCGCGCCGCCGGACTGGACGGGGTCGCGTTCACGCCCTGCCGCAGCCTCTATTACGCCAGCACGCGCCGCCACGTGCGCGCCCTGCGCGGCGAGTTCGCCGCACGCCTGCGCCACGGCATCGACGTCGAATGGTGGGAGCCGGCCGACATCGAGGCGAACTACGGTTTCAGCGCGCCGGCGGCGATCCTCAGCAGGCAGGCCGCGCAGGTCGACCCCTACCGGATGGCGCAGAAACTGCTGCGCCGGCTGCACCGCAACGGCGCCGCGGTGCATGACCATGAAACGGTGGTCGACCTGCAGGCGACTTCGCGCCGCGCCGTGCTGCGCACCGCTTCCGGTTTCCAGGTCCGTGCCGGGCACGTGGTGCTGGCCTGCGGCTACGAGAGCCAGCGCTGGCTGCGCCCGCGCGTGGCGCGCAACCGCAGCAGCTACGCGCTGGTCAGCGACCCGCTGCCGGCCGAACTGCTGGGCGGCCTGCTCGACAGCCTGGTCTGGGAAAGCGCGCGACCCTACCTGTACCTGCGCACCACGCCGGACCGGCGCCTGCTGCTCGGCGGCGAGGACGATGCGGTCGACATCCCGGCCAGGCGCGATGCGCGGGTGATGGGCAAGGCCGCCACCCTGGTGAAGCGCGCGCGCAAGCTGTTCCCGCACCTGCCGCTGCGGCCCGCCTTCGCCTGGGGCGGCACCTTCGCCGAGACCGAGGACGGCCTGCCCTGGTTCGGCGCGCACGCGCAGCACGGCCCACGGGTGCTGTTCGCGATGGCCTACGGCGGCAACGGCATCACCTATTCGGCGCTGGGCGCGCAACTGCTGCGGGCGACGATCGAACGGCGCCGGCATCCGCTGAAGGCCCTGTTCTCCTTCCAGCGCAAGCCCTGACCCCACCGCCCCCGTGCCGCCCTTGTAGGAGCTCCCTTCAGGGGCGACCCGAGGCGGCTGGAATACACCGCGGTCAACGCGGAACCTCCGGATGGGTCGCGTTGAACGCGGCTGTGCCCCAGCGCACTCGGGTCGCCCCTGAAGGGAGCTCCTACAAGGGGTTGCGGGGGATTCCCACCTTGGGGCGTGCGGGGGATTCAGCGCGGTGGCGGGGCCGCGCCGGTATCCTTGCGCGCATGCAAGGAACCTCCACCGCCGCCAGAACGCGCATCGCCGACGCCGGCCCCGGCCAGGATGCGCTCGAGGTGCTGCGCCGCACCTTCGGTTACGACGCCTTCCGCGGCCCGCAGCAGGCCATCGTCGAGCACGTCTCCGCCGGCGGCGACGCGCTGGTGCTGATGCCCACCGGCGGCGGCAAGTCGCTGTGCTACC
>CAZBDE010000132.1:0-7701 GCA_964490415.1 uncultured Pseudoxanthomonas sp. | reverse complement strand
CGCCCGACCACCTGCAGTGGGCGCCGGGCCTGCCCAAGACCCGCTCGGGCAAGATCATGCGCCGGATCCTGCGCAAGATCGCCGAGAATGCGCCGGACCAGCTGGGCGACACCTCGACCCTGGCCGACCCGTCGGTGGTGGAGTCGCTGGTCAACGAGCGCAAGGTGCGCTGACCTCTTGAAGCCGGGTACGACATGTCCACGATCCTGATCGCCGACGACCATCCGCTGTTCCGCGAGGCCCTGCGCGGCGCGGTGCAGCGGATCCTGCCGGGCGCGACCCTGCACGAGGCCGACAGCGTCGACGCGCTGTACGGGCTGGTCGAGGCGAACCCGGACGCGGACCTGCTGCTGATGGACCTCAACATGCCCGGCGCGCACGGCTTCAGCGCGCTGGTGCACCTGCGCGCGCTGCACCCGGAGCTGCCGGTGGTGGTGGTGTCCGCGCGCGAGGAGCCGAGCGTGATGCGCCGCGCGCTGGACCACGGCGCGCTGGGCTTCATCCCCAAGTCGGCCGATTCGGAGACCATCGGCACCGCGGTCGGGCAGGTGCTCGAGGGCGAGCGCTGGGCGCCGGCCGAGGCCGCCGCCGCGCCGGCGATGGACCGCGACGAGCACGCCGTGGCGCAGCGCCTGCGCGATCTGACCCCGCAGCAGTTCCGGGTGCTGCAGATGCTCGGCGAAGGCCGGCTCAACAAGCAGATCGCCTGGGACCTGAAGGTGTCCGAGGCCACGATCAAGGCCCACGTCACCGCGGTGCTGCGCAAGCTGGGGGTCAACAACCGCACCCAGGCCGTGCTCATGGCCGGGCGCCTGGCGGTGGATCCCGACGGGGTGGTGGTACCGCAGGAAGAGGACTGAGCCTCCGGCTCCGGCGCGCTCCTGTGCGTGCACACGGGAGGCGCGTGTAAGCGGTTACCGATGCCGTCGGCGATGGAAGCGGGCCTGAATGCCGCGCCTGGCCTCTTGCGGAACGGGCGGTGATGCACCGCACAATAGCGCGATGCGACCGGCGCCGGTGCCATGGGGCACGGCCGTCGCGCTCCGGAGAGGCCTCGTGGTCCCAGCATCCGATCGTTCCGCCGGCTGGCGCAGGACGCATCCGCGTGGAGCACGTCCGTGCCCGGCACGCCCGTGAGTGGCACGTCAGCGGGCGCTTCCGCACCCGCCGCCGCATCGGCCTGGCTGCCGGCCGGCGAATCGCCGCTGTCGATGCCGGGCCAGTCGCTGCGAGAAGGACGCCTGGCGCCGCAGCGTCCGGCGACCTCGCCGCGCGGCATGGGCTGGCGTCGGCTGCTGGTGGTGGGCACCACCGCCAGCCTGACCGCGGCCGCGGCGCTGGGCATGACCCAGGTACTGCGGGTCGGCGGGCTGAGCGTGCTCGACCTGGTGTTGCTGCTGCTGTTCGTGATGTTGTTCGCCTGGATCGCGCTGTCGTCGGTGAGCGCGGCGGTCGGTTTCGTCGCCCTGCTGGGCGGCAGCGGCAGGCGCCTGGGGATCGATCCGCATGGCCCGCTGCCGGTGCTGGGCGCGCGCACCGCGCTGCTGATGCCGACCTACCACGAAGACCCGGCGCGGATCATGGCCGGGCTGCAGGCGGTGTACGAATCGGTGGCCGCCACCGGCCAGCTCGAGGCCTTCGACTTCTTCGTGCTCAGCGACAGCCGCCACGAAGAGATCGCCGCGGCCGAGGCGGAGGAGTTCGCCGCCCTGCTCGCGCGCACCGGCGCCCATGGCCGCCTGTTCTACCGCCGCCGCAGCGACAACCGCGGGCGCAAGGCCGGCAACATCGCCGAGTGGGTGCAGCGCTGGGGCGCGGCCTATCCGCAGATGCTGATCCTGGATGCCGACAGCGTGATGAGCGGCACCACCCTGGTGCGGCTGGCCTCGGCGGTGGAACGCAACCCGGGCGTGGGCCTGGTCCAGACCCTGCCGCGGGTGGTGAACGGGCAGACCCTGTTCGCGCGGATGCAGCAGTTCGGCGGCCATGTATACGGCGCGGTGATCGCGCGTGGCGTTACCTGGTGGCATGGCGCGGAGGGCAACTACTGGGGCCACAACGCGATGCTGCGCACCCGCGCCTTCGCCGCGCACGCGGGCCTGCCCGAGTTGCCCGGGCGCGAGCCGTTCGGCGGCCACATCCTCAGCCACGACTTCGTCGAGGCGGCGCTGATGCGCCGCGGTGGCTGGGCGATCCACCTGGTGCCGGAACTCGATGGCAGCTACGAGGAGGGCCCGCCCTCGCTCACCGACCTGCTGGTCCGCGACCGCCGCTGGTGCCAGGGCAACCTGCAGCACGGCAAGGTGGTCGGCAGCGCCGGGCTGCACTGGATCAGCCGCACCCACATGCTGGTCGGGATCGGTCATTACTTCACCGCGCCGATGTGGGCGATGCTGATGCTGGTCGGCCTTGCGGTCCCGCTGTACCACTCCGACCTGGTCTGGGACGGCTTCCGCCTGCCGGGGTTCTCGCCGCTGCGCTACTGGGCCGCGCGCGATGCCGCGCGCGTGGCCTGGCTGTTCGCCGCGACCATGGGCGTGCTGTTCGCGCCGAAGGTGTTCGGCTACATCGCCACCGTCGCCGATGCCGATGCGCGGCGTGGTGCCGGCGGCGCCGGGCGCGCCTTCGTCGGCGTGCTGATCGAGAGCGTGCTGGCCGCGCTGATGGCGCCGATCGTGATGTACCGGCAGTCGCGTGGCGTGGCCGAAGTGCTGGCCGGGCGCGATTCGGGCTGGGAGGCGCAGCGCCGCGACGACGGCAGCGTGCCGTTCTCCAGCCTGGTGCAGGGCTATGCCGGGCTGAGCCTGTTCGGCGCGTTCATGGGTGCGCTGGCCTGGGCGGTGTCGCCGGGGCTGGCGCTGTGGATGGCGCCGGTGGTGGTGGGCATGGTCCTGGCGATCCCGACCGTGTGGCTGAGCTCGGCGCGCACGCCTGGGTTGTGGCTGCGCCGGCGCCGCCTGCTGTGCATCCCCGAAGAACTGGAGCCGCCGCCGGTGCTGCGCCGCGTCGCCGAACTGCGCGCGGCCGCCGCCGCGCCGCGGGCATAATGCGGACCGGTTCCCGGGAACGAGGCGACAACGCGATGCTGCTGGAATGCGTCGAGCAGGAAACCGGCACGGCGCCGGCATGGACGGTGCTGTGGCTGCACGGCCTGGGCGCCGACGGCAACGATTTCGCCCCGATCGTGCCCGAGCTGGTACGCGCGCACTGGCCGGCGCTGCGCTTCGTGTTCCCGCATGCGCCGGTGCGGCCGGTGACGATCAACAACGGCATGCGCATGCGCGCCTGGTACGACATCGCCGGCATGGATTTCGCCACCCGCGCCGAGGCGGCCGGGGTGGAAGAATCGATCGGGCAGGTCGAGGCGCTGGTCGCGCGCGAGGCCGAGCGTGGCACGCCGCCGTCGCGGCTGTTGCTGGCCGGCTTCTCGCAGGGCGGCGCGATCGCCCTGGCCACCGGCCTGCGCCGGCGCGAACCGCTGGCCGGGCTCATCGCCCTGTCCACCTACCTGCCCGGCGGCGCGGCCGCCGCCTCCGCCCGCGACCCCAATGCCGTGGCGCAGCCGGTGTTCTTCGCCCATGGCGACAGCGACCCGGTGATCCCGGTGCAGTACGGCCTGGCCAGCGCGCAGATGCTGGAGCGGGTCGGCTTCGAGGTCGCCTGGCACCGCTACCCGATGCAGCACCAGGTCTGCGCGCAGGAGATCTCCGACCTGGGCGACTGGCTGGACCGGCGGCTGGCGGACTGAGTGATGCGCGACCCGCGCCGCGAATCGCCCTGGCTGCCGGACCTGTGCCGGTTGCCGCGGCTGGCGGTGCTGCTGGGCCTGGCCGAGCTGGTCGTGGTCGTGCTGGTACTGGCGCCCGACGACGCGCGCACCTGGACGCTGGCGCGTTTCCTTTCCGCCAGCGGCCTGGCGCTGTGGCTGTCGCTGGCGGTGGCGGTGCTGCTGTGCAAGCTGCGCGCGCCGCTCTCGCGGCTGCCGCAGCGGCTGGGCGCGCTGGCGGCGGTGGCGCTGGCGGCGGTGATCGCGTTCATCGGCGCCGGCGTGATCCACGCGCTGTACAGCACCCTGGGCGCCGAGCCGCTGGGCGTGGGCTTCTGGCGCTTCGCCGCCGGCAGCGCGGCGGTCACCGCGCTGATCGTGGCGCTGGCGCTGCGCCATTTCTACGTCGGCGACCGCTGGGCCGCTCAGGTCGAAGCCAACGCGCGGGCCGAGGCCGATGCGCTGCAGGCGCGGATCCGGCCGCACTTCCTGTTCAACAGCATGAACCTGATCGCCAGCCTGCTGCGCCGCGACCCGATGCTGGCCGAGCGCGCGGTGCTGGACCTGTCGGACCTGTTCCGCGCCGCGCTGGGTGCGGGCGAGGGCGATTCGACCCTGGTCGCCGAATGCGAGCTGGCCACCCAGTACCTGTCGATCGAGAGCCTGCGCCTGGGCGAACGGCTGCGGGTCGAATGGGAGCGGCGCGAGCCGCTGCCGTGGACCCTGGCGCTGCCGCGGCTGACCCTGCAGCCGCTGGTGGAGAACGCGGTGCTGCACGGCGTGTCGCGGCTGCCCGACGGCGGCACGGTGTCGATCGCGCTGTGGGTCGAAGCGCACGTGCTGCACCTGCGCGTGCGCAACCCGGCGCCTTCGCCGCAGGATCCGTCGCTGGCGGCGCTGCACCGCGGCGCCGGCCACGCGCAGCGCAGCATCGCCCATCGCCTGGCCTGGCGCTTCGGCCCGCGGGCGCGGGTGACGTCCGGCTGGAGCGACGGCTACTATGCCTGCGAGATCTCCCTGCCCCTGAGCGAATGAGCCTGAAGCTGGTGATCGCCGACGACGAGCCGCTGGCGCGTGAGCGCCTGCGGATGCTGCTCGCCGAAGAATCGGGCGTGGAGGTGGTGGCCGAGGCCGGCGACGGCCAGCAGGTGCTCGATGCCTGCGTGGCGCATCGCCCGCACGCGGTGCTGCTGGACATCGCCATGCCCGGGATCGATGGCCTGGAAACCGCGCGGCTGCTGGCCGCGGCCAGCCCGCCGACCGCGGTGGTGTTCTGCACCGCGTACGACGCGCACGCGCTCTCCGCGTTCGAGGCCGCGGCGATCGACTACCTGGTCAAGCCGGTGCGTCCCGAGCGGCTGTCGGTGGCGCTCGAACGCCTGCGCACCTTCCTGGCCGGCCGCCCCGCCGCGGGCAACGGCAAGCGCACCCACCTGTGCGCGCGCCTGCGCGGCAGCCTGCGCCTGGTCCCGATCGACGAGGTGCGCTACCTGCAGGCCGAGGAGAAGTACGTGGTCGTGCACCACGCGCGCGGCGAGGACCTGATCGAGGAATCGCTCAAGTCGCTGGAGGACGAGTTCGCCGACCGCTTCGTCCGCATCCACCGCAACTGCCTGGTCGCGCGCCAGGAACTGGTCGAGCTGCGCCGCGGCGCCGACGGCCACGTGCAGGCGGTGCTGCGTGGCGGCGGGCTGCCGCTGGAAGTCAGCCGGCGCTGCGTGCCGTCCCTGCGGCAGACGCTGCGGCACCTGTAGGGGCGGGCATGGCCGCGACCCGGCGCCGTCGGCACAGGCGACGCCCTCGTGATACCGACGCCCGGTCGCCCCTGAAGGGGCTCCTACAAGAGCCGGCCCCCGATCCCGGATAATGCGCGCATGGATACCGTGCGCATCGCCACCCGCAAGAGCCCGCTCGCCCTGTGGCAGAGCGAACACGTCGCCGCGCGCCTGCGCCTGGCGCATCCCGGCCTGGAGGTCGTGCTGGTGCCGATGAGCACCCGCGGCGACGAGCAGCTGGACCGCTCGCTGGCGGCGATCGGCGGCAAGGGCCTGTTCCTCAAGGAGCTCGAACTGGCGATGCAGCGCGGCGAGGCCGATTGCGCGGTGCATTCGCTCAAGGACGTGCCGATGGAACTGGAACCGGGCTTCGAACTGCCGGCGGTGCTGGAACGCGCCGATCCGGCCGACGCTTTCGTCAGCAACGCCTTCGACGGCATCGGGGCGCTGCCGCAGGGCGCGGTGGTCGGCACCTCCTCGCTGCGCCGCCAGGCGCAGCTGCGCGCGCGCCGCCCGGACCTGCAGTTGCGCGACCTGCGCGGCAACGTCAACACGCGCCTGGCCAAGCTCGACGCCGGCGACTACGACGCCATCGTGCTGGCCTGCGCCGGCCTGCAGCGGCTCGGGCTGGAGGCGCGCATCCGCGCCCGGCTGGCGCCGCCGGACTGGCTGCCGGCGCCGGCGCAGGCGGTGGTGGCGGTGGAGACGCGGGCCGGCGACGCGCGCACCGCGGCGCTGGTGTCCGTGCTGGAGGATGGGCCCACCCGCATCCGGATCGAAGCCGAGCGCGCGCTCAACCTCGCCCTGCACGGCAGCTGCCACGTCCCCGTGGCCGCCTATGCGGAACTGGCGGGCGAACGCCTGCACCTGCGCGCCTGGGTCGGTTCGGCCACCGATGGAAGTGGCGTGCACGCGGCCGGCGAGGGCCCTGCGACGCAGCCGCAGGCGCTGGGCAGGTCCATCGCGGCCGAGCTGCTGGCGCGCGGTGCGGGACGTTTCCTCGGCTGAAAGCGGCGTAGCCGGCCGGTGCGTGTGGGTCAGCGCGCCTGCCGGCGCTCGACAACGGTGCCGGCCAGCACCGACAGCGCGACCAGCAACCACAGCGTGCGGGCCCAGCCCGGCTGCAGGTAGAGCAGGGCGGCGAGCAGCAGCGGCAGGCCGGCCAGCAGGCCCAGCACCAGCCAGCGTCCGGGCGGCCACCCCACAGCACCCAGTCCGCCCCGGGACTGCCAGCCCGCCACCAGCAACGCGGCGGCGACCAGCACCAGCAGCAGCAGCGACGGCACCGGCCCGGCGGCCATGATCGGCCCCGGCCAGCGCAACGCGATCAGCGCGAACAGCAGCGTCGCCCCGCACAGCAGGGCCAGGGCCAGGCGGATCGGCAGCTGCAGCCCGGCCTGGCCGGTCTCCAGCAGCGACAGGCCGGCGATGGTGGCCAGTGCGCCGCCGCTGGCCAGCACGGCCAGCAGCACCCGCAAGGCCGGATCCGCATCCGCACGCAACTGCAGCCCGGCCAGCACCAGGCTGCTGGCGATCACCAGCGCCAGGGCCACGACGCTGCGGATCCACCAGCGACCGGACGTAGCCGGCCGCGGCCAGAGCAGGCCGAGCCCGCCGGCGGCCAGCAGCACGCCCAGGCCCAGGCCCCAGACCTGCAGGTCCACCAGCTTGCGCATCGTGTCGGCACCGCCCGGCAGCAGGGCACTGCTGAGCGCCACCCACAGCACCAGGCCGCAGCCGGCGTCGCACAGCGCCGCCAGCCACGGGCGCAGGCGTACCTGCAGCGGCGTCATCGCCTGCTCCCGGATACGGCCGGACCCGGTCCGCCGCGAAGGCTGCTTTCCATGAGTGCTCCCCGGAGGGCCGGCGGTGCCGGCCACGACCCCCTGCGGGTCGATTCTGCCACCACCGCACGGGCCGGGTCCGGGCGCCGGTCGGCGTTTCGGCAACGCCGGTCGCCGGCCCGCGCGCAATCGGGCAATAATCCACGCATGGACCGCTACGAACGCATCAACGCGCTGCACCGCATCCTCAAGGGCGCGCGCTACCCGGTCACGGTGCCGCGGCTGCAGGACGAACTGGGCTGTTCGCGGGCGACGGTCTATCGCGACCTGGCGTTCCTGCGCGATGCGCTGATGGCGCCGGTGGAAGGCGATGGCG
>CAZBDE010000131.1:0-7720 GCA_964490415.1 uncultured Pseudoxanthomonas sp. | reverse complement strand
GTCGCTGGCCTGTGCCGGCCGGATGCGTCACTCTCCGGGACTTCACGCGTTCCGGAGTCGCCGATGTCCCTGCCCTGCCTGAACTGGCTGGCCCTGTCCGTCGCCCTCGCCCTGCTGCTGCCGCCGATCCATGCCGAAGCGGCGAAGAAGAAGGCGCAGCGGCCCGCGGCGGCGGCGGCGGCCAAGGCGAAGCCGGCGGCGAAGCCCGCGGCCAAGGCCGAGAGCAAGGCGCAGAAACTGCAGCGGCTGTACGACGAATACTGGGATGCCTCGCTGCGGCTCAACCCGCTGCAGGCCACCTTCCAGGGCGATCCGCGCTGGAACGACCAGCTGCCGAACCACCTCTCGGCCGATTTCCGCCAGCGCAGCCGCGACTTCACCGCCGAATGGCTGGCCAAGGTGGAGGCGGTCGGCGAAGAAGGCCTGGAGGGCCAGGACCTGCTCAGCTACCGGATCTTCGTGCGCAATGCGCGCGACGCGCTGGAGGGCGAGCGCTTCCCCGGCTGGATGCAGCCGATCAACCAGTTCAACAGCCCGGCCACGCTGGTGGCGATGCTCGGCTCCGGCGCCAGCGCGCAACCGTTCAAGACCGTGCGCGACTACGACAACTGGCTCAAGCGCGCCGCGCAGGTGCCGGCGCTGTTCCGCCAGGCCGTGGCCAACATGGAGCAGGGCGTGGCCGCCGGCGTGGTCCAGCCGCGGCCGCTGATGGAGAAGGTGCTTCCGCAGCTGGACGCGCTGATCAAGCCCACCGCGGAAGAGACCCTGTTCTGGAGCCCGATCCGCAACATGCCGGCCGATTTCCCCGCGGCCGAGCGCGAGCGGCTCACCGCCGCCTACCGCAAGACGATCGAGGAACAGCTGCTGCCGGCCTACCGCACGCTGCGCGAGTTCATCGCCACGCAGTACCTGCCCGCCACCCGCCGCAGCGCCGGCATGGGTGCGCTGCCCGATGGCGCGGCCTGGTACGCCCACAACGCGCGGCAGAGCACCACCACCGGGCTGACCCCGGAACAGATCCACCAGATCGGCCTGGACGAGGTGGCGCGGCTCCACGCGCAGATCCGCCAGGTGATGAAGCAGGTGAGGTTCCGTGGCAGCATGCAGAAGTTCTTCCGCTACATGCAGCAGGACAAGCGCTTCGAGTTCGCCGACGAGGACGCGCTGCTGGCCTTCTACCGCGGCCTGGAGCCGAAAGTGATGGCGAGGGTGCCGGAACAGTTCTCGCTGCTGCCGCAGGCCGGCTTCGAGATCCGCGTGGTCGAACCCTATCGCGCCCAGTCCGCCGCCGGCGGCTCGTACATGCGACCGAGCGAGGACGGCAGCCGCCCGGGCGTGTTCTACGTCAACACCTACGACCTGCCCACGCGCAAGACCTGGGACGCTGAGGACCTGTTCCTGCACGAGGCCATCCCCGGCCACCACTTCCAGCTGGCACTGCAGCAGGAACTGACCGGACTGCCGGCGTTCCGCCGCTTCGGCGGCGAGACCGCCTTCACCGAGGGCTGGGGCCTGTACGCCGAGTCGCTGGGCCGCGACCTGGGCCTGTACGAAGACCCCTACTCCTACTTCGGCTACCTGCAGAACGAGCTGTGGCGCGCCATCCGGCTGGTGGTGGATACGGGCCTGCACAGCAAGGGCTGGACCCGCGAGCAGGTGATCGCCTACATGCTGGAGAACTCGGCCACCAGCCGCACCGATGCGGTGTCGGAGACCGAGCGCTACATGGCCATCCCCGGCCAGGCGCTGGCCTACAAGATCGGAGAACTGCAGATCATGGCGCTGCGGCGCAAGGCCGAGGCCGCGCTCGGCGAGGCCTTCGACGTGCGCGCGTTCCACGCCGAGGTGCTCCGCGACGGTTCGGTGCCGCTGGACGTGCTGGAGGCCAAGATCGACGCCTGGATCGCGGCAAGGCGGGGCCAGGCGGGTTAATCTCCCCGTTCGCCGACGACGACGCGCACCGCGCGGAGGGAGCCGCTTGACCGCACTGTTTCCATTGCTGGCCCTGGCCCTTTCCGCCGCCGCGCCGCCGGACCCGGCGGCGGCGGTCGACGCGCTGATGCGCGACTACGACGGCCGCGTGCCGGGCGCCTCGGTGCTGGTGCTGCGCGATGGGCAACCGCTGGTCCGCCGCGGCTACGGCCTGGCCGACCTGGAAGCCGGCACGCCGGCCGGGCCCGGAACCAATTACCGGCTGGCCTCGGTGACCAAGCAGTTCACCGCCGCGGCGATCCTTCTGCTGGCCGAGGACGGCAGGCTGTCGCTGGACGATCCGGTGAAGCGCTGGCTGCCGTCGCTGCCCGCCGCGGCCGATGCGGTGACCCTGCGCCAGCTGCTCTCGCACACCTCCGGGCTGGTGGACTACGAAGACCACGTTCCGCAGGGTTTCGAGGGACAGCTGCACGACATCGACGTGCTGCGGATCCTCGAAGGCCAGGACCGCACCTGTTTCCCGCCGGGCAGCGCCTACCGCTACAGCAACAGCGGCTACGCGCTGCTGGCGCGGGTGGTGGGCGAGGTCTCGGGCGTGGACTTCGCCGCATTCCTGAGCGAGCGGATCTTCGCGCCGCTGGGCATGCGCGACACCGTCGCCCACCAGGACGGCGTGGACACGGTGGCCCATCGCGCATACGGCTACAGCCGGATCGACGGCCGCTGGCAGCGCACCGACCAGAGCCAGACCAGCGCGGTGCTGGGCGACGGCGGCATCTATTCCTCGATCGACGACCTGGCGAAGTGGGACGCGGCGCTGTACGACGCGCGCCTGCTGTCGGACGGCTCGCGCGCGCTGATGTTCGCGCCGGCCACGGCCACGGACGAAGCCGACGTGGCCCATTACGGCTTCGGCTGGCGCCTCGACGGCGAGCGCGTATGGCACAGCGGCGAGAGCATCGGCTTCCGCAACGTGATCGTGCGCTGGCCGGGCGAGCGGCTGACCGTGGTGGTGCTGAGCAACCGCGACGACCCGGCGCCCTACCCGCTGGCGCTGGCCATCGCGCGGCTGTTCCGGGTACCGCCCCCCTGATGGCCCGGGGTAGGCCCGCACCTACCCTCCGCATGACTTCCAGCCGATGGCCAGGCAGCCACCGGACCCGCACGATCGCAACCGGCATCAACGGAGGATGTGGCGCATGCTCGAGATCCGCTCGCTGTCCAAGACCTACGCCAACGGCGTGCAGGCCCTGAAGGACGTGACCCTGGACATCCCGCGCGGGATGTTCGGCCTGCTCGGCCCCAACGGCGCCGGCAAGTCCACCCTGATGCGGACCATCGCCACCCTGCAGGAGGCCGACAGCGGCAGCGTCCACCTCGACGGGCTGGACGTGCTGAAGGACAAGACCGGGGCGCGGCGGCGGCTGGGCTACCTGCCGCAGGAATTCGGCGTGTACCCGAAGGTCTCGGCCGAGGCCATGCTCGACCACTTCGCCGTGCTCAAGGGCGTGACCCTGCGCAAGGAACGCAAGGAGCTGGTGGAGGCGCTGCTGCGGCAGGTCAACCTGTGGAACGTGCGCAAGCGCAAGCTGGGCACCTTCTCCGGCGGCATGCGCCAGCGCTTCGGCATCGCCCAGGCGCTGATCGGGCAGCCTTCCTTGATCATCGTCGACGAGCCCACCGCCGGCCTGGACCCGGAGGAACGCAACCGCTTCCTCAACCTGCTGGCCGAGATCGGCGAGAACACGGTGGTGATCCTGTCCACCCACATCGTCGAGGACGTGACCGACCTGTGCCCGCGGATGGCGATCATCGCCGCCGGCCAGGTGCGGCTGGCAGGCGAGCCGCGCGAGGCGATCCGTTCGCTGGACGGGCGGATCTGGCGCAAGCGGGTGGACAAGGCCGAACTGCCCGAGGTGATCCAGCAGCACGCGGTGCTGTCCTCTCGCCTGGTCGCCGGCCAGCCGGTGGTGCACGTGCTGGCCGACGCGGACCCGGGCGAGGGTTTCGCCGCGGTACCGGCCAACCTGGAGGACGTGTACTTCGGCGAACTGCGCAAGGTCGCGCTGGCCGCCGCGCCGGCGCAGGCGGCCTGACCATGCTGCGCCATCTCCTGTCCTTCGAACGCCGCCTGCTGCTGCGCAACGGCGTGTTCTGGATCGTCATGCTGGTGTTCGCCCTGCTGGGCTTCGGCAGCATGGCCTCGGACAACGTCAGCTTCGGCGGCGGCGTCGGCAACATCATGCGCAACGCGCCGGCGGTGGTGATCGCCCTGCTCGGCAGCTTCAGCGTGCTGGCGGTGCTGCTGACCACGATCTTCGTCGCCGGGATCGCGCTGCGCGACTTCGAGCAGCGCACCGCCGAGCTGTTCTTCGCCACGCCGATGCGCAGGCGCGACTACCTGCTCGGGCGCTTCGGCGGCGGTTTCTTCGCCAGCCTGGCGATCATGCTGGCCACCGCGCTGGGACTGTGGATCGGCAGCCTGATGCCGTGGCTGGACCAGGCCCGGCTCGGGCCGACGCCATGGACGGCCTACGCCTGGGCGTTCGGCGTGCTGGTCATCCCCAACCTGCTGTTCCTGTCGGCGCTGCTGTTCCTGCTGGCCACGCTGACCCGCTCGATGCTCTACAGCTACATCGGCGTGATCGCCTTCTTCGTGCTGTGGACCGCGTCCGGCTTCCTGACCCAGGACCTGGACTCGCGCTGGATCGGCGCCCTGCTCGACCCGTCCGGCACCGCGGCCGTCGGCGAACACATCCGCTACTGGTCCAGCGAGCAGTACAACCATCAGCTGCCGGCGCTGACCGGGCTGCTGCTGGGCAACCGCGCGCTGTGGCTGGGCGTGGCCGTGGCGATGCTGCTGGCCGCCTTCCGCCTGTTCCGTGCCGACCGCGAGGGCATCGTCCTGCGGCGCCGGCGCAAGGCCGCAAACGCGCCGGAGGAAGCCACGCCGCTGACCGGCGTGGCCGTCACCGCCGCCACGCTCGCCCTGCCGGCGGCGACCCTGCGCCAGGACGCGGCGGCGCGCTGGACCCAGTACCGCAAGCTGGCCGCGTTCGACCTGCGCGGCGCGCTGACCGGCGCGCCGTTCCTGGTGATGCTGGTGCTGGGCCTGCTGATGGTCTTCAGCGTGCTCAAGTTCGGCTCGAGCATGTACGGCACCGAGCTGTACCCGGTCACCCGGCGCATGCTGTCGGCCATCGACGGCGGCATGACCCTGTTCCTGGTCATCGTCGTCACCTTCTATGCCGGCGAGCTGGTCTGGCGCGAACGCAGCCTGCGCGTGGCCGAGGCGACCGACGCCTACGCCCTGCCCGACTGGATCCCGCTGGCGTCCAAGATGACCGCGCTGGCCGGGCTGGCGGTCGCGCTGCTGCTGGCCGGCGCGCTGTTCACCGGCGGCTGGCAGCTGGCCAACGGCTACACCGGCATCGAGCCGCTGCTCTACCTCAAGGGCATCGTCCTGTCGGTGATCCCGTTCGTGCTGATGGCGGCGCTGGCGGTGTTCCTGCAGGCGGTGAGCGGCAACAAATTCATCGGCTACCTGCTGATGATCGTGTACCTGGTCGCACGCGCGACCATGGGCATGCTCGACCTGGACCACCTGCTGTACCTCTACGGCTCGGCCACGCCGACCCCGTATTCGGACATGAACCACTACGGCCACTTCATCGGCCCGCACCTGCTGCTGCGCGCCTACTGGGCCGCGTTCGCAGCGGCCCTGCTGGCGGTGGCGCTGCTGTTCTGGCCGCGCGGCACCTCGCTGGCCCTGCGCGACCGCCTGCGCCAGGCGCGCGCGCGGCTGCGCGGCCCGGTGCTGGCCACGCTGTCGGTGTCGCTGCTGGCGTTCGCCGGGCTCGGCGGCTGGATCTTCTACAACACCAACGTGCTCAACGAGTACGTGCCCGGCGACCTGGCCAAGGAACGCGCGGCGCAGTACGAAAAGGACTACCGCCAGTACAAGGACCTGCCGCAGCCGCGCATCGCCTCGATCCGCGCCGACGTGGACATCTTCCCGGAACGCCGCAGCGTCGACATCCGTGGCAGTTACCGGCTGGAGAACCGCACCGGCGCGCCGATCCCGGAGCTGCACGTGGCCATCAACCCGGACGTGGAAGTGCGGCGGCTGGAGTTCGGCGCGCACACCGTGGTCAAGGCCGACGAGGTCCACGGCCACACCATCTACCGGCTGGCCACCCCGCTGGCGCCGGGCGCGGCGATGGACTTCGAATTCGAGCTGTCCAGCCAGCCGCACGGCTTCCCGCTCAACGGCGGCGGCACCTCGGTGGTCTACAACGGCACGTTCTTCAACAACTACGCCGCGCTGCCGCAGTTCGGCTACGACGAGCGCCGCCAGCTCCAGGACCGCAACGACCGGCGCAAGCAGGGCTTGCCGCAGCTGCCGCGGATGAACCCGATCGACGACCTGGCCGCACGCGGTTCCAACTACCTGACCAGCACCGGCGACTGGGTCGACTTCGAGACCACCGTCTCCACCAGCGAAGGGCAGATCGCGCTGGCGCCGGGTTACCTGCAGCGCGAGTGGACCAAGGACGGGCGCCGCTACTACCACTACAGGTCCGAGGCCCAGCTGCTGCCGTTCTTCTCCTGGCTGTCGGCGGACTGGCAGGTGGCGCGCGACCGCTGGAACGATGTGGCCATCGAGGTCTACCACCATCCCGCGCACGCCTGGAACGTGCCGCGGATGATCGACTCGACCAGGAAGTCGCTGGACTACTTCAGCCGCAACTTCTCGCCCTACCAGTTCCGCCAGTTCCGGATCCTGGAGTTCCCGGGCTACCAGCAGTTCGCCCAGGCCTTCGCCGGGACGATCCCGTATTCGGAGTCGATCGGCTTCATCGCCGACCTTCGCGACAGGGAAGACATCGACTACGTGTTCTACGTCACCGCGCACGAGGCCGCGCACCAGTGGTGGGCGCACCAGGTCATCGGCGCCAACGTGCAGGGCGCGACCATGCTGTCCGAGTCGCTGGCGCAGTACTCGGCGCTGATGGTGATGGAGGAGGAGTACGGGCCGCGGCAGATGCGCCGGTTCCTCAAGTACGAGCTGGACCGCTACCTGATGAACCGGGCCACCGAGCGGGTCGAGGAGCAGCCGCTGGCGCTCAACGAGAACCAGCAGTACATCCACTACAACAAGGGTTCGGTGGTGTTCTACGCGCTGCGCGACGCCATCGGCGAGGACAAGCTGAATTCGATCCTGGCCGAGTTCGTGCAGCAGTGGGGCTTCCAGGGGCCGCCCTACCCGACCACGCGCGACTTCCTCGATCTGCTCTACGCGCGGACCGACACGGAGCATCATCCGTTCATCGGCGACCTGTTCGAGCGGATCGTGTTCTGGAACCACCGGGTGACCACCGCCGAGGCGCGCAAGCGCGACGACGGCAAGTACGCGGTCACGCTGCAGGTGCACGCCGAGAAAGTCTCCACCGACGGCAAGGGCAAGGAGACCGAGGAGCCGGTCGACGTGCTGGTGGACATCGGCGTGTTCGCGCGGCCGCCGGGCGGCAAGGAGGCCGACGAGAAAGTGCTGTACCTGCGCAAGCACCGCATCACCGGGGCCGACACCACCCTGGAGCTGGTGGTCGACGAACTGCCCTACGAGGCCGGCATCGACCCCTACAACAAGCTGATCGACCGCGACTCCGGCGACAACCGCAAGAAGGCCACGCTGCTGCAGTAGCCGTCCAACTGCGCGCCCCTCTCATCCCGAGGGGGGCGCAGCTGAAGGCCTAAAGGCACCGGTTGCGTCGCTGCAGCACTGCGG
>CAZBDE010000130.1:0-7741 GCA_964490415.1 uncultured Pseudoxanthomonas sp. | reverse complement strand
GGGAGCGGGTGCAGGCGATGACCGCGCACGTGGACAGCAGCGAGCCGCTGCCGCGCGCGTTGTTCGACAGGATGCTGGCGGCGAAGAACTTCCAGAGCGGCATGTTCACCGCGCGCCAGCTCGAGTTCGCGCTGTTCGACATGGAGCTGCACAGCCGCTTCGACCCGGAGCAGGACAGCGTGCTGCAGCTGCTGGAACGCGTGCGCGACGAGGTCGCGGTGAACCGCGCACCGGCCTGGCACCGTTTTCCGCACCAGTTCAGCCACATTTTTGCCGGCGGCTACGCGGCCGGCTACTACAGCTACAAGTGGGCCGAGGTGCTCAGCGCCGACGCCTACGCCGCGTTCGAGGAGGCGCCCGGGCAACTGGCCGAGACCGGCGCGCGCTTCCTGCGCGAGATCCTCTCGCGCGGCGGCAGCCGCAGCGCCCTGGAGAACTTCACCGCCTTCCGCGGCCGCGCCCCGAGCATCGACGCGCTGCTGCGCCACAGCGGCATGGCCGGTGAGGCCGGTTCCGCGATACGGACCTGACCCCTTCTGTAGGAGCTCCCTTCAGGGGCGACCCGAGGCCGCCGGAGCGCAGCCGCGTTCAAAGGCGACCGATCGGAGGCTGCGCGTTGAACGCGGCGCCTCCCGACGTGATCGGGTCGCCCCTGAAGGGGGCTCCTACAAGGGCCCTCAGGCCCGCGCGAACACCAGCGTGCCGTTGGTGCCGCCGAAGCCGAAGCTGTTGGAGGCGACCAGGTCCAGCTTCGCATCGCGGCTTTCGCGCACGATCGGGAAGCCTTCGGCGCGCTCGTCCAGGGTCTCGATGTTGGCCGAGCCGGCGATGAAGCCGTCGCGCATCATCAGCAGGCAGTAGATCGCCTCGTGCACGCTGGCCGCACCCAGCGAGTGGCCGGACAGGGCCTTGGTCGAGGAGATCGGCGGCACATCGGCGCCGAACACCTCACGCACCGCCTGCAGTTCGGTCACGTCGCCCAGCGGGGTCGAGGTGCCGTGGGTGTTGAGGTAGTCGACCTTGCGATGGTCCAGCCCTTCCAGGGCCATGCGCATGCAGCGCACCGCGCCTTCGCCCGAGGGCGCGACCATGTCGGCGCCGTCGGAGGTCACGCCGTAGCCGACCAGTTCGGCATGGATGCGCGCGCCGCGCGCCACCGCGTGGTCCCAGTCTTCCAGCACCAGCATGCCGCCGCCGCCGGCGATGACGAAACCGTCGCGGCCGGCGTCGTACGGGCGCGAGGCCACTTCCGGCCGGTCGTTGAACGAGGACGACAGCGCGCCCATCGCATCGAACATCACGCTCATGGTCCAGTCCAGGTCTTCGCCGCCGCCGGCGAAGACGATGTCCTGGGCGCCGTGGCGGATCAGGTCGGCCGCCGCGCCGATGCAGTGCGCCGAGGTCGCGCAGGCCGCGCCGATCGAATACGACAGTCCCTTGATCCTGAACGCGGTGGCCAGGTTGGCCGACACGGTCGAGCACATCGTGCGCGGCACCATGTACGGGCCGACCTTGCGCACGCCGCGGTCGCGCAGCAGGTCGGCCGTTTCCACCTGCCAGCGGCTGGAACCGCCGCCGGAGCCGGCGATCAGGCCGGTGTGCGGATCGCTCACCTGCGCCTCGTCCAGGCCGGCATCGGCGATCGCATCGCGCATCGACACGTAGCTGTAGGCCGCCGCGTCGCTCATGAAGCGCTTGAGCTTGCGGTCGATCGCCGCGTCCAGGTCCAGGTCCACCGCGCCGCCGACCTGGCTGCGCAGGCCGCGTTCGGCGTGGTCGGGCAGGAAGCGGATCCCGGGGCGGCTGGCGCGCAGCGCCGCGGAGACGGTGTCCAGGTCGTTGCCCAGGCAGGACGCGATGCCCATGCCGGTGATGGCGATGCGGCGTGCCATTTCAGAAATCCTCGGTGGAGGTGAACAGGCCCACGCGCAGGTCCTTGGCGGCGTAGATCTCGCGGCCGTCGACCAGCATGCGCGCGTCGCCCTGGGCCATCACAAGCTTGCGGTTGATCACCCGGCTGATGTCGATCTCGTAGGTCACCAGCTTGGCCTTGGGCAGCACCTGGCCGGTGAACTTGACCTCGCCGCAACCCAGCGCGCGGCCGCGTCCGGGCGCGCCCAGCCAGGTCAGGTAGAAGCCGACCAGCTGCCACATCGCGTCCAGTCCCAGGCAGCCGGGCATCACCGGGTCGCCGATGAAGTGGCACTTGAAGAACCACAGGTCCGGGTGGATGTCGAGTTCGGCGCGGATGAAGCCCTTGCCATGGGCGCCGCCGCTGTCGTTGATCTCCACGATGCGGTCGAACATCAGCATCGGGTCGGCGGGGAGGCGGGCTTCGCCGGTGTCGAACAGTTCACCGCGGCCGCTGGCTTCCAGCTGTTCGCGGGTGAACGAAGAGGCGCGGTTCATGGGGGGTCCGGTGCGGATAAAGCAGCAAATCGTGCCCGAGAAATACCGTTTCAATCAAATGTTTAGACATACGCCGGCGTGTGTTCCGGGCCGGACGGCGCCCGGCCCGCGCGGCGGAGCGCACAATAGCCGGGCATGGAACGGCAGCCGGCGCCTGCGCAGCGCAAGATCATCCACGTCGACATGGACGCGTTCTACGCCTCGGTGGAACAGCGCGACGACCCCGCGCTGCGCGGCCGGCCGGTCGTGGTCGCCTGGCGCGGCGCGCGGTCGGTGGTGTGCGCCGCCTCGTACGAGGCGCGGAAATTCGGCGTGCGCTCGGCGATGCCGGCGCTGCGCGCCGAGCGCCTGTGCCCGGAGGCGGTGTTCGTGCCGCCGGATTTCGTCCGCTACAAGGCCGTCTCGCGGCAGGTGCGCCGGATCATGCTCGAGCACACCGACCTGGTCGAACCGCTGTCGCTGGACGAGGCCTACCTGGACGTCACCGCGGCGAAGACCGGCCTGCCCAGCGCCACCGCCGTGGCCGAGGCGATCCGCGCGCGGATCCGCGAGGAGACCGCGCTCACCGCCTCGGCCGGAGTGGCGCCGAACAAGTTCCTGGCCAAGATCGCCTCGGACTGGAACAAGCCCGACGGCCTGTTCGTGTTGCGCCCGCGGCAGGTCGAGGCCTTCCTGACCCCGTTGCCGGTCGGCCGCATCCCGGGCGTGGGCAAGGTCATGCGGGCCCGGCTGGAAGCGCTGGGCGTCGCCACCGTCGGCGACCTGCGCGCGCTGCCGGTGGAGGAGCTGCAGCAGCGGTTCGGCAGCTTCGGCGCCGCCCTGCACCGGCGCGCGCGCGGCATCGACGAGCGCCCGGTGGAGCCGGACCAGCCGGTGCAGTCGGTCTCGGCGGAGGACACCTTCGCCGAGGACCTGCCGCTGGAGGCGCTGGAACCGGCGATCCGGCGACTGGCGGAAAAGACCTGGGAGGCCTCGCGCAAGACCGGACGGGTGGCCCGCACCGTGGTGCTCAAGCTCAAGACCGCGCAGTTCCGGATCCTGACCCGCAGCCATACCGCGCCGCAGCCGCCGGTGTCGGCCGAGGACCTGGCCGCCATCGCCCTGGCGTTGCGCGAGCGCGTGGCCCTGCCTGGGTCCACCCGCTACCGCCTGGTCGGCGTAGGCCTGTCCGGCTTCCGCGAGCCGGAAGAACCCGTCCCCCAGGGCGAACTGTTTTTGTAGGAGCTCCCTTCAGGGGCGACCCGATCCCATTGAAGGCGCCGCGTTCAACGCGTAGCCCCCTGATCGGTGGCGTTGAACGCAGCTGCGTCCGGCCTACCTCGGGTCGCCCCTGAAGGGAGCTCCTACAAAAGCCGCGGCGGCTTTCAGTCCGCCTGCGGCTGCCAGCGCAGGTTCAACCCGAACTCGCGGCCGGGCTGGTTGTACCAGTCCACCAGCTCGTAGTCGCGGTCGAACAGGTTGGTCACGCGCGCCTGCACGGTCCAGTCGGCGTGCAGCGCGTACTCGAAGCGCAGGTCGAAGGTGGCGTAGCCGCCCAGGCGCACGCTGTTGGCGGCATCGTCGTAGCGGCCGGCGGCGGCGTTGACGCTGGCGCCCAAGGCGAACGCGTCGAAGCGCCGGTCCAGGTCGATGCGGCCGGTATCGCGCGCGCGGCGCGGCAGCAGCTTGCCGTGGTTGGGGCCTTCGGAGCGGTTGCGCGGATCGACGTGGCTGTACTGCGCCGACAGGTCCCAGCCGGCGATCGCGGTGGCCACGGTCAGCTCGCCGCCGCGCAGGCGCGCGGTGTCGATGTTGCCGGGCAGGAAGGTCGCCGAATCGAAGCTGATCAGGTCGTCGACCCGGTTCTCGAACACGTCCGCCGTCCAGCGCCAGCCCTCGCCGCCGCCGGACACGCCGACGTTGAGGCTCTCCGATTCCTCCGGGCGCAGGTCCGGATTGCCGTAGTAGGGGTAGTACAGGTCGTTGAAGCTCGGCGCGCGGAAGCCGGTCGAATAGCGCGCCGACAGCAGCACGCCGCCATCGAAATGCCAGCCCCAGCCCAGGTTGCCGGTGGTGTGGCTGCCGAACTGCCCGTTGTCGTCGTTGCGCAGGCCGGCCTGCAGCTGCTGCGGCCCGAAGCGGCCCTGGTACTCGGCGAACACACCGGTGTTCTCGCGGCTGTCCACGTCGTAGGCGGTGGTGCCGGTGATGTGGTCGTCCAGCCAGTCCAGGCCGGCGGTGAGCCGGTGGCCTTCGCGCAGGACGAAGTCGCCCTGCAGCGTGGCCTGGTCGCGGCGGGTCTCCAGCCCGCCGACGAAGCCGGTGGCGCCGTAGTCGTCCGAGTCGTCGTAGCTGCGGCCGACCGTGGCCTGCAGCGCGGCGGATGCGGACGGCGCGAAGCGCAGCTTGCCTGAGAACACCTGCTGCACCGTCTCCGAATAGTTGGCCCAGCTGCCGTCGTAGTGGTTGTAGCCCTCTGCGCGCAGCGCGCTGCCTTCCAGGGTCCAGGCCTCCCCCGGCTTGCCGCCGCCGCGCAGGCTGGCCGAGCGGTTGCGGTAGCCGTCGCGGTCGGGCTCGTCGGCGAAGCAGCCCGCGCCCCAGCCCTCGGCGGTGCCGTCGCAGGCGTTGATGCCGTCGGTGCGCAGGAAGGCGAAGTCGGCGCCGAACCAGCCGCGCTCGCCGCCCTGGCCGATCCCGGCGCTGGCTTCGCGCAGGTTGTTGCTGCCGATCCCGGCCATCGCCCGCGGCTGCAGGCCGCCCTGGTCGCGGCGGGTGAAGATCTGGATCACGCCGCCGATCGCGTCGGCGCCGTACAGGCTCGAATGCGGGCCGCGCACGATCTCGATCCGCTCGATCTGCTCGACCGGCAGGTCCTGCAGCGCCGGCAGGCCGGCGGTGGCCGAACCGATACGCACGCCGTCGATCAGCACCAGCAGCTGATTGGAGCCGGCGCCGCGCAGGAACAGCGAGGTCTGCTTGCCCAGGCCGCCGGTGTTGGTCAGGTTGATGCCGGCGCGGCCCGCGAGCAGCTGCTGCAGCGAGGTGGCCTGGCTGCGCTCGATCTCGGCGCGGCCGATCACCTGCGCCGGGGACAGGCTGTCGCGCAGCGCGACCTGGGTGCGGGTAGCGGTGACCAGCACTTCGTCCAGGTCGGTGGCGGCGTCGGCGAAGGCGGTGGAAGGCAGCGCCAGCGCCAGGGCGACGGCGGCGGTGAGCGGGCGGAACGTCATCGGGCAACTCCATGCGTGCGTGGCGCCGCACCCGGCGCCAGTTGGGGAGTCGCGAAGGAGGAAGGCAGCGAGCGGACAGGCGCACGGCGGCGTCGGCACGCCGCGACGCCCTCCGCATCGCAACCTGGGATCCGCAGGGCCGGTCTCCGGGCTCGCGATCGGGAACCGTGCCTTGCACAGGCCGGATTCCAGCGGCGACGCCTTCCCGTGCGGAGCACAGTGGCGGATGTCGCGGCGTTGCGGTCGCTTACCGTTGCGGGGGCAGCGCCGGCCTTGTCCTCGCGGACGCACCGGCTTCCCGTTTCAACCCGGATGGCGGATGCCGGCCGGGTCACCTTGCAGGGGCGTGATTGTAAGCCAGCGCGTGGCCCGGGGTGCGGCAATCAGGTGAAGCGGTTGCCGCCCTCGTCCGGGTCGCGGCCGTCGGCGGCCGCTCCGTGGTCTTCGCCGTCGGGCTCGGCGCGCACTTCGCCGTCGCTGCCATAGAACGCCGTGGTCACCGGCCCGTCCACCGGCCGTCCGCGCGGCGGCGGCAATGCGGCGCTGGCCGTTTCCAGTTCGGCCAGCAGCTGCTGGCGGCGCTGTTCGGGCACGTCGTGCCAGTGGCAGTCCAGCAGCGCGCCTTCCAGCGCGTAGAGCAGGTTGAGGCTGGGCTTGAAGCCGGCGCGCTTGACCTTGAGGAAAGCCTGCACCGAACCGGCCGCGACCAGCTCCTCGGCGCTGCGCAGGCCCACCTGGCGCAACCAGGCCGCGCTCTTGGGGCCGATGTTGCGCAGCTGGGTGGTGCTCATGCCAGCGCCTCGACGAAGGCCGCGGCGATCGCTTCCAGGCCGCGCTGGTCGTCGGCGTCGAAGCGGTCCGGTTCCGGGCTGTCCAGGTCGAACACGCCGACCAGTGCGCCGTCGCGCAGCAGCGGCACCACCAGCTCCGAACGCGAGGCCGAGTCGCAGGCGATGTGGCCGGGGAAGGCATGCACGTCGGCCACGCGCTGGGTCTGCCGGGTCGAGGCGGCCGCGCCGCACACGCCCTTGTCCAGCGGGATGCGCACGCAGGCCGGCAGGCCCTGGAACGGGCCGACCACCAGTTCGGTGCCGTCGTAGAAGTAGAACCCGGCCCAGTTCAGTGCCGGCAGGGCGTGGTAGACCAGCGCCGACAGGTTGGCGGCGTTGGCGATCCTGTCGCGCTCGCCATGCAGCAGGCCGCGGGCCTGGGCCAGCAGTTGCGCGTACTGCTCCGGCTTGCTGCCGGACAGGGGAATGGCGGTGAAGGACATGGCCGCATGGTAGCGCGTCGCGCCGGCACGGTTCAGGGCTGTGCCTTCCAGGCCGGCGCGACCCGGCGTTGCATGGGCCGGCGCACCCGCCGCCGCCTCTGCCAGAATCGCCGGATGAGATCTCTTCCCGCCTTCGACCGCCTCTATGTCACCGGCACCGACACCGGCGCGGGCAAGACCGTGGCCAGCACCGCGCTGCTGCACGCACTGCGCGGGCGCGGCCTGCGCGCGGTCGGGATGAAGCCGGTGGCCAGCGGCTGCGACCTCACGCCGGCGGGCCTGCGCAACGCCGACGCGCTGGCGCTGCGGGCGGCCAGCGATCCGGTACCGGCGTACGAGAACCTCAATCCGTTCGCCCTGCCCGAGCCGCTGGCGCCGGAACTGGCCGCGCGCGCCGCCGGCGTTGACGTCGCCCTGCCGCCGCTGCTGGACGCGTTCGCGCGTCTGCGCGCGCAGGCCGACGTGGTGGTGGTGGAAGGTGTCGGTGGCTGGGCCGCGCCGCTGTCGGCCACCCTCGACCAGGCCGACCTGGTGCGCGCGTTGCGCCTGCCGGTGGTACTGGTGGTGGGAATGCGACTGGGCTGCCTCAACCATGCGCGGTTGAGCGCGGCGGCGATCGGCGCCGACGGCTGCGAACTGCTGGGCTGGATCGCCAGCGAGGTCGATCCGGGGATGGCCTGCCGCGAGGAGAATCTGGCGTTGCTGGCCACGCGGCTGGCGGTGCCGTGCCTGGGGTCGTTGCCCTGGAGTCCGGATCCGCAGCCGGCCCGGCTTGCCCACCTGCTGACCCTGCCTTTGTAGGAGCTCCCTTCAGGGGCGACCCGATGGCGCCCGGACGCAACCGCGTTCA
>CAZBDE010000129.1:0-7746 GCA_964490415.1 uncultured Pseudoxanthomonas sp. | reverse complement strand
GCCTTCCTGGCGCGGATGCCGGCCGCGCGCATCGCCTCGTACCACGTCGCCGGCCATTACGACGAGGCCGAGGACCTGAAGGTCGACACCCACGGCGCACCGGTGAAGGACGATGTCTGGAGCCTGCTCGCCGAGGCCTATCGCCTGCACGGCGTGCGCCCCACCCTGCTCGAGCGCGATTTCAACCTGCCCCCGCTGCCGGTGCTGCTGGACGAAGTGGAACGCATCCGCCGGCTGCAGCGCGAGGCCGCGGACCTGGCGCCGGCGGGCGTGGCCCATGCCTGAGCCCGGCGACCCGCAGGCGGCCTTCGCCGCGCACCTGCGCGACCCGCAGGCGCACCCGCCGCCGCCCGGGATCGAGCCGCGGCGGATGGCGGTCTACCGCGAACTGTTCTTCAACAACATCGCCGGGCTGCTCGGCGGCAACTTCCCGGTGCTGCGCCGCACCCTGGGCGAGGACGCCTGGCGGGCGCTGGTGCGGCGCTTCTACGCCGACCATGCGTCGCGCACGCCGCTGTTCCCGGAACTGGCCCGCGAGTTCATCCGTTTCCTCGAGGCGCGGGGCGACGGCGCCGGCGATCCACCCTGGCTGGTCGAGCTGGCGCATTACGAGTGGATCGAGCTGGCGGTGCAGATCGACGACAGCCCGCTGCCGCCGCACGACCCGGCCGGCGACCTGCTCGACGGCGTGCCGGTGGTGTCGCCGTGGATCCGCGCCCTGGCCTACCGTTGGCCGGTGCACACGATCGGACCGCAGCACCGGCCCGGCGCAGCGCCCGCCACGCCCACCCTGCTGCTGGTCCGCCGCGACCCCGACGGCCAGGCCCGCTTCGCGGCGATCTCGCCGCTGGTGTACCGGCTGCTGGAGCTGCTGGGCGAAGGCGGGCGCAGCGGCCGCGCGCGCCTGTCGGCGCTGGCGGACGAAGCCGGCGTACCCGCCGATGCCGGCTTCGTCGCCCAGGGCGCGGCGATGCTCGAACGCATGCGCCTCGAAGGCACCCTCCTGGGCACCGCCCGCCCCTTGTAGGAGCGCCCTTCAGGGGCGACCCGAGAGGGCCGGACGCAGCGGCATTCAACGCGACCGATCCGGAAGCTGCACGTCGAATACAGTGCCTCCCAACGGGATCGGGTCGCCCCTGAAGGGAGCTCCTACAGAAATGGGCGCCGCCATGCCGGCTCGGCCGGCCGCTCTGTTAACCTCTCCGCATGAGCGACATCGAGCTGGAAACCCCTGCCGACACCGAGGCGCCGGCCGCCCCGCCGGGTGCGATGGCGCGCCGCTTCCGCGGTTTCCTGCCGGTGGTGGTGGACGTGGAGACCGGTGGCTTCGACTGGAACCGGCATGCGCTGCTGGAAATGGCCGCGGTGCCGATCGAGCTGGACGAACAGGGCCTGTTCTACCCCGGCAAGACCGCCAGCGCGCACTTCATCCCCGCACCGGGCACCGAGATCGACCCCAAGTCGCTTGAGGTCACCGGTATCGTCCTGGACCACCCGTTCCGCCTGGCCAAGCCCGAGCGCGACGCGCTGGGCCACGTGTTCAGCCACGTGCGCGCGGCGGTGCGCCGGCATGGCTGCCAGCGCGCGATCCTGGTCGGGCACAACGCCCACTTCGACCTGAACTTCGTCAATGCCGCGGTCGCGCGCAGCGGGCACAAGCGCAATCCGTTCCATCCGTTCAGCGTGTTCGACACGGTGACCCTGGGCGGGATCGCCTACGGCCAGACCGTGCTGGCCCGTGCGATGCAGGCGGCCGGCTTCGACTGGAACGCCGACGACGCGCACTCGGCGGTGTACGACGCCGAGCAGACCGCGAAGCTGTTCTGCCGGATCGCCAATGCGTGGCCGTCGCCGCTGCCGTAAAAAAGCGTAAAAAAGGGGACGGAGGCAATTAAGCAAGCTTAATTGCCTCCGTCCCCTTTTTTACGCTTTTTTACGCACGCTGGCGCACCGCTTCGAACAGGCACACGCCGGCGGCCACCGAGACGTTGAGGCTTTCGATGTCGCCCGGCATCGGGATCCGCACCAGTGCGTCGCAGTGCTCGCGGGTGAGCCGGCGCAGGCCCTCGGCCTCGCCGCCCAGCACCAGCGCCACGTTGCCCTTCAGGTCCAGCGAATACAGGGTCGGATCGACCTCGCCGGCCAGGCCGTAGATCCACACGCCCAGCTTCTGCAGGTCGCGCAGGGTGCGCGAGAGGTTGGTCACCGACACCACCGGCAGGCGGTCGGCCGCACCGGCCGAAGTCTTGCGCACGGTGGCATTCACCGGCGCGGACTTGTCCTTGGGAATCACCACGGCGGTGGCGCCGGCGGCGGCGGCGCTGCGCAGGCAGGCGCCGAGGTTGTGCGGGTCCTGCACGCCGTCGAGCACCAGCAGCAGCGCCCCGCCCTGCGCCTGTTCGACCAGCGCTTCGAGATCGTGCTCGTCCCAGGTCTTCGCCGCGGCGTAGCGCGCGGCCACGCCCTGGTGGCGCACGTTGCCGCCGATCCCGTCCAGTGCCTGCGTGGCGACCTTCCGCACCTCGATGCCGCGGCGCCGCGCCTGCTCCTCGATCTCGACCAGCCGCGGGTTGCGCCCGCCGGACTCGACCAGCACCTCGCGCACGTGCTCGGCATCGTGCTCGATGGCCGAAGCCACCGCATTGACGCCGACGATCCACTGGTTCTGCTTGCTGCTCATGCTGCGCATTATAGTGAAAAGGGGACGGAGGCAATTAAGCGCGCTTGATTGCCTCCGTCCCCTTTTCCCGCCTCACGCCCTCAGTACTTCTGCTTGGCCCGCTTCGCCGGCTGCCCGCGCGGCGGGGGCGGCGGCAGACCGGTGTCGCGCTCCTTGTCCTCGACCAGGCGGAAGTCGATCTTGCGCTCCTCCAGGCTGGCCTTGAGCACGATGATCCGGACCCGGTCGCCGAGCCGGAACTGCATGCCGCGACGCTCGCCCGACAGCGTCTTGCGCACCGGGTCGAAGTGGTAGTAGTCGTGCGGCAGCTGGGTCACGTGGACCAGGCCGTTGACCTTGGACTGGTCCAGCTCGATGAACAGGCCGAAGCTGGTGACGCCGCTGATCACGCCGTCGAACTGCCCGCCCACGTGCTGTTCCATCCACGCGGCGCGGTAGCGCTCGTCGACCTCGCGTTCGGCCTCGTCGGCGCGGCGCTCGCGCTCGGAGCACTGCAGGGCCAGGGCCGCCATGTCGCGCGGCGAATACCGGAAGCCTTCCGGCTTCTGCCGGGTCAGCGCGTACTTGATCGCACGATGCACCAGCAGGTCCGGGTAGCGCCGGATCGGCGAGGTGAAGTGCGCGTAGGCCTCCAGCGCCAGGCCGAAATGGCCGGCATTGTCCGGCGAATACACCGCCATGCTCTGGCTGCGCAGCAGCACCGATTCCAGCAGGGTGGCATCGGCGCGCTCGCGCACCTTCTTCAGCAGGCGCGTGTAGTCGCCCGGCTGGACCTTGCTCCAGGCCGGCAGGCTCAGCTTGAACTCCTTGAGGAACTCCAGCAGGTCGGCGTACTTGCCCTCCGGCGGCCGCTCGTGGACGCGGTAGGGCGCGGGGATCTGCGCCTCGAGCAGGTGCCGCGCCGCCTCGACGTTGGCCGCGATCATGCATTCCTCGATCAGCTTGTGCGCGTCGTTGCGCACCAGCATCCCGGCCTGGGTCACCTCGCCGCGGTTGTCCAGGACGAAGCGCACCTCCGAAGACTCGAACTCGATCGCGCCGCGCGCCTCGCGCGCCCTGGCCAGCACCTGGTAGAGCTGGTGCAGGCGCTGCACGTGCGGCAGCACCGGGCCCAGCAGCGCCTTCGCATCGGCGTCGTCCTCGCCGACCGCCTGCCACACCTGGGTGTAGGTCAGTCGCGCGTGCGAATTCATCACCGCTTCGTAGAACTTCGAGCGGCTGACCTGCCCGTCGTGGTCCACCTGCATGTCGCAGACGAAGCACATGCGGTCGACCTTCGGGTTCAGCGAGCAGATCCCGTTGGACAGCGTCTCCGGCAGCATCGGCACCACGAAGCCGGGGAAGTACACCGAGGTGGCGCGCTTCTGCGCCTCGTCGTCCAGCGGCGTGCCCGGGCGCACGTAATGGGAGACGTCGGCGATCGCCACCACCAGGCGGAAACCGGCCCGGTTGGGCTCGCAATAGACCGCATCGTCGAAGTCCTTGGCGTCCTCGCCGTCGATGGTCACCAGCGGCGTGGCGCGCAGGTCGACGCGGTCGCCGATCATCGACGGCTCGACGGTGAGCGGCACCGCGGTGGCCTCGTCGAGCACCTCCGGCGGGAACTCGTGCGGCAGGTTGTGGCCGTGGATCGCCGCCTCGACCACCAGCGACGGGGTCAGGCTGTCGCCCAGCACCGCCACGATCCTGCCGATCGGCGGGCGCCGCGCGTCCGGCGCCTTGACCAGTTCGCAGACCACCAGCTGGCCGTCGCGCGCGCCGCCGGTGCCGTCCGGCGGCACCTGCACGTTGCGCTGGATGCGCTTGTCGTCGGGAATGACGAAGGAGATCCCGTCCTCGGTGCCGAAGCGGCCGATCAACCGGCTCACCCCGCGCTCGAGCACGCGGGCGATGCTGCCTTCGCGGCGGCCCTGGCGGTCGATGCCGGTGACGTTGGCCAGCACGCGGTCGCCGTGCATGGCCTTGCGCATCTCGTACGGCGGCAGGAACAGGTCGTCGCCGCCGCCCGCGTCCGGACGCAGGAAGCCGAAGCCGTTGGGATTGGCGATCACCGTGCCGGCGATCAGGTCGGTCTGCTCGACCGGGGCGAAGCCGCCGCGGCGGTTCTGCACCAGCTGGCCGTCGCGGACCATCGCGCCCAGGCGCTTGCCCAGGGCGTCGAAACGCTCGGCTTCGGTGAGGCCCAGCAGCCGCGCCAGCTCTTCGGCGTTCTGCGGGCCGTCCGCCTCTTCCAGGGTGGCGAGGATGGCCTCGCGGCTGGCGATGGGATTGGCGTAGCGGTCGGCTTCGCGCGCGGCATGCGGATCGGGGACACCGGCATGCGGCGGGCCGGGGCGGCGCGGCGTGCGTGCCGGGGATGTCGGTTTCGGCGCACGGCCGGCACCCGTCGCCTGGGGCGGCGGCTCCGGCATCCAGGGCGGCAGTTTCTTGCCTCCCGCCTGGCCGGTCCGCGCCGCACCCTGGGCCGGCGTGCCACCGCTGCGTGCACCCGCTTGGCCCGGCTTGCCGCCGGGGGCGCCCTTGCGGCTGTCGCCGCCCGCGGCCTTCCCGCCGCGATTGCCTGGTTTTTTCATGCGCGGATGGTACACCCCGCCCGGATCGACGCCGCGTGGAGCCGACGGGCGTTGACAAGATTTCGGGCACCCTCCAAAATGCGCGGCCTCACCTGCCCAGGTGGCGGAATTGGTAGACGCACTAGTTTCAGGTACTAGCGGGTAAAACCGTGGAGGTTCGAGTCCTCTCCTGGGCACCAGAGATCGCAGCCGGACCCGTCCGCGCTGTCCAGGAACTCCCCCGCATCGCGGGGGTTTTTCGTTTCCGGGGGCCGCGATCGCGCACGGCCGTTGCCACGGAAACCGCGCCGGGCGGCTAGGATGCGCGGTTCCCGCCCCGCGCCCACGCTGCCGCATGGATCCCCAGCAGATCGTCTTCCTCGTCATCCTCGGCACCGCGCTGGCGCTGTTCGTCAGCGGCCGCCTGCGCGTGGACGTGGTGGCGATGCTGACCCTGCTGGCGCTGGCGCTGACCGGCGTCCTGGACGCCAGGCAGGCCCTGGCCGGTTTCTCCAGCGAGCCGGCGATCATCGTGGCGGCGGTGTTCGTGCTCTCGGCGGGCCTGTCGGCGACCGGGATCACCGACCGCATCGGCGCCGGGATCGGCCGCGCGGCCGGCGGCAGCGAGTGGCGCACGATCGCGGTGGTGATGCCGGCCACCGCGCTGCTGGCCGCGTTCTCGCACCACGTGATGGTCACCGCGATGATGCTGCCGATCCTGATGCGGCTGGCGCACGAGCAGAAGCTGGCCGCCTCGCGGCTGCTGATGCCGATGTCGCTGGCCGCCTCGCTCGGCACCACCATGACCCTGTTCAGCGCGCCGGCCTTCCTGCTCGCCAGCGACCTGCTCAAGCGCGCCGGCGGCACCGGCATGGGCATCTTCGAGATCACCCCGATCGGCATCGTGCTGGTGCTGCTGGGCACCGCCTACATGCTGCTGGGCCGCTGGCTGCTGCCGCGGCGCATGGGCGAAGCCACGCAGACAGACGACTCCCTGCGCCTGGAGCGCTACTACACCGAGCTGCTGGTGGAGCCCGGTTCGCCCTGGATCGGGCGCGCCCGCGAAGCGTTCGAGGCGGCCTTCGCCGAACGCCTGCAGGTGGTGGACTGGCTGCGCCACGGCATGCGCCGCCAGCGCCAGGAGGGCGGCAGCCCGCTGGAAGCCGGCGACGTGCTGCTGGTGCGCGCCTCGCCCGACGCGATCGCCTCGATCGCGGGCGAACCGGGGCTGGCCCTGCACGCGGTGGCCAAGTACGGGGAAAAACCCAGCGAGGAACACCCCACCGACGTGCTCGGCGAAGAGCAGCTGGTCCAGGCGGTGGTCGCCCCGAACTCGGAGTTCATCGGCCGCAGCGTGGCCGACATCGACTTCCTGCGCACCCTGGGCGTGGTGGTGGTCGGCCTGTGGCGGCGCGAGGGCTGGCTGCACGGCGAACTGTCGGAAGTGCGCCTGGCGGAAGGCGACCTGCTGGTGCTGTGGGGCCGGCAGCCGGATTTCGCGCCGCTGGCCGCGCACCACGGGTTCCTGATGCTGATGCCGTTCGAGGGCCAGCAGAAGCCGCGCCGCCGCGCCCCGGTGGCGCTGGCGATCATGGTCGCCACGGTGGCCACCGCGGCCACCGGGCTGCTGCCGCCGCAGATCGCCTTCCTCGCCGGCGCGGTGGCCATGGTCCTGAGCGGCTGCGTGTCGATCGAGCGGGCCTACCAGCAGATCGACGTGCGCATCTTCGTGATGATCGCCGGGGTGATCCCGCTGGGCATCGCCATGGAACAGACCGGCACGGCGGAACTGTTCGCCGACCTGCTGCTCGGGCACGCGGCCGGGTGGCCGGTGTTCGTGCTGCTGCTGGTGATGTTCGGCACCGCCGCGCTGCTGACCCAGATCCTGTCCGACGCCGCCACCACCGTGCTGCTGGCGCCGATCGCCCTGGCCACGGCCCAGGCACTGGGGCTGCCGCCGCTGCCGTTCGTGGTCTGCACCGCGATGGGCGCGGTGGCGTCGTTCCTGACCCCGATCGGCCACCACGGCAACCTGCTGATCCTCAACCCCGGCCAGTACACCTTCGGCGATTTCCTGCGCGTGGGCGTGCCGCTGACCACCGCCATCGCCCTGGCCACGGCCTGGATGGCGCGCTGGCTGTGGCTGGGCGGGCCGCTGCTGCCGGGCGGCGTCGGCTGAGCGCAGCGGACGGGTAGAATCGACGGCCTGTCCCGACGCAAGCCCGCAATGACCGAGACCATCCGCCCCACCTTCCACGGCTTCGAACAGATCCCGCTGCGCGAGTACGCCGAGCGCGCCTACCTGGACTATTCGATGTACGTGGTCCTGGACCGCGCCCTGCCGTTCCTCGGCGACGGGCTCAAGCCGGTGCAGCGGCGCATCGTCTACGCGATGAGCGAGCTGGGGCTCAACGCCACCGCCAAGCCGAAGAAATCCGCGCGCACCGTCGGCGACGTGATCGGCAAGTACCACCCGCACGGCGACTCGGCCTGCTACGAGGCGCTGGTGCTGAT
>CAZBDE010000128.1:0-7800 GCA_964490415.1 uncultured Pseudoxanthomonas sp. | reverse complement strand
CGCGGGCGCGGCCGAACGCGGAAGACAGCGCCGGCAGCGGTTCGGTGTCGCCGCGCGCTTCGATCCAGCCCGCGCGCAGCGCCGCCAGGCCGGCGGCCAGGTCGATGCGCGCCTCCGGGTCGGTGTACGGGCCGGAGGGGTCGTAGACGGTGACCGGCGGGTTCTCCTCGCCGCCGAATACCGTGGGCGTGCGGGTCAGCGCGATCTCGCGCATCGGCACGCGGATGTCCGGGCGCGAGCCCTCGACGTGGATCTTGCGCGAACCGGGGATCGGCCGGGTCACGGATTCGGAAAGCTGCTCGGTCTGCTGGATCAGCGAAGCGGGGATGGCATTCATGCGGGTGTCCGTCCGGTCTGGGGTCGCCGCACCAACGTGCGGTCCAGGGCGACGGGCGCGCGTGCGGGCAGGCGCGGCCGGTCGCCCGAAGCGGGCGGACACAGGACGGAACCCGTCCTGCGAAGCTTCCCTACGCCGGTATCAGCCGGATCAGGTTCCAAGGGACTGTCTCAACCATCGGCCGTGCCGGCCCGCGGTACCCCCGCTTCGGCAGCGATTAGACCACAGACGCGGCCGCGGAGCGCCCGGGCGCCCACCGCCAGGGCACCCGGGCACCCGGGCAATGGCACGACTGTGACGGCGGTATCGCCACGCCGCCTTCACGCAAGGGTAACGAACGCCTAATCTCTTGGGACTGGGACCAACCAGTCGATTTCAGGGGAAGAGGGGGATGTCGGGAATCAAAGTGTGGGCGCTGGGGGCGCTCCTGTGGACGGCTGCGGCTGGCGCTCAGGCGGCCTCGCCGGTGCCGGTGGAGGCGTTCGCCAATTACGCCAAGATCTATTCGCCGCGGATGTCGCCCGATGGCCAGAACATGTCGGTCACGGCCGACCTGGGCGAGGGCAATTACGCGCTGGCCGTCTATCGCATCTCGGACATGAAGCAGCTGTCCCTGCTCAAGTTCGCCCGCTACGAACTGCCGGCGCAGGTCGCCTGGGTGAGCCCCAGGCGCCTGGTCATCGCCAAGGGCCGCAAGATCGGCACCCTGGAGGAACCGGTGCCGATGGGCGAGATCATCTCCACCGACTACGACGGCACCAACCGCCGCTACGTGTACGGCAGGGAGCACTCGACCCGGACCGCCGGAATCGACCGCGGCTTCGGCTACATCGAGGCGCTGCCGCGCACCGCGAACGGACGCTTCTACATGCGCGCGCTGTCGATGGGCAGCAACCGCTCGATGCTGTACGACGTGGACACCGAGAAATCCACGCAGCGGCTGGTGGCCGACATCGACCAGCGCCAAATGGGTTTCGCCCTCGACGCCGACGGCAAGGCCCGCTACGCCATGGGCACCGACGACGACGACACCTACCTGCTGTTCGAAGCCGACGCCAAGGGCGGCTGGCAGCGGATCCCGACCGAACGGGTGGGCGGCAAGATGGCGCCGTTCATCAGCGACGACGGCCAGATCTACGGCCGGTTCAGCCGCGATGGCGGTCCTGCCGCACTGGTCCGCTGGGACGGCGTCGGCAAGGAGCACGAGGTGCTGGCCAGCGACACGTTCGCCAGCGTCGGCGCGCTGCAGTGGACTGCGACGCCACGCCGCCCGTTCGCCGCGACCAGCGGCGCGGGCATTCCGTCGATGCGCTACCTGGACGAATCCATTCCGGAAGTGGCCACCTACCGCATGCTGCGGGAGGGCTTCTCCGGCAGCTATGTCGACTATGTGGACCATAGCGAGGACGGCACCATCTCGCTGCTGTACGTCCACAGCGACCGCGATCCCGGCAGCTGGCACCTGTTCGACCGCAAGCAGCAACGGGTCTCCAGGATCCTGACCGCGCGCGAGGGCATCGACCCGGCGCGGATGGGCAAGCGCCGTCCGTTCCGGTTCAAGGCCAGCGACGGGCTCGAACTGGACGGGTTCATGACCCTGCCGGCCGGCGTCGACTCGCCGGCGGGGCTGCCGATGGTGCTGATCCCGCACGGCGGTCCGCACGCCCCGGGCGACTCGTGGAGCTTCGACACCGATGCCCAGTTCCTGGCCAGCCGTGGCTACCTGGTGCTGCAGGTGAACTTCCGCGGCTCGCAGGGCCGCGGGCGTACGTTCGAGGAGGCCGGCTACCTGAAGTGGGGCACCCGGATCCAGGAGGACCTGATCGACGGGGTGCGCTGGGCGATCGGCCAAGGCTACGCCGACCCGGGCCGCGTCTGCGCCTACGGCGCCAGTTTCGGTGCCTACTCGGCGATGATGGTCGCCGCCCGCGCGCCGGAACTGTTCAAGTGCGCGGCCGGATTCGCCGGCGTCTACGATCTGCGGATGATGTACAGCAAGGGGGACATCCGCAACACCGCGTGGGGCCGCAATTACCTGCGGCGCGTGATCGGGCGCGACGACGAGGAGCTGCGCGCCAACTCCCCCACCTCGCTGGCCGCGCGCATCGCCGCGCCGGTCCTGTTGATCCATGGCGATGAGGACGATCGCACGCCGATCGCGCAGGCGGTCGCGATGCGCAACGCACTGCAGGCCGCCGGCCAGTCGCCGGAGTACATGGCGGTGCCCAAGGAGGGCCACGGCTTCTACAAGGACGAGAACAACGTGGCCCGGCTGAACCGGCTGGAGTCGTTCATCGGCCGCCACATCGGCGGCGGGACGCACTGAGCGCGAAGCCGGCCGCCCACCCTGCCCGACGGAGGTTCCGCCGGGCAGGTGCACCGGTCAGGGCAAGGCGCGCACTGCCGCGGCGTGATCGGAGACGATGCGCAGGGTCGAGGCGTCGCTGTCGAACAGCGAGAACAGGCCCTGCGCCTCCTGCGGCGGATCGCCGGTGAACGGATCGCCGGCCTTCCACATCCAGTCGGCGTTGCCGGTGCGGCCGCGACCGCCCCAGGCCCAGAAGTTGGAACCGGCGATGGCGTCGCCGGCCTGCATGCGTTGCAGCAGGTGGTCGTAGATGGCCGCGTAGAAGCGGTCGCGCGCCTGCACGCCCGAGTCCGGCGAATAGGACCCCTGGTCGCGGTTGAGGCCGAACTCGGACAGCACGATGGGCTTGCCCAGCCTGCCCGCCACGTCGATGTGCCGGTCGATGTAGTCCAGCGAGGTTTCCAGGCCGGACTCCAGCCGTGCGGCCGGATCCTTGTGGTCGATCCAGCTCCAGTTCGACGGCCACAGGTGGAAGGTCAGGTAATCCACGTTCGGCGTGGAGTGCGCCTGCACGAACAGCTCCATGTCGCGCAGCGAGCCCATCTCGCCTTCGCTGCCGGTGCTGACCAGCTGCTTCGGCGCCAGGCCGCGGATGAAGCCGGCGGTGTCGTCGACCCAGTGGACGTAGACCCCGGCGTTGGGCTGGCCATCGGCATCGCTGCCCGGGCGCGGCTCGTTGGCCAGTTGCCAGGACATCACCGTCGGGTCGTCGGCGTAGGCCACGCCGCTGATGCTGTTGGTGCGGCCGATGACCGTGCGGATCGCGTCGCGGTACCAGGCCTGGGCCTCGGGGATGGCGTAGAAGCGCGCCGAGTTCTGCATGAACCCGTTCCAGTCGCCGGTCAGGTCCGGGTCGTGCTCCGACACCGATCCGCCGGTGGCCCAGGCCACGTACTGCGACATGCCGCCGGACCACTGCCAGAAATTGTTGAGGTAGAGCACGGCCTTCATGTCGCGGCGGGCCATTTCCGCCAGCAGGTAGTCCAGGCCCTGCAGCAGTTGTTCGTCGTACTTGCCCGGCTCGCTCATGAAGGCCGGGCGCACGCCGCGCTTGAAGCCGCTGGCCTCGGACATCGCCAGCACGCGCAGGTTGTCGATGCCGGCGGCCTTGAGCTGGTCGAGCTCGGCACGCAGGCGCTCGCGGTCGCCGACACCGTCCGGTGCACCAAGATAGGCGCCGTACCAGAAGTTGGCGCCGGCGAAACGGTAGGGCTTGCCGTCGAGGACGAAGTGCGTGCCCTGGACCTGGACGAAGCCGGACTGTTCCGCGCGTTCGCGGGTGGCGCCGGTCGCGTTGCCGTCGGCGGCGGCAGTGGCGGCGGCCTGGCCCGGCTCACCGGAACAGGCGCCCAGCGCGCAGGCCAGCAGCCACGGCGACAGCGCCGCAAGCCAGCGGCACGACGACAAAGGTAACGATATCTTTCGCATGCGGAAGCTCCTTGGCGGGACCGCGGCATTAGAACCCGGATGGGGGCGGCGGAGCATGCTGCGGGTGCACATGCGGCCGGGCGGGGGAGCAGCCGGGCAAGCCCGGCTCTACGTAAAGCGGGGCGTTCCCCGCTGCCCTCCCCGTTCAATACCCCGCCGCCTGCCCGTCCTTGCGGCTCTCCGAGGCGCCGAAATACACCCCGCTCTCCGGATCGCGCAGGATCGCCTGGTAGCCGCCGAACGGCCCATCGGCGAAGACGATGCGGTGGCCCTTGCGCATCAGTGCGCGCACGGTCCCGTAGGGGAAGCCTGTTTCGAGATTCACCTCGCCGCCGTCGCTCATCGCCGTGCCCTGCCCGGTCGGTTCGGTCGAACCCTCGTGCTGGATCCGCGGCGCGTCGCCGGCCTCCTGCAGGTTCATGCCGAAGTCGACCAGGTTCATCACGATCTGCACGTGGCCCTGCGGCTGCATCGCCCCGCCCATCACGCCGAAGCTCACCCACGGCTTGCCGTCCCGGGTGATGAAGGCCGGGATGATGGTCTGGAACGGGCGCTTGCCCGGCGCGTAGCAGTTCGGATGGCGCGGCTGCGCATCGCAGCCGGCGAGCACGAACATCTCGCCGCGGTCCTGCAGGATGAAGCCCAGTCCCGGCGGGGCCATGCCGCTGCCCATGCCGCGGTAGTTGGACTGGATCAGCGAGACCATCATCCCGTCGGCGTCGGCCGTGGCCAGGTAGATGGTGTCGCCCTCCTCCAGCTGCTTGGGCGTGCCCGGCTGCACCTCGCGCAGGGCCTTGTCGGGCGAGATCAGCCTGCGCCGCTCGGCCGCGTACTGCTTCGACACCAGCTTGCCCACCGGCGCCGGCTGGAACGCCGGGTCGGCGTAGAAGCGCGCGCGGTCGGCGAAGGCCAGCTTCTTGGCCTCGACGAACAGGTGCACGTGCTCGGGCGAACCGAAGGCGATCTTCGAGAAGTCGTAGCCCTCCAGCACGTTGAGCATCTGCAGCGCGGCGATGCCCTGGCTGTTGGGCGGCAGTTCCCACACGTCGACGCCGCGGTAGTTCGTCGACACCGGCTCGACCCATTCGCCCTGGTGCGCGGCCAGGTCCGCGTAGGCGAGGAAGCCGCCGTTCGCGCGGAAATAGGCGTCCATGGTCCGGGCGATATCGCCCTTGTAGAACGCGTCGCGGCCGCCGTCGGCGATCTTCTGCAGGGTGTCGGCCAGGTTCGGGTTCTTCCACAGCTCGCCCTTGCGCGGGGCGCGGCCGTCGAGGGTGAACTGCTCCCTGAAACCGGGGTACTGCGACAGGCGCGGCACCGAACGGCCCCAGTAGTAGGCGATCACCTCGTGCACCGGATGGCCTTCGCGCGCGTAGCGGATGGCCGGCGCCAGGTTGTCGGCCATCGGCAGGCGGCCGAAGCGGTCGTGCAGGGCGAACCAGCCGTCGACCGCGCCGGGCACCGATACCGGCAGCGGTCCGGTCGGCGGGATCTCCTTCAGCCCGCGGCGCTGGAACTCTTCCAGGGTCAGCGACTGCGGCGAGCGGCCCGAACCGTTGTAGCCGTACAGCCGCTTCGTCTTCGGGTCCCAGACGATGGCGAACAGGTCGCCGCCGATGCCGTTGCCGGTCGGCTCCATCAGCCCGAGCGCGGCGTTGGCGGCGATCGCCGCGTCCACCGCCGAACCGCCCTGCCGCATCACCTCCAGCGCGACCTGGGTGGCCAGCGGATGCGAAGTGGCCGCCATCGCGTGCGGGGCGATCACCTCCGAGCGGGTCGCGAACAGTTCGCCGGTGATGCGGTCGGCGGCGGAAGCGGCGGCCGGCAGCAGCAGCGCGGCGCAGAACAGGGAACGACGGAGCACGGACATGGCATCGGACCGGGAACGGCGTCCGGGAACGATAGCCGATCGCGCCGTCCCCGGACCCGGGCCTGGCCCGCGCTTCCGCTCAGCCGGCGGGGATGGTCACCAGCGGCGAACCGCTGCCACCCCCGGTGTCGGCGATCGACAGCATCACCTGGGTGATCAGGAACATCTGCTTGGACACCTCGTCGCGCCCGTCGATCCAGTACCAGCGGCCACGGAACCGGGTCGCGGCGTGGACGTCGGCCGGTGCGGCGTTCCCGCTGTGGATCCGCACCAGCAAGGGTCCGGCCGGAGCCGGCGCTCCTTCCATTTCCACGCCCTGCGCCAGTTCCATCAGGACCTCGAACATCGAGCGGGTGGCGATCGCCAGCTCGCCTTCGTCGTGCGGATAGGTGGCGAACACCACCCGCAGCTCGCCCACCCCGCGCCTGATCCCCAGCCGCTCCGACAGGAACCGCAGGTCGGCCTCTTCCTGCTCGGTCAGGGCCGGACGCACCCGCGCCAGCGCCGAGAACGTCTCCTCCTTCTGCCGCACGCGCACGGCCAGCGCCTGGCTGCGCTGCAGCCGGCGCAACGCGCCCACCACCTTGATGAAATCGTCGTCGGCCTTCTGCTCGAACAGCGGCGCGCGGCTGGTGTTGCCGACGCCGTTGATCGAGCGCACCGCCAGCGGGAACAGCAGGTCCGACGCCCAGCCGGCCTCCATCATCGCCAGCACCGCCGCCGGCGGCAGCGGCGCCAGCAGGTGCCGCGAGAAGCGCTCGCCGGTCACCGGCGTGTAGGTCACCGTCGGCGTCTCGCGCAGCACCACCGCGCCGCCGATCGAACCGGCGTCGTTGTCCACCCCCGGCGCCAGCGCCGCATGCAGCTCGCCGGTGCTCTCGCGCGTGTACTGGCTGATCACCGAGCTCACGCCCAGGAACATCGGCGCATCGCCATGGCGCAGCGCGACGATGTTCGCCAGCAACTGTTCCTTCTCGCTCTCACGCAGGCGCTCGGTGTAGTCGGTGCGGTCGATCCCGACCCGGGACGGCCCCAGGCCGGCGCAGCCGGCCAGCAACGCGGCCGTCGCCACGGCCGCCAGTGCGGCCCGCCACTCCCTTCCGTCACGCTGCGCCATCGGCCGATCCCCGTCCGCGGATGCTGGCGCCAGAGTACGCCAACCGCCGGCGTCCGGCGGGCTCCGGGCAACCCGTGGAACCGGGCAGCGGTGCCGGCATCGAGCCGGGCATCGCAGCGGCCCGGCCACCCCGGGGATTCAGGCGCCGTCGAGCAGCGCCCGGTCGCGCACCGCGCCCTTGTCGGCACTGGTCGCCAGCAGCGCGTAGGCCTTCAGCGCGGTGCTGACCTTGCGCGGGCGCGGCTGCGCCGGCTTCCAGCCCCTGGCGTCCTGTTCGGCGCGGCGGGCGGCCAGCTCGCCTTCGGAGACCCGCAGGTCGATGGTGCGCGCCGGGATGTCGATGCGGATGCGGTCGCCGTCGCGGACCAGGCCGATCGCGCCGCCGGCCGCCGCTTCCGGCGAGGCGTGGCCGATCGACAGGCCCGAGGTGCCGCCGGAGAAACGTCCGTCGGTGAGCAGTGCGCACTGCTTGCCCAGGCCCTTCGACTTCAGGTAGCTGGTCGGGTACAGCATCTCCTGCATGCCCGGCCCGCCCTTCGGGCCCTCGTAGCGGATCACCACCACGTCGCCGGCCTGCACCTCGTCGCCGAGGATGCCCTTCACCGCCGCGTCCTGGCTCTCGTACACGCGGGCGTTGCCCTCGAACACGTGGATCGATTCGTCCACGCCGGCGGTCTTCA
>CAZBDE010000127.1:0-7821 GCA_964490415.1 uncultured Pseudoxanthomonas sp. | reverse complement strand
CGCTGCTGGCGCTGCCGCTGTACGTGCCGGTGCTGGTGTTCGGCGCCGGCAGCGTGGCGGCCAGCGCGCAAGGGCTCGATGCCAGCGGTGCGCTGCTGCTGATGGGCGCGATGCTGGTGCTGTCGGCGGTGCTGGCGCCGCTGGCGGCGGCGGCGGCGATCCGGATCGCGCAGGGGTGAATCCTCCACCGGGCGTGCCCTTCGCTTGCCCGCTCCCTTGTAGGAGCCCCCTTCAGGGGCGACCCAAGGTGATCTGGCGCAGCCTCGTTCAACACGACCGCTCCGGAGACGCTGCGTTCGATGCCGGCGGCTTCCGGCGGCCTCGGGTCGCCCCTGAAGGGAGCTCCTACAAAGAGCCGGGAGCACCGGGCGATGAACGGGTCGGACACTTTGACCAGGGGTTTTGCTTGGCCCCGGGGGCGGAGTCTGGAAAAATGACCCATTCGAGCCTGTCCGGCCGGCCCCAGGCCTGCCGGCGCCAACCGCGAGCGATGCCACACCCTCCATGAACCCGGTGATCCGCTGGTTCCACCTCCTCGGCTCGCCGCCGTATTTCGACCGCTTCGCGGCGCGCTGGGCGCCATGGTGCTGGGCGGGCGCGGTGCTGCTGATGGGCGTGGGCCTCTGGCTGGCGCTGTTCCATGTGCCGGCCGACTACCAGCAGGGCGACAGCGCGCGGATCCTCTACATCCACGTGCCGGCCGCGTGGATGAGCATGTTCGTGTTCGCGCTGATGGCGCTGTACGCGGCCATCGCGCTCATCTGGCGGATCAAGCTGTGCGAGATCCTGGCCATGGCCTGCGCCCCGGTCGGCGCGGCCTTCACCGTGATCACCCTGGCCACCGGTTCGATCTGGGGCAAGCCGATGTGGGGCACCTGGTGGGACTGGGACCCGCGCCTGACCACCGAGCTGATCCTGCTGTTCCTGTACCTGGGCGTGATCGGCCTGTACCACGCCGGCGACGACCGCCGCGCCTCGGCGCGCGCCGCCGGCCTGCTGGCGATCGTCGGCGTGGCCCTGCTGCCGGTGATCCGCTACTCGGTCGAATGGTGGGATTCGCTGCACCAGGGCCAGACCATCCGCGTGTTCGGCGAATCGAGCCTGGACCCGAGCATGATGGCGCCGCTGTGGTGGCTCGTGATCGGCACCAAGTTCTGGTTCGCCGGCTCGCTGCTGGCGCGTGCGCGCGCCGACAACCTGCACCGCGAGGCCGGCAAGGACTGGGTGCGCAGGCTGGCGGAGGAAACCGCGTGAGCTACCTGCCCTACGTGATCGGCGCCTACGCGGTGTTCGTGCTGGTGTTCCTGTGGGATTTCCTGGCGCCCCGGCTGCAGCTGAGGCGCGAACTGCGTGCCGTGCGCCTGCGCGCCGCGCGCGAACGCAAGCCGGTCGACCCGGCGGTGGAGCTGAGCCGTTGAACCCGACCCGCAAGCGTCGCCTGGTGTTCGTGCTGCTGCTGGTGCTGGCCTCCGGCGTGGCCACCGCGCTGGTGGCGATGGCCCTGCAGCGCAACGTCGCCTACCTGTACACGCCGGTCGAAGTACTGCGCGGCGACGCCGGCGAACATGCGCGCTTCCGCCTCGGCGGCATGGTCGAGAAGGACTCGTTCGACCGCGCCCCCGGCTCGATGGACGCGCACTTCCGCGTGACCGACGGCGATGCACAGCTGCCGGTGGTCTACACCGGCATCCTCCCGGACCTGTTCCGCGAAGGCCAGGCGGTGGTCGCCACCGGGCGCATGCAGGACGGCGTGTTCGTCGCCGAGAACGTGCTGGCCAAGCACGACGAGACCTACATGCCCAAGGAAGTGGCCGACAAGATGGGCATGGCCCACCAGAAGCACGACGTGCAGGTGCCCTCCACGGAGCCAGCGCCTTGATCGCGCTGGCGCGGGCCGGCGGCCGGTACGGACGCGTACATGCTGCGTGTCACGCCCCTGGAGGCAGCCATGCTGCCTGAGCTGGGCCAGGTCCTGCTGGCCCTGGCGCTGCTGGTCGCCCTGCTGCAGGCGCTGCTGCCGCTGGCCGGCGCGCAGCGCGGCAATGCCGCCTGGATGGCGGTGGCGCGGCCGGCGGCCTATGCGCAGCTGCTGCTGCTCGCCGGCGCGTTCGCGATCCTGACCTGGGCCTTCGTCTCCCAGGATTTCTCGGTGAAGTACGTGGCCGGGAATTCCAATTCGCTGCTGCCGGTGCTCTACCGCTATTCGGCGGTCTGGGGCGCGCACGAAGGCTCGCTGCTGCTGTGGGCGCTGGTGCTGGCGCTGTGGACCGGCGCGGTGGCGCTGTTCTCGCGGCAGCTGCCGCAGGTGGTGGTGGCGCGCGTGCTCGGGGTGATGGGGATCGTGGCGGTGGGCTTCCTGGCCTTCCTGATGTTCACCTCCAACCCGTTCGCCCGGCTGCTGCCGGCCGCCGCCGAAGGCCGCGACCTCAATCCGCTGCTGCAGGACCCGGGCCTGATCATCCACCCGCCGATGCTGTACTTCGGCTACGTCGGCTTCGCCGTGCCGTTCGCGTTCGCCATCGCCGCGCTGCTGGACGGCAGGGTCGATGCGCGCTGGCTGCGCTGGACCCGGCCGTGGACCAATGTCGCCTGGGCCTTCCTGACCCTGGGCATCGCCCTGGGCAGCTGGTGGGCGTACTACGAGCTGGGCTGGGGCGGCTGGTGGTTCTGGGACCCGGTGGAGAACGCCAGCTTCATGCCCTGGCTGGCCGGCGCGGCGCTGATCCATTCGCAGGCGGTGACCGAGAAGCGCGGCAGCTTCGCCGGCTGGACCCTGCTGCTGGCGATCGCCGCGTTCTCGCTGTCGCTGCTGGGCACCTTCCTGGTCCGCTCGGGCGTGCTGACCAGCGTGCATGCGTTCGCCGCCGATCCTTCGCGCGGACTGTTCATCCTGGTATTCCTGTCGGCGGTGGTCGGCGCCTCGCTGCTGCTGTACGCGCTGCGCGCCGGGCGGCTGGCGCCGGGCGCCGGTTTCCAGCCGGCCTCGCGCGAGACCCTGCTGCTGCTCAACAACCTGCTGCTGGCCAGCGCCTGCGCGATGGTCCTGCTCGGCACGCTGTACCCGCTGCTGGCCGATGCGCTGGGGCTGGGCAAGATCTCGGTCGGCCCGCCCTACTTCGGCCTGCTGTTCTTCGTGCTGATGGCGCCGCTGGTGGCGCTGATCCCGTTCGGCCCGCTCACCCGCTGGCAGCGCGACCAGCCCTCGCGGGTGCTGGCCATGCTGCTGCCATGGCTGGGCGTCGCCGTCGGCCTGGGCGTGGCCGCGTACTTCACCGCGCCGCAGGGAGCGTGGAAGACCGCGCTGGGCGTGGCCGGCGCAGCCTGGATCGGCTTCGGCACGCTGCGCTTCGTGTGGAGCCGGCTGCGCAACAGCGGGCGCATGACCGCCGAGATGTGGGGCATGGTCCTGGCCCACCTGGGTGTCGGCGTGTTCCTGGTCGGCGCGCTGCTGGTGGAGGCGCAGAACGTGCAGCGCGAGGTCGCGCTCAAGCCGGGCCAGACGCTGCAGGTGGGCCGCTACGGATTCGTGTTCCAGGGCGTGGACCCGGTCCAGGGCCCGAACTACCTCGCCGACCGCGGCCACGTACAGGTGCTGCGCGACGGCCGCGAACTGGCCCTGCTGCACCCGGAGAAACGCGCCTACGCCAGCGGCGGCCAGGTGATGACCGAAGCCGGGATCCGGCCGGGCCTCACCGGCGACGTCTACGTCGCCATCGGCGAAGCGCTGGGCGATGATGCCTGGGCGGTGCGCGTGCACATCAAGCCCTTCGTCCGCTGGATCTGGGCCGGCGCGCTGCTGATGGCGCTCGGCGGCCTGGTCACCGCCGGCGACCGCCGTTTCCGCCGACTGCCCGAGGAGAAATCCGCATGAGCACGCCCGAAACCGGCCCGATCGGCCCGAAACAGGGCCTGCCCGTGGTCGCCGTGGTGATCGGCGCACTGTTCTTCATCGGCCTGCTCGGCCTGATGCTCTACGGGGTGGTGCGCTCGGGCGACGCCGACCGCGACGTACTGCCCTCGGCGCTGATCGGCAAGCCGGCGCCGGATTTCGTGCTGCCGGTGCTGCACGATCCCTCGATCACCGTCGGCGCGGCCGAGCTGCGCGGCGCGCCCTACCTGCTCAACGTCTGGGGCAGCTGGTGCGCGGCCTGCCGCGACGAGCACCCGGTGCTGACCAAGTTCGCCGAGACCCGCCGCGTGCGCGTGGTCGGCTACAACTGGAAGGACGAACCGGCCGACGCGCTGCGCTGGCTGGAACAGTTCGGCAATCCGTTCTTCGTGGTCCTGGCCGACCAGGAAGGCCGCTACGCGCTGGACTGGGGCGTGGCCGGCGCACCGGAGACCTTCCTGGTCGACAGCAACGGCATCGTCCGCTGGAAGCACACCGGCCCGCTGACCGAGGAAGTCGTCGCCGCACAGCTGCTGCCGGCGCTGGAACAGGTGGAGCGCGCGCAATGAGGCGTGGCCTGCCCGGCCTGCTGCTCGGCCTGGTCCTGGCGCTCGCGCCGGGCCTGGCCGCGCACGCGCAAACGGCCGGCGACCCCGCGCCGTTGCAGTTCGGCGACCGCGCCGAGGAAACCCGCTTCCACGCGCTCACCGCCGAACTGCGCTGCGTGATGTGCCAGAACCAGTCGCTGGCCGATTCCAACGCGCAGATCGCCCACGACATGCGCCGCGAAGTGCTGGCGCTGATGCGCCAGGGCAAGTCCGACGCCGAGGTGAAGCAGTTCCTGGTCGACCGCTACGGCGAATTCGTGCTGTACCGGCCCGAGGTCGCCGCGCACACCTGGCTGCTGTGGTTCGGGCCGGGCCTGGTCCTGCTCGGCGGCGCCGCGCTGCTGGTGTGGATCGTGCGCCGCCGCGCCGCGGCCACGCCGGTCGCGCAGGGCGATGAGGAAAGGGAACAGGAATGGTGATCCCCGCCACCGCCGTGTTCGCCGGCCTGGCCACCGCCATCACCCTGGGCGTGCTCGCCTGGGTGCTGTGGCCGCTGTGGCGCGGCCGCCCGTGGCCGTGGGCCGCAGGCGTACTCGCCCTGGGCGTGGCCGTGCTCGCCCTGTACCGCGTGGTCGGCACGCCCGACGCGCTGCAGGCCACCGCCCTCGCCACGCCGCAAAGCCTGGACCAGGCGGTCGAACAGCTCGAGGCCGAACTGCAGCGCAACCCGGACCAGCCGGAGGGCTGGGCGTTGCTGGCCCGCTCCCAGGCCGCGCTCGGCGATGCGGCCGCCGCGCGCGAATCGTATGCGCGCGCGGTGCAACTGGCGCCGGGCGTGCCCGACCTGCTGGTCGATGCGGCCGAGGCGCGCGCCCTGGCCGACCCGCGACGCCTGTTCGACGCCACCGCGGTCGAGTGGCTGGAACAGGCCATCGCCGTGCAGCCGGGCCACCAGCGCGCCACCTGGTTCCTCGGCGTGTCGCAGCGCCAGTCGCGGCAGCCGGCCGAGGCGGCCAGGACCTGGGAATCGCTGCTCGGCTCGGTCGATGCCGCCACCGCGCGCAGCCTGCGCGTGCAGATCGACGAGGCCCGCGCCGAGGCCGGCCTGGCCCCGTTGCCGGCCGCGGCCGCGTCCGCTCCGGCGACCGCCACGGCGAATGCACTGACGGTGAGGGTCGCGCTGGACCCGGACCTGGCCGCGCGCGTGCGCCTGCGCGGCGACGCCACCGTGTTCGTGATCGCGCGCATGCCCGACGGCCCGCCGATGCCGGTGGCGGTCGAGCGCCATGCGCTGCAGGACCTTCCGCTGGAAGTGGTGCTGGACGATGCCGACAGCCCGATGCCGACGCAGAAACTGTCCGCGCTGCAGGAAGTCGAGGTGCTGGCGCGCGTATCGGCCAGCGGCGGCGCCAACCGCGGCGAAGGCGACCTGGAATCGGCGCCGGTGCGCGTCGCGCTGCCCGCCAGCGGCCCCGTCGACCTGGTGATCGGCGCGCCTGCCCCCTGATCCGCCCCCCTTCCGGCCCCCTTCGCACCGTTGTAGGAGCTCCCTTCAGGGGCGACCCGACAGCACCGGCCGCAGCCGCGTTCAACGCGACAGATCCGGAGGCTGCACGCTGACCGCAGCGCCTCCCCACAATATCGGGTCGCCCCTGAAGGGAGCTCCTACAGGACGACACACCTGCGGCGACCTTACCGATGCCGGTAAACTCCGGCCCCTATGCCCCACGCCCCCACCCACGAGTTCATCCCGCCCGGCACGCACTTCCATGCGCTGCCCTCGCCGTTCCCGATGAAGCGCGGCGGCGCGCTGCACGGCGCGCGCGTGGCCTACGAGACCTGGGGCACGCTGGACGCGGCGCGCGGCAACGCGGTGCTGATCGTCACCGGCCTGTCGCCCGACGCGCACGCCGCCTCGCATGCCGCCGACCCCGAGCCGGGCTGGTGGGAGGCGATGCTCGGCCCCGGCAAGCCGATCGACACCGATCGCTGGTTCGTGGTCTGCGTCAATTCGCTGGGCAGCTGCAAGGGATCCACCGGCCCGGCCTCGATCGACCCGGCCACGGGTGAACCCTACCGGCTCGCCTTCCCCGAGCTGTCGATCGAGGACATCGCCGACGCCGCCGCCGCGGTCGTGCGCGGCCTGGGCATCGGCCGGCTGGCCTGCGTGATCGGCAACTCGATGGGCGGCATGACCGCGCTGTCGCTGCTGCAGCGCCACCCGGGCATCGCCCGCGCGCACATCAACATCTCCGGCAGCGCGCGCGCCCTGCCGTTCTCCATCGCGGTGCGCTCGCTGCAGCGCGAAGCGATCCGCCTGGACCCGAACTGGAACGACGGCGCCTACGACGACGACACCTGGCCGGAATCGGGCATGCGCATCGCGCGCAAGCTGGGCGTGATCACCTACCGCTCCGCGCTGGAGTGGGATGGCCGCTTCGGCCGCGTGCGCCTGGAGGAAGCGATCCCGCTGGCCGGCGCGGAGGACGATCCGTTCGGGCTGGAATTCCAGGTCGAAAGCTACCTGGAAGGCCATGCCCGCCGCTTCGTGCGCCGCTACGACCCGAACTGCTACCTGTACCTGAGCCGCTCGATGGACTGGTTCGACCTGGTCGAACACGCCGACGGCGACGCGCGGGCCGGCCTGGCGAAGATCCGGATCGAACGCGCCCTGGCCATCGGCGCCAACACCGACATCCTGTTCCCGGTGCAGCAGCAGCAGGAAATCGCCGAAGGCCTGGCCATGGGCGGCGCGCAGGCCCGTTTCATCGGCATGGATTCGCCGCAGGGCCACGACGCCTTCCTGGTCGATTTCGCCCGCTTCGGCCCGGCCGTGCGCGATTTCCTGGACAGCCTCGACGCCTGACAAGGTTGCACGGGAAACATTCTCCTAACACCACGCTGGCTACCCTGCCCGGGAGCCACACACCGGACGTTCCCGCAGTGCAATTCCCCGGCAAGGACCGGCTGGTCGCCGCGCTCGACGCGGCGGTCCGGCTCGAAGACGAAGCCGCCGTCACCGCCGCGCTGCGCGAGGCGCTGGTGGCGCTGTTCGCCGACCGCGAGGTCGGGTTGCCGCGCAGCGTGCTCGAGCCGATCGCCGACCATTACGCGCGCCGCGAGCTGCACACCAGCGCGGCGCTGGGCTACAGCGTGGTGGCGATGACCTGGGGCCCGGGCCAGGGCACCCACGTCCACGACCACGATGGCGCCTGGTGCGTGGAAGGGGTGTGGCGCGGGCGCCTGGCGATCACCCAGTACGAACCACTGGAGCGCGACGGCGAGCGCTGGCGCTTCGCCGGCATGGGCACGATCGAAGCCGGCCCCGGCTCGGCGGGCAGCCTGATCCCGCCGCACGAATACCACGCCATCCGCAACCCGAGC
>CAZBDE010000126.1:0-7832 GCA_964490415.1 uncultured Pseudoxanthomonas sp. | reverse complement strand
TCCAGCTCCATGATCACGCCCTTCAGCGCGGCCTGGGCCTTCTCCAGCGGCAGCTCCAGCAGCTGCAGGATCACGGGCTGGTCCTTGCCCAGCATCTCGCCGGAGGCGATGCGGAACAGCAGGGCGTAACCGATCTGGCCGGCAGCGCCGGTGACGGCAACTCGAACGGGGGTCTTCATCGTGGGGAGGTCCTTCGTTGGGTGTTGCGGAAAGGAAGCGCGTGGCAGGGCCGACACGTGGCCCGCGGCGGCGCGCAGGTTAATAGACGTCGTAGCCCAGTGGACTCAGTCTTTGGTCCAATGCAGCGGTGTCGTAGCCGCGGACCACCGCCTGGCCGACCACGGTCACCGGCACGCCGCGGGCGCCCAGCGCGCGCATGGCGCGGCCGCCTTCGTCCTGGTCGATGTCGAGCACGCGGTAGCGCACGCCAGCGCGCTCGAAATCGCCCTGCTGCTTCCTGCAGTAGCCGCACCATTCGGCGGCGAGCATGACGATGCCCTGCTCGCCGGTGAGGATGCGCGGATCGTCCGGATGCAGTTCCGGCACGCCGGTCTTGGACCACCAGGCGAACACGCCGCCGGCCAGGCCGAGGATCATCAGGAAACCGAGGATGCGCATGGGGAGGCCGTCGGAAGCCGGTCGTCGCGAGCCGGCGATTTTACCATGCGGTCCCGGACCGTCCGGGGATCCTCACGGCTGAAACAGTCCGCTGCGCGGGCCTTGTGCGCCGGCCCCGCGCGTTGGCGGGGCCCGCCGCGGGCCGGCCCTGCGACCGGCCCGTCACGCTCAGGCGCTGAGGTAGCGGTTCCACTCGGCGACGCGGTCGGCCTTGGCCGCCAGCACCGCCTCGGCATCGCCCTCGATCTTCACCGAGTTGATCGTGTCGCCCTGGACGACGGCGTCGACCACGTCCAGGCCCTCGACCACCTTGCCGAACACCGTATGGCGGCCGTCCAGCCACGGGGTCGCCACGTGGGTGATGAAGAACTGGCTGCCGTTGGTGTTCGGGCCGGCGTTGGCCATGGACAGCACGCCGCGCTCATGCGCCACGCCGTTGCCGGTCTCGTCCTCGAAACGGTAGCCGGGGCCGCCGCGGCCGGAGCCCTCCGGGCAGCCGCCCTGGACCATGAAGTCCGGGATCACCCGGTGGAAGTTCAGCCCGTCGTAGAACCCGCGCCCGGCCAGGTTGACGAAATTGGCCACGGTCAGCGGCGCCTTGTCGGGCAGCAGTTCGACCCGGATCGGTCCGCGGGCGGTATCGAAAATGGCGGTCAGGGACATGTATTCAGCTCCAGGTGCCCGGATGGGCCGGTTGACCCGCTATAATAGCGCGCTTCCTTTCGCCCACCCCTCGCGCCCTGCCCCTTCGAAGGGGGTATCCGGGTGCGTTTTCCCGATCCCAGAATCCATGTCCATCCAGAACCTGCGCAACATCGCCATCGTCGCCCACGTCGACCATGGCAAGACCACCCTGGTCGACCAGCTGCTCAAGCAGTCCGGCACCTTCAGCGAGCGCGCGCAGATGGGCGAGCGCGTGATGGACAGCAACGACCTGGAAAAGGAACGTGGCATCACGATCCTGTCCAAGAACACCGCGATCCGCTGGACCTCGCCCGAGGGCGAGGAATTCCGCATCAACATCGTCGACACCCCCGGCCACGCCGACTTCGGCGGCGAGGTCGAGCGCGTGCTGTCGATGGTCGACTCGGTGCTGATCCTGGTCGACGCGATGGACGGGCCGATGCCGCAGACCCGCTTCGTCACCCAGAAGGCCTTCGCGATGGGCTTCAAGCCGATCGTGGTGATCAACAAGGTCGACCGCCCCGGCGCGCGCCCGGACTGGGTGCTCAACCAGACCTTCGACCTGTTCGACCGCCTCGGCGCCACCGACGAGCAGCTCGACTTCCAGGTCGTGTACGCCTCCGGCCTGAACGGCTACGCCGGTCTCACCGAGGACGTGCGCTCGGGCGACATGACCCCGCTGTTCCAGGCCATCGTCAGCCACGTCGCGCCGCCGCCGGTGAACCTGGACGGCCCGTTCCAGATGCGCATCACCTCGCTGGACTACAACAACTACGTCGGCATCATCGGCGTGGGCCGGGTCCAGCGCGGCACCATCCGCACCAACATGCCGGTGACGGTGATGGACCGCGAGGGCAAGACCCGCAACGGCAAGGTGCTGCAGGTGCTGGGCTTCCACGGCCTGGAGCGGCACGAGGTCAAGGAAGCGCAGGCCGGCGACATCATCGCCATCTCCGGCATCGAGGGCCTGGGCATCTCCGACACCATCTGCGACCAGGCCGCGGTCGAGCAGCTGCCGGTGCTGACCGTGGACGAGCCCACCATCAGCATGACCTTCCAGGTCAACGACTCGCCGTTCGCCGGCGTCAAGGACCGCAGCGGCGGCAAGTTCCTCACCAGCCGCCAGCTGCGCGACCGCCTGGTCCGCGAGACCCAGCACAACGTGGCGCTGAAGGTCGAGGACACCGAGGACGCGGACAAGTTCAAGGTCAGCGGCCGCGGCGAACTGCACCTGTCGATCCTGATCGAGACCATGCGCCGCGAGGGCTACGAGCTGGCCGTGTCGCGCCCGGAAGTGATCATCAAGGAGATCGACGGCATCATGCAGGAGCCGTACGAGCAGCTCGTGGTCGACCTGGAGGAGCAGTTCCAGGGCGGCGTGATGGGCCGCCTGGGCGAGCGCAAGGCGCTGCTGCAGAACATGGAACCGGACGGCAAGGGCCGCGTGCGCCTGGAGTTCATGATCCCGGCACGCGGGCTGATCGGCTTCCAGACCGAGTTCCGCACCCTCACCGCCGGCACCGGCCTGCTGTTCCACGTGTTCGACCACTACGGCCCGAGGGCCGACGGCAGCATCGGCCAGCGCCAGAACGGCGTGCTGATCTCCAACGGCACCGGCCCCTCGCCGGCCTACGCGCAGATGGCGATGCAGGAACGCGGGCGGCTGATGATCGAGCCGGGCGAGGAGATCTACGAAGGCCAGATCGTCGGCATCCACTCCAAGGACAACGACCTGACCGTCAATGCGCTGCGCGGCAAGCAGCTGACCAACTTCCGCGCCTCCGGCAAGGACGACGACGAGGGCCTGATCCCGCCGATCAAGCTGTCGCTGGAACAGGCGCTGGAGTTCATCGACGACGACGAGCTGGTCGAGGTCACCCCGCAGGCGATCCGCCTGCGCAAGAAGTTCCGCCTCGAGAGCGATCGCAAGCGCGCCTCGCGCGCCGCCTGAGGCGCACGGGACACCATCGCGGCGGTTTGCCAACCGCCGCGCCCGGGCGTAGCCTCGGCCCCGTCGCCGTGGGGAAGCAACGCATGCGTCTGCTCGCACTGCTGGCGGTGGTGCTCCTGTGCACGGGCGCAGCGGGCTGCCGTCGCGAGGATCCTGCCGTGTCCGCGCCACCGGCGCCGGCGGCCGCGCCCACGGCCGGGCCAGCTGCCTTCCCCTACGCCGAAACGGGCATCGCCGAGCTGCAGGCGGCGATGGAGCGCGGCGAGACCAGCAGCCATGCGCTGGTCCAGGCCTACCTGGCGCGGATCATCGCCCTGGACCGCAACGGGCCCAGGCTCAATTCCATCATCGAACTCAACCCGCACGCGCGCAGCGAAGCCAGCGCACGGGATGCCGAGCGCGCGGCCGGCCAGGTGCGCGGGCCGCTGCACGGCATCCCCGTCCTGCTCAAGGACAACATCGACGCCGCGCCCATGGCCACCAGCGCCGGGTCGCTGGCGCTGGCCGATTTCCGTCCCGGCACCGACGCCTTCCTGGTCAGGCGGCTGCGCGAGGCCGGTGCGGTGATCCTGGGCAAGACCAACCTGAGCGAATGGGCCAACTTCCGCTCCACCCATTCCACCTCGGGCTGGAGTTCGGTCGGCGGCCAGACCCGCAACCCCTATGCGCTGGACCGCTCGCCCTGCGGATCCAGTTCCGGCACCGCGGTGGCGGTGGCCGCCAACCTGGGCGCCGTCGGCATCGGCACCGAGACCGACGGCAGCATCCTCTGCCCGGCGGCGGTGAACGGGCTGGTCGGGCTCAAGCCGACGGTGGGCCTGGTCAGCCGCGACGGCATCGTGCCGATCTCGAGCAGCCAGGACACCGCCGGCCCGATGACCCGCAGCGTCGAGGACGCCGCGCTGCTGCTGGCCGTCATCGCCGGTCGCGACCCGGCCGATCCGGCCACCGCCGACAACAGCGCGCTCACCACCTTCGACTACGCCGCGCGCCTTCCAGGCGGCAGCCTGCACGGCGTGCGCCTGGGCCTGCTGCAGGACAAGCTGGCGATCTCGCCGGAGGTGGCCGCAGCGACCGCGCGCGCGGTGGCGGCCATGCGCGAGGCCGGCGCGACCGTGATAGAGACCCGGATTCCCACCGAGGGCCAGTGGGACGCCGACGAGCTGGAAGTCCTGCTGTCCGAATTCGGGCCGTCGCTGGAACGCTACCTCGGCCAGCGCCATGCACCGCTGCGCACCCTCGGCGAACTGATCGACTGGAACCGGCGCCATGCCGACCAGGTCATGCCCCTGTTCGGCCAGGAACTGTTCGAACAGGCCGCCGGGCGCCAGGGCCTGTCCTCGCCGGCCTACATCGCCGCACGCATGCGCGCGCGCCGCCTGGCCGGTCCCGAAGGCATCGATGCGGCGTTGCGGGCGCAACAGCTGGACGCGCTGGTGGCGCCGACCACCGGTACCGCGTGGCCACTGGATCCGGCGCACGGCGACCGCTTCCCCGGCGCCGGCTACGGGGCCGCCGCGGTCGCGGGCTATCCGGCACTGACCGTGCCGATGGGCCACAGCAACGGCCTGCCGCTGGGACTGGTGTTCATCGGCCCGGCCTGGAGCGAGGCACGGCTGCTGCGGATCGGCCACGCCTACGAGCAGCTCACCCGCGCGCGCCGCCCGCCGACGTTCCGCGCCAGCGTGGACGCGCCCGCCGGCGGCGACAGCGTCGCCCGCTCGGCCCGCTGAACCGCGGCGGCGGCCCTGCGACGCCGCCTTGTCGCGGTCAGACCCGCGCGTCGGCCTTGCGCTGTCCCTGCTTGCGCACGATCGCCATCGCGATCTCGAGCGACTGCTCGTAGTTCAGCCGCGGGTCCACGCTGGACCGGTAGGCCCGTTCAAGGTCCAGCTCGGTCAGCGAGCGCGCGCCGCCGGTGCATTCGGTCACGTCCTCGCCGGTCAGCTCCAGGTGCACGCCGCCCAGGCGCGTGCCCGCGGCCGCGTGCAGGTCGAACGACTGCTCGACCTCGCCGAGGATGTTGGCGAAGCGCCGGGTCTTGTAGCCGTTGGCGGTGCTCTCGGTATTGCCGTGCATCGCATCGCACACCCACAGCACGCGGCGGCCGTCGCGGCGCACCGCGTCCAGCAGTGGCGGCAGCTTCCCGGCGATCTGCGCCGCGCCCATGCGGTGGATGAAGGTCAGCCGCCCCGGCTCGTCGTCCGGATTCAGCGCGTCGATCAGGCGCAGCAGCTGGTCCGGCTGCACCGACGGGCCGATCTTGATCGCGATCGGGTTGCGGATGCCGCGGAAGTACTCCACGTGCGCTCCGTCCAGCGCGGCGGTGCGCATGCCGATCCACGGGTAGTGCGTGGACAGGTTGAACCAGCCCCATTGCCGCGGCACCTGCCGGGTCAGCGCGGCCTCGTACGGCAGCAGCAGCGCCTCGTGCGAGGTGTAGAAGTCGATCCGGTTGAGGTTGTGCACCTCCGAGCCGGCCAGCGTCTCCATGAAGCGCACCGCGTCGCCGATCGAGTTCACCATCTCCTGGTATTCCTCGGCCAGCGGCGAGCAGCCGACCCAGCTCAGGTTCCAGTACTCGGGATGGTGCAGGTCGGCGAAGCCGCCATCGATCAGCGCGCGCACGAAATTCATCGTCATCGCCGAACGCGCGTGCGCGGTGAGCATGCGCTGCGGATCGGGCACGCGCGCCGCGGCGGTGAACTCGGGCCCGTTGACCACGTCGCCGCGGTAGCTGGGCAGGCTGACCTCGCCGCGGGTTTCCATGTCGGCCGAACGCGGCTTGGCGTACTGCCCCGCGAAGCGGCCCACGCGCACCACCGGCAGGCGCAGGCCATGGACCAGCACCAGGCTCATCTGCAGCAGCACCTTGAGCCGGTTTGAAATGGTGCCCGACTCGCAGTCGGCGAAGTTCTCCGCGCAGTCGCCCCCCTGCAGCAGGAAACGCTTGCCCTCCTGCGCCTCGGCGACCTGCTTCTTCAGCGCGAGGATCTCCCACGAGGTCACCAGGGGCGGCAGCTGGCGCAGCTCGGCCAGCGCCGACTCCAACGCACCGGCGTCCGGATACTGCGGCAGCTGCAGCGCCGGTTTGCCGCGCCAGCTTTCCGGCGACCAGCCTTCGGCGAGCGTCACGGGATGCAGGTTGCGTTCGGGCGTACTCATGGGGTTGGCTCTAGGTTCGGGGGATGTCCGCGGCGTGCGTGCGGTCAGAGTCGGCTGCGGCCCTTGCGCCGCCGGAAGGCGGCATACAGGCCCCACGCGGCCAGCAGGACGAAACCGATCAGGCTCCACACCGGCATGCTCAGGCCCAGCAGCGTCCAGTCGACGGTGCCGCAGTCGCCGGTGCCGGTGAGCACCTTGCGCACCAGTTCCATCGGGCCCAGCGTCTCCTGCAGGAACGACAGCGGCGGTCCGCACGATGGCGCCGTGCCCTTGGGCATCAGCTGCAGCCACACGTGGCGCCCGGCGATGCCGATGCCGGCCAGCGAGGCCAGCGCCACCAGCGCGCCGTAGAAACGCCGTCCGCCCGGCGCGCGCGGCGCGTGCAGGCCGCCGGCGAGGAACACCAGCGCCAGCGCCGCATAGGCGATGCGCTGGAAGATGCACAGCGGACACGGCTCCAGGCCCTGGTAGAACTGGGTGTAGATCGCGTAGGACAGCAGCGCGGCGCAGCCGAGGAAGCCGGCAAGGAACTGCGCGCGGAAACTCCAGCGGAAGGGATTCATCGGAGGGACTGGACCGGCGTGTCGGGAATTGTCCGATTATTCCGCATCCGTGGCGCCGGCGCTAAGCGTTGGTGACGGCTGAAACGGAAAACCCCGGCGCGGGCCGGGGTTTCCGTTCACGTTGCCGCCCAGGGGGCGGCCACGAGGGTGGGGCTTACTCGGCCGCCTGCGGGCGGTCGACCAGCTCGACGTACGCCATCGGCGCGTTGTCGCCGGCGCGGAAGCCGCACTTGAGGATGCGCAGGTAGCCGCCCGGGCGGGCCTGGTAGCGCGGGCCCAGCATGGTGAACAGGTTGCCCACCGCTTCCTTGTCGCGCAGACGCGCGAACGCCAGGCGGCGGTTGGCGACGCTGTCGACCTTGGCCAGGGTGATCAGCGGCTCGGCGATCCGGCGCAGCTCCTTGGCCTTGGGCAGGGTGGTCTTGATCAGTTCGTGCTTGAACAGCGACGCGGCCATGTTCTTGAACATCGCTTCGCGGTGGGCACTGGTGCGGCTGAACTTGCGGCCGGCTTTCTGGTGGCGCATGGTCGTGGTTCCTTGATCGAATGGTCTGGCTGTTGTGGTTCGCTGTCGCCATCCTGGCGTTGAAGCAGTGGACTGCGCTGGCCCGATCCGGCGTTCCCTTGCCGGGGAGTCGCCGCGGGCTTTCAGGCCCGTCGGCGCTTGAACGTCCCCGCATCACGGTGGATGCGGGAACGGTGTTGCTTCTCTCAGCCCAGCATCCCGTGGGCGGCGACGCCGGCCGGCGGCCAGTTCTCGAGCTTCATGCCGAGGGACAGGCCGCGCTGGGCGAGGACTTCCTTGATCTCGGTGAGCGACTTCTTGCCCAGGTTCGGGGTCTTGAGCAGCT
>CAZBDE010000125.1:0-7848 GCA_964490415.1 uncultured Pseudoxanthomonas sp. | reverse complement strand
CACCCATGGTCGGCAGCAGCGCGTCGGGCTTTTCCTTGGCGATGATCTTCTCGACCGTCTGCCAGTTGATCGGCTCGATGTACACCGCGTCGGCGGTGTCCGGGTCGGTCATGATCGTGGCCGGGTTGCTGTTGACCAGCACCACCCGGTAGCCCTCCTCGCGCAGGGCCTTGCAGGCCTGCGCGCCGGAGTAGTCGAACTCGCAGGCCTGGCCGATGACGATCGGGCCCGCGCCGATGATCAGGATCGTCTTGATGTCGCTGCGCTTGGGCATGTCAGTTCTTCTCCGCGTGCTGGTTCGACATCTGCGCAACGAACCGGTCGAACAGCGGTGCGACGTCGTGCGGGCCGGGCGAGGCTTCCGGATGGCCCTGGAAGCTGAAGGCGGGGGCATCGGTCAGTTCGATGCCCTGGTTGGTGCCGTCGAACAGCGAGCGGTGGGTGACGCGCACGTTGGCCGGCAGCGTGGTCTCGTCGACCGCGAAGCCATGGTTCTGCGAGGTGATCATCACCTTGCCGCTGTCCAGGTCGATGACCGGATGGTTGGCACCATGGTGCCCATGGCCCATCTTCAGCGTCTGCGCGCCGGCGGCCAGCGCCAGCAGCTGGTGGCCCAGGCAGATGCCGAACAGCGGGACCTTCTTCGCGACGAACGCCTGGATCGCCTCGATCGCGTAGTCGCACGGCGCCGGGTCGCCCGGGCCGTTGGACATGAACACGCCGTCGGGCGAAAGCGCCAGCACCTCGGCCGCCGGGGTCTGCGCCGGAACCACGGTGACGTCGCAGCCGCGCTCGGCGAGCATGCGCAGGATGTTGGTCTTCACCCCGAAGTCGTACGCAACCACCTTGAACTTCGGCGCGGCACTGACGAACTCGTTGCGGTCCAGGTCGAGCTGGCCGGCGCTCCACGGATACGCCTTGTCGGTGCTCACCACCTTGGCCAGGTCCATGCCCTTCAGGCCGGGGAACTTGCGCGCCGCTTCCAGCGCCTTGTCCACGTCGACGTCGGCGCCGGCCATCAGCGCGCCGTTCTGGGCGCCGCGCTCGCGCAGGATGCGCGTCAGCTTGCGGGTGTCGATGCCGGCGATGGCGACCACGCCGCGCGCGGCCAGCCACTCCTGCAGCGAAACCTCGCTGCGCCAGCTGCTGGGACGGCGCGGCACGTCGCGCACGATCAGGCCGGCCGACCAGACCTTCGTGGCCTCGTCGTCCTGGCCGGTGCAGCCGGTGTTGCCGATGTGCGGATAGGTCAGGGTGACCAGCTGCCGGGCATAGGAGGGATCGGTGACGATCTCCTGGTAACCGGTCATGGCGGTGTTGAACACCACTTCGCCGACCGACAGGCCGCTGGCGCCTACGGAGTCGCCCTCGAACACGGTGCCGTCTTCGAGGACGAGGATTGCGGGATGGGTCACGTCGTTCGCCTTGGAGATGGGGGAGCCCTGTCGGCGGCCTGGCCGGAACCGGGCTGCAAGAAACCGCGGACGGGTGTCTCTCCGGTCCGGGTCGTGGGGTAACAGGCGAGCGGGAATTGTACCGGCGAAGCCCGCAAAAGGGAACGCCGCGCATGCTTTCCTGAATGCGGCGATGCGCCTGCGTTCAGCCCTCTCCGAACAGCAGCCCGCGCATCGAGTACAGGCCCGGTGCACGCCCGGCCAGGCGCGAAGCCGCCTGCAGCGCGCCACGCGCGAAGATGTCGCGGCTGGTGGCGCGATGGACCAGCTCCACCCGCTCGCCCTGGCCCGCGAACTGGACCAGGTGCTCGCCGACGATGTCGCCCGCGCGCAGGCTGGCGTAGCGCGGCTGCGCCCCGCCCCGCCCGGCCGCCTCGCCGAGCGTGAGCGCCGTGCCCGACGGCGCATCCTTCTTGTGTACGTGGTGCGACTCGACGATGTCGCAGTCCCAGCCCGGCAGCGCGCGCGCCGCGCGTTCCACCAGCTCGTTGAGCACCGCCACCCCGACGCTGAAGTTGGACGCCCACAACAACGGAATCGCCCCCGCCGCCGCCTCCAGCGCCGCGCGCTGCGCCACGTCCAGCCCGGTCGTCCCCGACACCAGCGCCCGCCCGCGCGCCACGCACAGCGCCAGCACCGGATCGAACCCCTCCGGCAGGCTGAAATCGATCGCCGCGTCGAACTCCGGCACCCCGCCCAGCTCGCCGGCGGCGAAGAACGGCACCCCCTCGACCACCCGCTGCGCGGGCGAACGCCTGGTTACCGCGGCAACCACCTGCCACGCTTCGGGCGATTCGGCCGCCAGGCGCAGCAAGGCCTGGCCCATGCGGCCGGAGGCACCGTGGATGAGGACCCGCAGGGGTGTCGTGTTCATAGGCCGGGCAGGCTAGCCGGCCGGAAGGCCGCGGGGCAAGTCATGGGTTCAGGCACGGAGTCGCGTGCGTGGGCAGGGATGTGCCACGGCCCTGAGTAAAGACAGGATGTCGTCCCGAAGGGTGGGTCATACCCCTCTGCAACGACGGACTCCTTGCCGAAGCCGGCGCTTTCGCGTTCGTCCTACCAGACCAGGTCGTCAGGCACCTGGTAGCGCGGATCGGCGTACGGATCGTCGCCCGCCGGCGCCGATGGATCGACCTTCAGTGCCACCGCCGCCGGGAACACCGCCTCCGCCTCCGCCAGCACCGCGGCTTCGACCAGCAGATAGCGTCCGTTGAGCTGCACCACCCCCAGCCCGCCCGCGTTGAGCGCCTTCAACTGCAGCTCGGTGACGTAGATCCGCTTGATCTTGCCGCCGTACTCGAAATGCCGCGCGATCTCCGCCGCCGCATCGTTGAGCGCCTTGCCCTGCAGCAGCGCCTCGAGCCTGGCCCGCGCCTCGCGCCGCTGGCGCGCTTCCTCCTGCTTCAGCTGCTCGGCCTCGATCCGCTCGCGCTTCTCCTGCTGCGCACGCAGCGCGAACGCCTTGCCCAGGTCCATTTCCGACGACCGCGGCGCGGCACCCGCACCCCGCCCCTGCCCCGGCTTCGCGCCACCGTGCCGCGGCTCCGCGCGCACACCGCCTTCGCGCGGACCACCCGGTCGGCCGCCGTCCTTCCGCTGCCCGGCGTCAGTCCGCCCGGCGCCCCCGCGCCCCTGCGCAGGCCCACCCTTGCCCCCCTTGCCGCCGCGTGGCACCCGGCGGGCCTCCTTCGGCCCGCGTTCGGGCGCCGGCGCGGACTTGAACCCCAGGTTGAGCAGCTGGTCGCGGAGACTGTCGGTCATGATCGATCGTGGAACGCGTCGGCGGCCGCGGCGCGGCCGGGAAGTGGGGTCGGAAGCAGGCTCAATAGTGCGGCGGCGGCGGCTCGCTGCCCGGATCGGCGTACAGGGCTCCGCGCAGGCCGCGCAGGTCGGACAGCACCGCCTGCAGCAGCGCGTCGCTGCGCGCGCGCTCCAGCCGCGCCTCGGCCAGCGCCTCGCTCATCTCGGCCAGCGCCTGCTCCTGGAAGGCCAGGCGCGTTTCCAGTTCCACCAGCCGCTGTTCCAGCACCGCGGCGGCCAGGCCCGGCATCTCCATCTGCGCCGGACTCATGCCACGCGCTCCCGCGGCACCCGCACCGAACGGCCCCGGCCGATGCCGTAATAGGCCAGGCCCGCGGCCTCGACCTCCTCCGGCTCGTACAGGTTGCGCCCGTCGAACACCACCGCGTCGCCCAGCGCCGCCTGCAGCCGCGCGAAATCCGGGCTGCGGAATTCCTTCCACTCGGTCACCACCAGCAGCGCGTCGGCGCCGTCCAGCGCTTCGTGCGCCGATGCGCACAGCGCCAGGTCGTCGCGTTCTCCGAAGATCCGCCGCGCCTCGTCCATCGCCTCCGGGTCGTAGGCACGCACCGTGGCGCCGCCTTCCCACAGCTGCGCCAGCAGGCGCCGGCTGGACGCCTCGCGCATGTCGTCGGTGTTGGGCTTGAACGCCAGGCCCCACAGCGCGAATACCTTGCCGTGCACGCCCTCGTCCTCGCCGCGGTCGTAGTGGCGCTGGACCAGCTCGAACAGATGGCCCTTCTGCCGCTCGTTGACCGCCTCCACCGACTCGAGCAGTTGCGCCTCGTAGCCGTGCTGCCGCGCCGTGCGCGCCAGCGCCTGCACGTCCTTGGGGAAGCACGACCCCCCGTAGCCGGCGCCGGGATAGATGAAATGCGAGCCGATCCGGGGGTCCGAGCCGATGCCGCGGCGCACCGCTTCCACGTCGGCGCCCACCTGCTCGGCGATGTTGGCGATCTCGTTCATGAAACTGATCTTGGTCGCCAGCATCGCGTTGGCCGCGTACTTGGTCAGCTCGGCCGAGCGCACGTCCATCACCACGAAACGGTCGCGGTTGCGGTTGAACGGCGCGTACAGCCGCCGCATCCGCGCCACCGCCGCCGGGCTGTCGGCGCCGACCACGATCCGCTCCGGGCGCATGCAGTCGGCAACCGCGTCGCCTTCCTTGAGGAATTCGGGATTGGAGACCACGTCGAAGGCCACCTCGACCCCGCGCGCCTGCAGTTCGGCGGCGATCACCGCCTGCACCCGGTCGGCCGTGCCCACCGGCACGGTGGACTTGTCGACCACCACCACCGGCCGCTCGATGTGGCGGCCGATGGTCCGCGCCACCGCCAGCACGTACTGCAGGTCGGCGCTGCCGTCCTCGTCCGGCGGCGTGCCGACCGCGATGAACACGATCTCGCCATGCGCCAGCGCCATGGCCGCGTCGGTGGTGAAGCGCAACCGCCCGGCGGCGTGGTTGGCCTTGACCATCGGCGACAGGCCCGGCTCGTAGATCGGCACCACGCCGCGTTCGAGCCCCGCGACCTTGGCCGCATCCACGTCCACGCAGACCACGTCGTGGCCCACCTCGGCCAGGCAGGTGCCGGTCACCAGGCCGACGTAACCGGTGCCGAAAATCGTGACGCGCATACGGTGCCCTTGGCTTGCGGAACGATGGCTTAGGGAACGATGCCCAGCAGTTCGACGTCGAAGCTCAGCGTGGCGTTCGGACCGATCCGGCCGCCCGGCGCGCCGTTGGCGCCATAGGCCAGGTCGGACGGGATCCAGAAACGGTATTTGGCCCCGACCGGCATCAGGCCCAGGCCCTCGGTCCAGCCTGCGATCACCTGGTTCAGGCCGAACTCGGCCGGCTCGCCGCGCTGGTAGGAGCTGTCGAACACGCTGCCGTCGAGCAGCTTGCCCTCGTAGTTCACTCGCACGGTGTCGCTGGGGATCGGGCGCGGGCCGCTGCCCTCGCGCAGGACCATGTACTGCAGGCCCGACGGCGTGGTCAGCACGCCCTTCTCGTTGCGGTTCCTGGCCAGGAAGGCGGCGCCGTCGGCGCGGTTCTGGTCGGCCACGCCGGCCTGCTTGCGCGCCATGTAGCCCTGCAGGGTCTGCTGGGCCTCCGGTTCGCTCATCAGCGCGGTGCCGGTGCCGGTCAGGGCGGTGCGCACCGCCTGCATCAGCACCGCCGTGTCGAGCTCGTCCTTCAGCGGCGCCAGCGACGGGCCGACCATGCGCTCGCCGAGCAGCAGGCCGACCTGGTCCTTGGCCGGCGCGGGCGGTTCGCTGCCCGGCGGCAGGCCGGGGACGCGCTGGCCCGAACGCGCGGCCAGGGCGGCCTGCAACGCCACGTGCGTGGCCTGGGCCTGCTCCTCGGACTGCAGCGGCGGGCCGCCGGCCAGGGCGTTGCCCAGGCCCTTCTGCATCGCGGCGAAATCGATGTCCTGGGCGACGGGCTGGAACGAACGGGCCACGTCCAGGCCGATGGCATAGCTGACCTTGTCCTTCTCGGTCTGCAGCGAAGTCCTGTCCTGTGCCACGGCCGTGCCTGCCATCATGCTCGCTCCCATCACCAGCGACGCCAGAGCGCCGCGCATGCGGTTGTTCATCTAGGTTGGTTCCCTGGAGGGTTGATCTGTTTCCGCCGGCAGGGCCGGCGCGGCGGCATTGTCGCATGCGCCGACCGCGCGGTTCACCGCTTTCAGCGCGCCGGCGCCGGTGCCTTCAGCTCGCGCTCGATCGCCGCCACCAGCGCCGGATCGTCCGGCTTGACCTTGCTCGGCCAGTTGCCGACCACGCGTCCGTCGCGGGAAACCAGGTACTTGTGGAAGTTCCAGCCCGGCTCCACGCCGGTGGCTGCGCGCAGGCGCTGGTACAGCGGCGTCGCATCGGCGCCGGTCACCACCACCTTCTCGTACATCGGGAACTTCACCCCGTAAGTGAGCGTGCAGAACTCCTGGATCTGCTCCTCGCTGCCGGGCTCCTGGCCGCGGAAGTCATTGGACGGGAAGCCGAGCACGGAGAAACCGCTGGCGCCATAGCGCTGCTGCAGCGCTTCCAGGCCCTCGTACTGCGGGGTGAAACCGCATTTGCTGGCGGTATTCACCACCAGCAGCACCTTGCCGCCCTGCTGGGCGTTCAGGTTGATGGGGGTCTTCGAGGCCAGCGGACGGTACTCCACGTCCAGCAGCGCCGGTCCGGCCGCCAGCGCCGGTACCGCCAATCCGAGAAGAATTGCCTTGACAATCAGATATTTGATGGACATGAAGCCTCCTGGCCCGAGCGGTCTGCGGGATAGGCCATGGGATGGTGCCCGCAGGTGTTGACACCCTGTGTTTAGGTGTTATAGTTGAATACAACACCAGTCACCCAACGCAGGACACCCGCATGAAACGCATCCTGTCCACCCACCGCTCCTGGTTCATGGCCCTGGGCCTGACCGTCGCGGTCGTGGGGGCGACCCGGTGGCTGCCCGACCACGCTGGACGCCGTGGTGATTATGGACTCGCCGAGGCCGCCGCGGTAACCGGCGACACGGACCTGGACGCAGCCGCGGAGCGGCCGGCGCACAGGCTCCGGGCTTCTTCGACCATGCCCTATTTCTCCTTTGCGCAGTCCCTGCGCTCACGGGGTTGACCATGAGTGACATCCAGTGGAGCGACGGCGCTCCGATCTACCGCCAACTGAAGGACCGCGTGATCGCCATGATGCTCGACGGAATCCTCAAGCCAGGGGAAGCCCTGCCTTCCGTGCGGCAGGTCGCCGCCGAATACCAGCTCAACCCGATCACCGTGTCCCGCGCCTACCAGGAGCTGGCGGACGAGGGTCTGGTGGAGAAGCGCCGCGGCCTGGGCATGTTCGTCACCGAGGAAGGGGCAAAGCAGCTGCGCGGCAGCGAGCGCGACCGCTTCCTCAAGGACGAATGGCCGGCCGTGGTCGAGCGCATCCAGCGCCTCGGCCTGTCGCTGAAGGACCTGCTCAACGCCACGGGGACCCCCGCATGAACGCCGTCGCTTCCCACCACGAAGGCGCCGCCGCGGTCGTCTCCGCCCGCGGCCTGCGCAAGGCCTACAAGAACAAGCTGGCCGTGGCCGGCGCGGACTTCGAGATCGGCGCCGGCCGCATCGTCGGCCTGATCGGCCCCAACGGCGCCGGCAAGACCACCGCGCTCAAGGCGATCCTCGGCCTGACCCCGTTCGAGGGCGAGCTGCGGGTGCTGGGCAAGGACCCGCGCACCCAGCGCGACGAACTGATGAACGACGTGTGCTTCATCGCCGACGTGGCGGTGCTGCCGCGCTGGATGCGGGTGCGCGAGGCGATCGACTTCGTCGCCGGCGTGCACCCGCGCTTCGACCGGGCCAGGTGCGAGCGCTTCCTGGCCAACACCCAGTTGCACCCGAAGCTGCGGGTGCGCGAGATGTCCAAGGGCATGATCGTGCAGCTGCACCTGGCCCTGGTGATGGCGATCGACGCGCGCCTGCTGGTGCTGGACGAGCCGACCCTGGGCCTGGACATCCTCTACCGCAAGCAGTTCTACCAGCGCCTGCTGGAAGACTACTTCGACGAGGAAAAAACCATCCTCGTCACCACCCATCAGGTCGAG
>CAZBDE010000124.1:0-8021 GCA_964490415.1 uncultured Pseudoxanthomonas sp. | reverse complement strand
TAGGGGATAGTTGTGCAACAGCTACTTTTGTTGGTAGCTGTAGGGCCCTTCTCCGCACTTCATTCGTAGCCTTGTCTTTTGTCCCCCGTTAATTAACACCAATCTTTTTTATTACAGTCGTGCGGTGGGGCATTTTTCATCCGCTTTGTCCACGTACACTGCACTGAGCACACTTATTGGCTGGCTTTGGATGTGGGTTGCAAGTGCGGCCAGGCAATGTGTGTGCGACTTTAAGAAATTCAATTCGTGTTATGGCGTGAATAATTCTTTAATCAAAAATTTTATTGTCATGTTCTCCAATTTTATAGCTACTGGTTTTACATTGTCCAAGCCGTCACGCCAATGAAGTCTGTCATTATAAATTATCCCAAGCAAGTAATATGTTTCTGGAACTGAATGTCCAATTCTCTCACAATACTCCAATTTTTTCTTAGTCCCGTGCTCGTCTAAAAACTCTTGTTGTTTAACAGGGTCAGTGATTTGTCCGTGAATTAGGCATTCAATTTTAACTCTCACTCCAAAGCAGATTGCCAAAGGGTCGTAGTTAGGTTGGTCTGTCAAATATTTTTGAACTTCGCCATCTATAAATTGATGAAATCTCTGTGATTCGCCCCAAGAGCTTGGTAGTCCTAATGTTGCGAAGTCTGCTGAAATATTGATATGTGTCGGATAAAAATGAAAATGATGTTTATCCACGTTAGCTTGAATAAGAACCTCTTCTCTTTTCTTGATTAACTTAGTAATACTTGGATTTGCCCTAAATGGAACATCCTTCAGATAAGCAACTTTAATCTTATGCCTATTAAAGCAAAAATGATTGAAGAATAATGGGTCTAAGTGTGTCATTAGGATAGGAAAGAAGTTTTTGCCTTGCTCTTTCATTTCCTCAATCATGGTTGTTATGAAATACTGAAACGAGATTAGATTCGCGTCATCCAAATAGTCGAATATTTCATCTATTATGAGAATGCAATTCTGCTTTTTAAAATTCCTCTTAGCTTTCATTAACATTGTAATAAAAGAAAGCACATCTCTTTGCCCGTTTGAAATTTCGTGCGCTTTTGGCCATTCGACTATTAGGCGATTATGCTTTTTATCCTCCTTCGGTTTAATAGTGTGCCTTGTTGTGTTAAAATTGGTTATTGTTTTTTCATAGTAATCTTTGTCGTCAAGATAGAAGGCGTAGTTAACTGCTTTCTTAAAATCACCACTCATTGATTGGTAAACATCTATAAATTGAAAAGCTGCGAGAAAACTGTCTACATCATTTTGGATGCCATCAAAACGTCTAAGTATTCCAGCAAGGCGATTAAACTCTGTGATGCCGTTTAGTTCAGCCTTTTTATTAAGGTCAATCCATTGTTTTATTTGCTCGGCAGTACCGCTTTGACTGTTTATTTCTCCCTTGACGGAATTAAGGCTTGCAGATATTTTTACTTGACCGAATTTAGTTAAGTCAATTTCATTCAATACGTCACCAAGCAGTGCAGCACATGAAAATAAATCTGCTATGTTGGGAAGTATTTTGCCATTGGCTCCGAAATTTCTTTTTGCAGCGGGCGCGTTGTAATTAAAATCTGTAACTGGTGAAATAGTTGGTACTAAAACTATTGGTGCTATTTCTAATGAAGAAACAGGAATAGTAGCACCACTTATTTTCAATAGTTTTGCTTTAGCTAGCAGTTGACTGTTAATAACAAAAACGTCAAATTCGTTGGAAATCAAATTTTGCGAGTCATCAGCAGTTAAAGTTCTTGTGCCTGCTGTATCCTCAACAACTATTGACAAAATGGGGCGATTTGAATTGTTATCTTGATGAAGGTGTTTGTCGTCCAATTCAATCTTACTTCTCTTCAGTGAATCAAAACCAATACTAAAGGAACTTTTACCGAAACCATTAGGAGCAACAAGTAAATTCGGTTTGTTAGGTAACAAATCCAATGTAAAAAGTTGGTGCCCGATGCCCTTGATGTTCGTTAGTTCAATGGTCTTAATTTTCATTTCTGTGCATTAAGTCCTTTTTGAATTAACTCCTTAACAACTCCAAACATCATAGCTGAAAAGTCTTCCTTAAATTCTTTATTGTCCGAGTAGAGTTTATAGAGGTCAAAGTTTGTTGTTATGTGCTTTAGAAGTTCTTGCCCTACAACTTTGTCACTTGTTATTCTTGCATTCTGGTCGTCTGAATATTTTATTGAAGTTATTAGCTCTTGGTTTTTTGCTACATCACTCGCAATGTTTTCAGCCATCTGCCTGACTTTGTCAGCATCTTCAAACTGTGTTCCGTATCGCTCATTGAAAGTTTGTAGGATGTGAGAAAGCCTGTCAATTTCAGGCTGATTTGTACTACCTCTCATCTCAGTTGGGATGGGTTTTAAATCCTCACCCTGTTCCATTGCAATATTAGTTGTCGCTTCTAATTGCAAACGGTAACTATCCATATCGATATTGTCTAAAATGCCTTTGGCTAAATCGTCTGGCAAATCACCGCCTAGTTTGTTTTGCAAATGGTTTAAGAAAATATAAAGTCTTTCTAAGTATGGATTTTCAAACGGTACAATTTGAGATAAGAAAATATAAAGACGAACATAGGTCTTTACCTTTGCTCTAAAATCTGCTTGTTGTTCTTCAACTAGGTCATTTCTGAAAATCGCTGATGAAGCATCAAGCATTGCATGAAGCTGGTCTATCGGAACATTCGCCAAAATCTTTTCAGAGAATTCAATGACTTGTTCTCTTGTATAAACTTGATAATTATCCAAAGCATCTTGCAAGTCAAACAACTTATTCGGGTCTGTTGCTTCACCTAAAATTGTGCTTTCAAAATATGGCTTGAAGGCTTTCTCGATGTCATCGGTAGTATTGGCGAAGTCTAAAACAAAAGTGTCTCTTTTTAGCGGATGACTTCTGTTTAGCCGAGATAAGGTTTGAACTGCATTTACGCCACCTAATTTTTTATCAACATACATCGTATGCAATAGAGGCTGGTCAAAGCCTGTCTGAAACTTATTGGCTACTAATAAAAAGCGATATTCGTTTTTCTCAAATTCAACTGGAATGGATGAACTGGAGAATCCATTCAGGCTAGATTCAGTTTGTCCGTCTATTTCTCCTGAAAAGGCAACAATGGCTTTGTATGGACTATTGATTTTTCTTAGATAATCATCAAACGCTCTTTTATACTTTACTGCGTTGGCTCTTGAACTCGTTACCAGCATTGCCTTTGCTAAGCCGCCCATTCGTTTTTTACGAACTACGTTTTCCATAAAGTGCTCAATAATAAGAATTGCTTTCTTTTTTATCGCGTGTTCATGGCTTTCAACATAGGCTTTGAGTTTCTTTTGCGCTTTTAGTTTGTCATACTCAGGGTCATCCTCTATCTTTTTCAGTAGTGCATAATAACTTTGATAAGTAGTGTAGTTAAGCAATACGTCCATAATGAAGCCTTCTTCTATGGCTTGCTTCATTGAGTACAAATGAAAGGCTCTGAATTTTGTTTTATCTCCGTCTTGAAAAGGAACTCCAAACAATTCTAAAGTCTTGTTCTTAGGTGTTGCTGTAAAGGCAAAATAACTGGCGTTGGGCAAAAGCTTTCTTGACTTCACCAAAACTCTAATCAAGTCTTCGCCTGTTATTGTTTCTTCTGCATCTTCAACATCAGCCATACTTGAAATGTCTTCCAAATCTTCTTCAAGTTCTGATTGTGTTTGTTGGTCAAGATTAAGTTTGGAAAGTGTTTCATTTAGCTTTCTAGCCATTTGACCGCTTAAGCTACTGTGAGCTTCATCGACTATGATAGCGAAGTTTGTTCCTGGCAACTCACCAATTTCCTCAACTATATGCGGAAATTTCTGAATAGTGGTAATGATTATCTTTTTGCCTTCTTCTAACGCTTCCTTCAGTTGCTTGCTTCCCTCAGTAATGGCCTCAACTACTCCGTTTACTTGCTGAAATTGCTTTATGTTATTTCTGATTTGAGCATCCAACACTCTGCGGTCAGTCACTACAATCACTGTATCAAAAATGTTGGCTTTACCTGATTTTTCATGTAAGCCAACCAATTGATGGGCTAACCAAGAAATGGAGTTTGATTTTCCAGAGCCTGCTGAGTGTTGAATAAGGTATTTCTGGCCTGAGCCTTTTTCTTGAGCATCAGCCAAAAGATTTCGAACAGCAACCAATTGATGATAGCGCGGGAAGATTAGTTTCTTCTCTTTCCTTGTTCTGATTTTTCCCTTATCGTCAAAGTATTCCTTTTCCTCTGTGATTAATTGACAAAAGTTTTGAATAATGTCGGTTAAACTGTTTCTAGTCAAAATCTCTTTCCACAAATACTCTGTTTTAATTCCATTTGGGTTTGGTGGATTTCCTGCGCCATTGTTATGCCCTCTGTTAAATGGAAGGAAGTATGATTTTTCTTTTTTAAGTTGAGTACACATCCATACTTCTTCTGTGTCAACCGCAAAGTTTACCACCAATCTTCCTAACCGGAATATTTCTTCATTTGGGTCTCTGTCATCCTTATATTGAGTAATGGCGTGCTGAACATTTTGTTTTGTTAATTCATTCTTGAGTTCAAATGATATTACCGGAATACCATTAATGAAAATCATTAAATCAAGTGACTTTTTGTTATGAGGAGAAAAATAAACTTGACGCATTACCGAGAACAAGTTGGCATCGTACAATTTACCTGCCTCAATGTTGTAAGTTGAGACTGGCTTGTCGTAGAACAAATTAATTTTGGTATCGGTGAAGCCGTCTGTAATTCCCTTGCGAAGTACTTCAATTACTCCTTTTGATTGAATTTGGTCGTTAATCCGTTTGATTACTTTTTGCTCGTAAAGGTCTTTGTGAAAATGTTTCAATTTGGCAACTGCATTTGGTTGCGTTGCATCCAGAAATTGAAAAAGCAACTCGTTGTCTAAGCAGGCAACATTGTCATAGGATTTATTATTTCGAAGTAGGTATCCATTACCAAGTTCCAAATGTTCGGAAATGAAAGCTTCCAATCCTTTTTCCGATGTGTCAGTTTGCTTACTCATTTTCAATATTTGACTCTACTTCTATAATCTCATCTTCTACTTTTTCTAAATAACTGAATTGTTCCAATTCTTTAGCCTCTAAGTCTAGCTCAGGAATTTCGAAGTGTCTAACGTCAATCTTGCCGGTTATTAAGTTAAATATTAATGTATTGATATACTCTTGGAGTAATCCTGTTTTCGGGTTTGTCTTTCCGAAAATAACATTTGTGTATTTAATCAAATTTTGAATTTGCTTGTGCTTAAAGGCTATAACATCAACGATTTTGTTCTGTTCTTCAATAGGGGGAACTATACAATGAATATTATAAAATTGGTCGGAATACAATCTAAGTCTGCTTTCAATTATACCTGTGGACTTCCGTTTGAATTCAGCTTTATAAATTTCCGTCTTAAAAAGATATTCAAAGTATTTCGGGTTAAAACCTTTTCTAAATTGATAGACGCAATAAGCTGGACTAATAATCCCATCGAATGCAGAAATAGCTATTGAACCATTCCATGCGAGCATGATATTACTAACTAATTGATTTTGATTAACAATTTTGTAGCCAACCAAGGACATTGCATTTGTAAGGTTGTCATTCTCATTTTTCTTCTTATCTCGCTTTAACTCAACACCTGTGTATTGTGAAAGAGACAATAAGTCTTCTAGACCAGTTTCTGACTTGTTTGAGACCTCATACAAAACATGTTTTGCCTTCTTTATTTCCCATTCTGTCGGGATTTCTCCAAGCCATGAGATTTTTGTATTCTTAAGTTTATCTCTTTTTTTCATTGTAGAAGTGCTTTTAGGAGTCCATTACTTTTTTCTTCAAGTCTTTCGATGTCTTTGATAACATCATCTAACTTTCTGTATGAACTGGCCTTATGGAAGTGTTCTAGAAAATTTATTGAGTAGCCAATCTTGATTGATTTTAAGTCCGACTTGGCGTTTGGAGTATACTTTAAAACCTCATTGGAAATGTAGTTATCGATTTCACAGTTTAATGGAATAAACTCCATGTCCTTAAAGTCTATATCTTCAGCGAAATCGTCTTTTGAGTGTTTTACTTTTAATGTGAAGTAACCGAAGTCGCTATTGCTGAATATTCTTGAGTATTCATTGGCTTCATTTTTTAAATACAATTCAACTATAGAATTAATGTGCTCTGTTGTAAGCTCATTCTTCTTATTCCCTAATGCTTTGGTCATCTTTTTAAAAAAAGAGTCTGCTTTGATTAACTGCACCTTCCCTTTTCTTGCCTGTTCTTTATTATTTGAAAGGATTAGAATGTAAGTTGGTTGACCTGTGTTATAAAAAATATCTAAAGGCAAAGCAATGACTGCTTCCAATAAATCATTTTCGAGAATAAATTGTCTTACACCGCTCTCACTTGAGCCAGCGTCACCAGTAAATAACGCAGAGCCATTGTGGACTGATGCAATTCTGCTCCCGCCATCTTTTGGTTGTTTCATTTTGGAAAGCATGTGGAGCATAAACATAAGTTGCCCGTCATTGCTTCGTGATGTTAAGCAAGTCTCTTCGAGTTCGCCTTTGAAATTTCTTATTTTAAGATTAAATCTTTTGTCGACAATGCTTATTTTCTTTTCGCTTCCGACATTTAAATTTTCAATATCCTGTTTCCAAGTTGTACCATAGGGTGGGTTTGTCAACATGAAATTAAATTTCAAGTCATTGTCAAAGCCATACTCACTTAATGTTGACCCAAATTTGATTTTGTCGGGGTCTTCGCCCTTCAATAACATGTCAGATTTACATACTGCATACATTTCACCAGTATTTTCTTGTCCATATAAGTGAAATGTTGCTTTAGATTTTATTTCACCGTCTGGGTCAGTGGCAAAAAGTTTAGATTGTGTAAGCATGGCACCTGAGCCTGCGCAAGGGTCATACACTAAAAAAGTTCCTTTCTGAATTTTGTTCTTAACTGGCAGATAAACCAAATGAGTCATCAACTCAATGATTTCCCTTGGTGTAAAATGTCGTCCGGCTGCGGCATTGGTTTTTTCATTGAACCTCCGAATTAAGTCCTCAAACATATAGCCCATTGCCATTGGGGAAATTTTGTCGGGGCTTAGTTCAACTTTTGGATTACAGAATTTTTCAATCAGTGAAAAGGTTATTCCTGTTTCTTCAAAAGTCTTTAACTGGTTGCGGAACTTAAACTTGGTAATGATGTCTTGTACGTTCTCGGAAAACCCATTAAGGTAGTCCAAAAAGTTAGTGTCAATGTTTTTAGGGTCTGCCAACAATTTCTTCATTGTGAACTGAGAAGTGTTGTAAAACGCCAGACCGCTTCCATGCAATTCACTGGTCAAAAGTCCGGATACATTGTCAATCTTCTTTTTAAATTCTTTATGGGTTTTTAGCACCTTGTCTTTGGTCGGTTCGAGTGCCAAGTCCAAACGCCTCAAAACAGTCATTGGTAGTATTACATCCTGATACTGATTCTCTAGGAACTTATTAATCAATACATCGTCCGCCACTGTCCAGATGAAATTGATGATTGATTGAAGATTCTGTGTATTTAAACTCATTTAGCTTTTTAGGTCTTTATTTAATATGAACTGTGAAAATACTGAAATATGTCGGTTAGAGTGTTAAAAAATGGCTCTTTTGGTATTCAGTAGGGGTATTGTACTCGTTTGGGTGCGGTGGGGATTTGGCTCTTGCCATAGCTTTGGTATCGCGGTGGGTTTGAGCGGCTATGGCATGTGCCAAATGCGCGGGGCAATTCGGAGCACAATCTTTTTAAAAATGCGAAGGGTCGGCTGTGTTAATTTTTAGTCTGTCCCATGTTTAATTTTTTCAAAGTCCAAGTTGTCCCGAAGCCGTTCACTTGTCCCCGCGGGAAATTTTTGTTAGCAGAGTGTCCACCGTTTTTTTTTGGAACACAAATTTGTCCGGGCCCTATTGCTACCAACGCGCGAATATATACACCTGCTACACATATTTCACATACATCGAGCAAAAAA
>CAZBDE010000123.1:4124-8053 GCA_964490415.1 uncultured Pseudoxanthomonas sp. | reverse complement strand
TCCCTCAACGTGCGCCTGCCGCACCTGGAACAGTGGCTGCGCGCCTTCGGCCCGGACGTGGTCGGCCTGCAGGAAACCAAGCTGGAGGACCACAGGTTCCCCGACACGGCGCTGGCCGCCATGGGCTACCGCAGCGTGTTCTCCGGCCAGAAGACCTACAACGGCGTGGCCATCCTCGCCCGCGAGGAACCGCGCGACGTACTGGTCGGCGTGCCCGGCTTCGAGCACGAACACCGCCGCGCGATCAGCGCCACGATCGGCGACCTGCGCGTGGTCAACCTGTACGTGGTCAATGGCCAGGACATCGGCACCGATAAGTACGAACTGAAGCTCGAATGGCTGGCGGCGGTGCGCCACTGGCTGGAGCAGGAAGCGCGCGCGCATCCGCGCCTGGTGGTGCTGGGCGACTTCAACATCGCCCCGGACGAGCGCGACGTGCACGACCCGGCGGTGTGGAACGAGCAGCACATCCTCACCTCCGCGCCCGAGCGCGCGGCGCTGCAGGACCTGCTCGGCACCGGCCTGCACGACGGCTACCGCCTGCTGCACCAGGACGGCGGCGTGTTCAGCTGGTGGGACTACCGCCAGGCCGCGTTCCGCCGCGACCTGGGCCTGCGCATCGACCTGACCCTGGTCTCCGAAGCGCTGCGCGCGCAGGTCGCCGCCGCCGGCATCGACCGCGAACCGCGCACCTGGGAGCGGCCCAGCGACCATGCCCCGGCCTGGATCGAACTGGCCGGCTGAGCGCCGCGGGGCGAAGCGGAAAAGACGAAGGCCCGGCATGGCCGGGCCTCCATCCCCTCGTCGCACCGCGGCCGCGGCCGCGGGCAGCCGCGTCAGCGCACCTTGCCGCGGGTGAAAAGGTTCACGATCGCCAGCAGGATGACCGCGCCGATAATCGAGAACAGGAAGGTGCGCAGGGTGACGGCCTGGTTGATGCCACCCCCGAAGATCCAGCCGGCCAGCGCCGCGCCGACGATGCCGACCACGATGTTGAGCAGGATGCCCTGCTGCGCATCGCGACGCATGACCAGGCTGGCCAGCCAGCCGACGATGCCGCCTATGATCAACCAGATGATGATGCCCATGCTGTCCTTCTCCTCAGGTCTTCCACAAGAATCACCCCGGCAGACGGGGTGGGCCCGGCCATCAGACCCGGGCGGGCGTGAAGCGGCCGTATATCCTCGGGCACGCCCCCCCCGGGCACGGCACCTTCGGGCCCGGCCTCTCCCGATCCGGGGCCTCCCGGCCCGGCGCCGGCGATCGCGGCCATGAGCGACGCGCGGCCACTGGCGCAGTGGCGGTTCGGCCCGGTGCAGGTGCAGGCGCTGGCGCACGTGCCCGGCCAGCGCGGCGAACCGCAGGTCCGCGGCCTGCTCGGCCAGTGGCTCGGCGGCGTGGCCGATGCCGGCCTGCCCCTGGTCCGCGACGACCGCGGCCGTCCGCGTCTGCTGGCGCCATTCGACGACCGCGACGCCGGCTGGAGCCACAGCGGCGAGCGCCTGCTGCTGGCGCTGGGCCGCGACGTCACCCTGGGCGTGGACCTGGAGCAGTTGCGCCCGCGCCCGCGCGCGCTGGAACTGGCGCGGCGCTACTTCGCCTCGGCCGAAGTCGAGCGCCTGCACGCCCTCGGGCCCGAGCCGCGCGAAGCGGCGTTCCTGCGCCTGTGGTGCGCCAAGGAAGCGGTGCTGAAGGCGCACGGCCGAGGCCTGGCATTCGGCCTGCACCGGCTGGAGTTCGGCCTGGACGGCGACGGCGAAACGGCGCCGTTGCGCCTGCGCGCCAGCGATCCGGAACTGGGCGATCCGGCCGACTGGCACCTGCACGAATGGACACCGCAGCCCGGCTACCTCGCCGCCCTGGCCTGGCGCCCCCGCCCGCCTTTGTAGGAGCTCCCTTCAGGGGCGACCCGAGGAAGTCTGGATGCAGCCGCGGCCAACGCAGCCGATCCGGGGATTTCGCGTTGAAAGCGGCGCCTCCACAGGTTGGTCGGGTCGCCCCTGAAGGGAGCTCCTACAAAAAGCACGACGAGGCACGGGCCTGTCCATCGGCGATACTTCGCCCATGGACACCGCCCTTTCCCCCGCCCTGCGCCAGCGCCTGGACGACGGCCTGGCCGCGCTGGGCCTGGACCGCGCCCTGGCCGCGCCGCTGCTCGACTACCTGGCCCTGCTGCTGCGCTGGAACCGCACCTACAACCTCACCGCGATCCGCGACCCGGAGGAAATGGTCACCCGCCACCTGCTCGATTCGCTGGCGATGCACCCGTACGTGCAGCCTGGCGCGCTGGCCGACCTGGGCACCGGCCCCGGCCTGCCCGGCATCCCGCTGGCGATCGTGCGCCCGGACCTGCGCGTGACCCTGGTGGAAAGCAACGGCAAGAAGGCCCGTTTCCTGCGCGAGGCGGTGCGCCAGCTCAAGCTCGGCGATCGCGCACGGGTGGCCGAATCCCGCGCCGAGGCGGTGGACGAACCCGGCGCCTACGCCCAGATCACCGCCCGCGCCCTGGACACCCTGGCCGGAATCCTCGAGGTCGGCGGCCACCTGCTGGCCCCGCAGGGCCGGCTGCTGGCGATGAAGGGCGTGCATCCGGCCGCGGAAATCGCCTCGCTGCCGCCCGGCTGGACCGCGCTGGCAGTGCATCCGCTCACGGTTCCGGGCCTGGACGCCGAACGCCATCTGGTCGAAGTGGGCCGGGCGGCGTGACGTTGCATAATGGCCCGTTCCGGACCTTCGCGGTCCCGCAGTCGAGGCAGTCCCGCATGGCCCGCATCATCGCCATCGCCAACCAGAAGGGTGGCGTCGGCAAGACCACCACGGCGGTCAACCTGGCCGCCGGGCTGGCGCGCGCGCCCAAGCGCGTGCTGCTGGTGGACCTGGACGCGCAGGGCAACGCCACCATGGGCAGCGGGGTGGACAAGCGCGAACTGGAAGCTTCGACCTGCGACGTGCTGCTCGGCGAGCGCGACGCGCGCTCGATCCGGGTCACCACCGCCGAAGGCTTCGACCTGCTGCCCGGCAACATCGACCTGACCGCCGCCGAGATCCAGCTGATGGACATCGACGACCGCGAGCAGAAGCTCAAGGACGCGCTGGAACCGCTGCGCGGCGACTACGACTTCATCATCATCGACTGCCCGCCGGCGTTGTCGCTGCTCACCCTCAACGCATTGACCGCCGCCGACGCGGTGATCGTGCCGATGCAGTGCGAGTACTACGCGCTGGAAGGCCTGAGCGCGCTGATCGAGACCATCGACGCGCTGCGCCAGCGGCTCAACCCGGCGCTGGAGATCGAAGGCGTGCTGCGGACCATGTTCGACGTGCGCAACAACCTGGCCAACGCGGTCTCGGCCGAGCTGACCGACCACTTCGGCGACCTGGTGTTCCGCACCATCGTGCCGCGCAACGTGCGCCTGGCCGAGGCGCCCAGCCACGGCCAGAGCATCGTCGGCTACGACCGCGCCTCGCGCGGCGGCGTCGCCTACCTGGGTCTGGCCGGCGAGGTGATCCGCCGCCAGGCCGAGCGCACGCGCGGCCCCGCCCGCCCGGTGGAGGTCGCCTGATGGCCACGGCGAAGAAGCGCGGCCTGGGCCGCGGCCTGGAAGCGCTGCTCGGTCCCAAGGCCGCGGCCGCCCCCGCCGAGGTCGAACAGCCGCAGCCGGGCGACGTGCTGCGCACCCTGCCGGTGGCCCAGCTGCAGCCGGGCAAGTACCAGCCGCGCCGCGACATGGACCCGGCCAAGCTCGAGGAACTGTCGGCCTCGATCCAGGCCCAGGGCGTGATCCAGCCGATCGTGGTGCGCGAGCTCGCGCCGGGACAGTACGAGATCGTGGCCGGCGAGCGCCGCTGGCGCGCCTCGCAGCTGGCCGGCCTGAGCGAGGTGCCGGTGGTCCTGCGCGAGCTGGACGACCGCACCGTCATCGCCATGG
>CAZBDE010000123.1:0-4114 GCA_964490415.1 uncultured Pseudoxanthomonas sp. | reverse complement strand
ACCTCAATCCGCTGGAGGAAGCGCAGGCCCTGCAGCGGCTGATCGACGAATTCGCGCTGACCCACGCCGAGGCCGCCGCCGCGGTCGGCCGCTCGCGCGCGGCGGTGTCCAACCTGCTGCGCCTGCTCGACCTGCCACCGGCGATCCGGGCCCTGCTCGAGGCGCGCCGGCTGGAGATGGGCCACGCCCGCGCCCTGTTGACCCTGTCGCCGGAGCTGGCCAGCAAGCTGGCCCACGAGGCCGCCGAACACGGCTGGTCGGTGCGCGAAGTCGAGCACCGCGCCCAGCAGTTCGCCGCCGGCAAGGTGCCGGTGGCCGGCGCGGGCAATCGCAAGGCGAAGGCCACCGGCGCGCAGCAGCCCGACATCGCTTCGCTGGAGAACGAACTGTCCGAGTCGCTCGGCGCCAGGGTCGCCATCGCGCACGGCAAGGGCGGCAAGGGCAGGCTGGTGATCCACTACAGCGACCTGGACAGCCTCGAGGGCGTGCTCGAACGGCTGCGCCCCCGCCAGACCTGACCTGTTCTCCTCGTAGGAGCTCCCTTCAGGGGCGACCCGACGGCACTGGAACAGAGCTGCATTCAATACCGAACCCGGATCGGCTGCGTTGATCGCGGCTGCGTGCGGGCGTCCTCGGGTCGCCCCTGAAGGGAGCTCCTACAGACGGCGCATGGCGGAAACAACCGCCCCAGCACGTGGCGATTCCCTGTTTACCCGGCGCTTGCGACAATGCCGCAAGCCGACCCGGGTCTCCCCATGACGCCCTCCCCCGAGCTTTCCGTCATCGTCCCCGTCTTCAACGAACGCGACAACATCGCCCCGCTGGTGGGCGAGATCGTCGCCGCCCTGCGTGGCCACTTGCCCTTCGAGATCGTCTACGTCGACGACCATTCGAGCGACGGTTCGCTGGCCGTGCTGCAGTCGCTCAAGCCGCAGGTGCCCGAGCTGCGCGCGCTGCACCATGCTACCCGCAGCGGGCAGAGCACCGCGGTGCGCAACGGGGTCAAGGCCGCGCGCGGCGCCTGGATCGCCACCCTGGACGGCGACGGACAGAACGACCCGGCCGACATCCCGAAGCTGCTCGCCGCACGCGACGCCGCCGCGCCGGAGGTGAAGCTGTTCGCCGGCTGGCGGGTGGAGCGGAAGGATCCGGGCTCCAAGCGCTGGGCCAGCCGCTGGGCCAACCGGATCCGCGCGCGGATGCTGCGCGACGACACGCCCGACACCGGCTGCGGGATCAAGCTGTTCGAGCGTGCCGTGTTCCTCGACCTGCCCTATTTCGACCACATGCACCGCTACCTGCCGGCGCTGGTGCAGCGCGCCGGCTGGAAGACCGTGAGCGTGCCGGTGAACCACCGCCCGCGCGGCAGCGGCGCATCCAAGTACAACAACCTGGGCCGCGCCTGGGCCGGCATCCGCGACCTGCGCGGGGTCGCCTGGCTGATCGCGCGCAGCCGCCGCACCCGGGTCGAGGAGCACTGAGATGCAGGAACTCCACTGGCTCGACCAGCCGATCGAATGGCTGTTCTGGACCGGCCTCCACGTCACCGGCTGGAAGCTGATCGGCTACACCGGCGCGCTGATGTTCGGCGCGCGATGGCTGGTGCAGTTCGTCGCCACCCGGCGCGCCGGCAAGCCGGTGATCCCGCGCCTGTTCTGGTACATGAGCGTGGCCGGCAGCCTGATGACCCTGAGCTACTTCCTGTTCTCGGCCAAGCAGGACTCGGTGGGCGTGCTGCAGAACCTGTTCCCCAGCTTCGTCGCCCTCTACAACCTGGTGCTGGACATCCGCCACCGCGGCTGGCGGCGCGACCGGGCCGCGGGATAGGCACGGCCGCGACCGGCCCCACTTCCGGGCCATGACAGTCCGGCGCCGGCGATGGGATGATCGATCTTTCCGTCGATCGCCCGCATCCGCATGATCCGTCCGCTGTCCGCCGCCCTCCTGCTCGCCCTGTCCCTGGCCACCCTGCCGGCGGTGGCCGCCGACGCGCCCGCCGCGCCGGGCGCCAGCGCCGGGGAGACCGGCGCCGACGCCGCGTTCCGCACGATCTACGAGAAGGAATGGGCCTGGCGCAAGCAGCAGGACGGCGCCGGCGACGAGGACAGCGCCACCGACGAAGGCAACTTCAACCCGGGCCTGGCGGACGTGTCGCCGGCCGCGCAGCAGGCACGGCTGCAGGTGTGGGACGACGTGCTGCGCCAGCTCGAAGCGATCGACCCGGCGCGGCTGTCGGACGCCAACCGGATCAATCTGGCCATCTACCGCGACCAGGTCCGCAACCTGGCCGAGGAGACCCGGCTGCGCGGCTACGAGATGCCGTTCAATTCCGACAGCTCGTTCTGGGCCAACCTCAATTTCATGGCGCGCCAGCCGATGCGCACCGCGGAGGCCCATCGCGCCTACATTGCCCGGCTCAACGACGTGCCGCGCCATTTCGACCAGCAGATCGACAACATGCGCGCCGGCCTGGCCCGCGGCTTCAGCGTGCCGCGCGCGGTGCTGGACGGGCGCGAGGGCTCGATCGCCGCGGTGGCCACGCTGCAGGATCCGACGCAGTCGCCGCTGTACGCGCCATTCCGGCAGCTGCCGGCGCGCATCCCCGCCGCCGAACAGCAGGCGCTGCGCGAGGCGGCGCAGGCGGCGATCCGCGACTCGGTGGTCCCCGCCTTCGCCCGGCTGCAGGGATTCTTCCGCGACGAGTACGTGCCGAAGGCACGGACCACGCTGGCCGCCAGCGCGATGCCCGGCGGCAAGGCCTACTACCGGCAGCAGATCCGCGAATACACCACCCTGGACCTGACCCCGCAGGAGATCCACCGCATCGGCCTGGCCGAGGTGGCGCGGATCCAGGCCGAGATGGACGCGATCATCGGGCAGGTCGGCTTCAAGGGCGACAGCGAGGCGACCCGCTTCCAGGATTTCCTGCGCTTCCTGCGCACCGACCCGCAGTTCTACGTCACCGAACCGCAGCAGCTGCTCGACCGCGCGGCCTGGATCTCCAAGCGCGCCGACGGCGAGGTCGGCAAGTTCATCGGCACCCTGCCGCGCGGCCGCTTCACCATCGTGCCGGTGCCCGACGACATCGCCCCGTACTGGACCGCCGGCCGCGGCGGCCTGGGCACCTACTGGGTGAACACCTACGACCTGCCCTCGCGCCCGCTGTACAACCTGCCGGCGCTGACCCTGCACGAATCCTCGCCCGGCCACGCCCTGCAGGCGGCGCTGAGCAGGGAGCAGGGCGAACTGCCCGCGTTCCGCCGCGACAGCTACATCTCCGCCTACGGCGAGGGCTGGGCGCTGTACACCGAGAAGCTGGGCAAGGAGATGGGCATCTACGAGACGCCCTACGAGGACTTCGGCCGGCTCACCTACGAGATGTGGCGCGCCGCCCGGCTGGTGATCGACACCGGCCTCCACCACTACGGCTGGAGCCGGGACCAGGCCCTGGCCTACCTGCGCGACCGCACCGCCCTGTCCGAGCACGAGGTCACCACCGAGGTCGACCGCTACATCTCCTGGCCCGGGCAGGCGCTGAGCTACAAGCTGGGCGAGATCGCCATCGTCCGCCTGCGGGCCAGGGCCGAGGCCGAGCTGGGCGACGCCTTCGACATCCGCGCCTTCCACGACGCGGTCCTGGCCGAGGGTTCGGTGCCGCTGCCGGTGCTGGAGGAGCGGATCGGGGCGTTCATCGCCCGGTCCAGGGCCGACGCCGGCCTTGGCGGGCCCGCCAAGGCACCGTGAGCGGGGCGGATCGCCCCTTCCCCTCGGCATAAGCCGGCCTGGAACCCGGTTGCAATCAGCCACTTGGGCCTGCATAATTGCCGGCTCGCTGCGTCCGGCCTGTCCGGATCGGTGGCCCGGGAACGCGATCCGGGGCCGCCATGGCGGTCGAACCCTTTCCCGCATCGCGTACGGCCGGCTCCACCAGGAACCGTCCGCGGGGCCGCCGTCTCCCGGGCTATGGGCGACACCAGACCTTTCGAGGTGCGTATGTCCCGCGTATGCCAAGTCACCGGCAAGGGCGTGCAGACCGGCAACAACGTCTCGCACGCCAACAACAAGACCCGCCGCCGTTTCCTCCCCAACCTGCATGAGCGCCGCTTCTGGGTTG
>CAZBDE010000122.1:0-8074 GCA_964490415.1 uncultured Pseudoxanthomonas sp. | reverse complement strand
CCTCGGGTCGCCCCTGAAGGGAGCTCCTACAACGGCATCGCCGCCGCATGGGGCAGAATGCCCTTTCCACCGCGCGGAGCAGGCCGATGCAGTTCCCCGAGAAGATCTGGCACAACGGCACGATCAAGCCCTGGGCCGAAGCCACCACCCACGTGATGGCGCATGCGATCCACTACGGCTCCTCGGTGTTCGAGGGCGTGCGCGCCTATGAGACGCCCCAGGGCACCGCGATCTTCCGCCTCGCCGACCATACCCGCCGGCTGTTCTCCTCGGCGAAGATCTACGACATCGCCATCCCGTACACGCAGGAGCAGATCAGCGCCGCCTGCCACGCGATCGTCGCCGCCAACGGCCTGCGCAGCGCCTACCTGCGCCCGGTCGCGTTCCGCGGCGTGGGCAGCGTCGGCATCGCCGCGGAGACCGAAATCGACGTGGCCGTGGCCGCGCTGGACTTCGGCCGCTACCTCGGCGCCGACGCGTTCGAGCAGGGCATCGACGCCTGCGTCTCCAGCTGGCAGCGGTTCGCGCCCAACACCGTGCCGGCCGGGGCCAAGGCCGGCGGCAACTACCTGTCGGGCCAGCTGGTCACGCGCGAGGCGCGCCGCCACGGCTACGGCGAAGGCATCGCGCTCGCCTCCACCGGGCTGCTGAGCGAAGGCGCCGGCGAGAACCTGTTCCTGGTGTTCGACGGCGCGCTCCACACCCCCCCGGCCAGCGCCTCGATCCTCACCGGCATCACCCGCGATTCGATCATCAAGCTGGCCCGCGACGCCGGCATCGAGGTGGTCGAGCGCGACCTCCCGCGCGAGTACCTGTACCTGTGCGACGAACTGCTGATGTGCGGCACCGCCGCCGAGATCACCCCGCTGCGCTCGGTCGACGGCAAGCCGGTCGGCGACGGCCGGCCCGGGCCGGTGACGCGGAAGCTGCAACAGCTGTTCTTCGGCCTGTTCGACGGCAGCACCCCCGACACCCGCGGCTGGCTGGAATACCCCTGAGCCGTCCCGCGCGCTCCTTGCCGCTCCCTTGCCGCTCCTTGTAGGAGCTCCCTTCAGGGGCGACCCGGGGCGGTTGGGAGGCGCTGCATTCCACGCGCAGCCTCCGAAGCGATGCGTTGAACGTGGCTGCGTTCCAACCGCCTCGGGTCGCCCCTGAAGGGAGCTCCTACAGAAGGCGCACAGAAGGCGCGCAGGAACCCCTGCAGGCTCAACCGGTCGCGTCGTCGCCGGCCTCTCCCGCGCCGCGTCCGCCCAGCGACAGCGTCGCCACCACGCCGTGCCCGCCGTCCTCGCGCGAGCGCACGCTCACGTCCCAGCCGTACAGGTCGCACAGCCGGCCGACGATGGACAGGCCGATGCCCGCGCCCTGCGAATGCCCCGAATGGGTGCCGCGGTAGCCGCGCTGGAACAGGCGCTTGGCGTCCTCCTCGCTCAGGCCCGGGCCGGTGTCCACCACCTCCACCGCATCGGCCAGAAGGCGCACCACCACTTCGCCCTGCGGCGTGTACTTGACCGCGTTGCCGACCAGGTTGCCCAGCGCCACCGACAGCGCCGCCTCCGGCGCTTCCACCACCCGTCCCGGTGTGCCCTCCAGGCGCAGTTCCAGCGGCTTGCCGCCCAGCTGCGCACGGTGCGAATCGAGCAGCTGCTCGGCGACCTTGGCCACGTCGCTGCTGCCCTGCCCGCGTTCGTTGCGCGAAAGCAGCAGCAGCGAACCGATCAGGTCGCTGCACTGCTGCTCGGCGCGCTGGATGCGCTGCAGGCGCGCGCGTGTGCGTTCGTCCAGTTCCGGGCGCGACAGCAGCAGCTCCACCGCGCCCTTGATCACCGCCAGCGGCGTGCGCAGTTCGTGGCTGACGTCGGCGTTGAACTCGCGGTCGCGCTGGACCACCTCGGTCAGGCGCGCGGCGTAGTCGTCCAGCGCCTCGGCCAGCTGCCCGACCTCGTCGTCCGGCAGGTGCACCGCCAGCTTCCGCGGGTGGCTGCTGCCGCGGTAGGCGCGCAGGCGCGCGGCCAGCTCGGTCACCGGCCGCATCACCCGCGACGCCGACCACCAGCCCACCACCAGCGAGAAGATCGTGAACACCACGATCGAGGCGTACACCGCGCGCTTGAACTGCACCTCGGCACGCACGGTCTGGCCCATGTCGTAGGCGATGAAGAACCACACCTCCGGCGTCTTGCGCACCCCGAGCTTGTACGCGAACGGATCGCCGTGCTCGTCGATGTCGGTGATGTTGTGGATGCCGTCCGGCAGCGCGTACCACTCCGGATTGTTGACCCGCAGGCTCTCGAACTTGTCGGGGAGGTAGTAGTAGCCCTTGATCTGCTCGATCGGCGCGCCCGGGTCCTGGCCGCCGCTCTGCGCGAAGCGCCGCCACGACTCGTCCAGGTTGCGGTTCATCAGGTCCTCGACCAGCTGGTTCTCGACCCGCTGGCGCGCCACGATCGTGGCGTAGGCGAACAGCACCGTCAGGCCGAAGCCCAGCAGCACGAAGGACAGGATGATGCGGGTGCGCAGCCGCCGGCTGAAGCGCTTCGGCCGGCGCGTGGGCGGGATCGCCTTGTCAGTTGCCGCCATCGGGGGCCGCGATGCGGTAGCCGATTCCGTGGCGGGTCTGGATGTAGGGCACCGGGAACGGCTTGTCGACCACCGCGCGCAGGCCGTGGATGTGCACGCGCAGCGAATCCGAATCCGGCAGTTCCTCGCCCCACACGCGGGTCTCGAGTTCCTGGCGGGTGACCACCGCCGGCGAGGCCTCCATCAGCGCCTGCAGGATCTTCAGCGCCGTGGGGTTGAGCTGCAGCAGCCGGCCCTCGCGGCGGACCTCGAGGGTATCCAGGTTGTACTCCACGTCGCCGGTGTTGAGCACCCGGGTCTGCACGCCCTTGCCGCGGCGCGACAGCGCGTTGAGCCGGACCTCGACCTCCTGCAGCGCGAACGGCTTGATCAGGTAGTCGTCGGCGCCGGAGTCGAAGCCGGCGAGCTTGTTCTCCAGGCTGTCGCGGGCGGTGAGCATCAGCACGGGGGTCTGCTTGCGCGCCTCGTTGCGCAGCTTGCGGCAGACCTCGATGCCGTCCATGCCCGGCAGGTTCAGGTCGAGCACGATCGCGTCGAAGTCGTGGACCACGGCCAGGTGCAGCCCGGTCACGCCGTCGGCGGCGAAGTCCACGGTATGCCCGCGGTCCTCGAGGTAGTCGCCGAGATTGGCGGCGATATCGCTGTTGTCTTCGATGACGAGGATGCGCACCGTTTTCTCACCTGGCTTCTAGCTGGAGGGATGCCGCCCACCGCGGATGCCGCAATGCCGCGGCCGTCCGTACACACTGGACGAGGCCGAGTGTGGCCCGTGTCCACGCCCTATGCTCGGACCGCGGCGGATCGACGGGGTTCCGCGTGCCGGCCGCAAGGGAGGCCGACCGATTCTGCCCAATCGATCCCGGGCCGGGCAAACGGCGACCGGCGGGTACAAAAAGGCCCAGGCTGGGGAGACCGCCTGGGCCAAAGGATTGCCCCGATTACCGTATCTCGTATGACACCGGGAGAGGCGGACCCCGCCCGGCTGACGATGGAGCTGCGGTCCGACGGAGCCTAAGCCCGATCCGATTAAAGAGGTGTTAAACCCGAGACCCCGGCGCCCGGACGCCGACCCGTGGATACAAGCTATCTTTTTGATTTTAAAGAAATAACTTGCGCCGCCACAAAGTCGATGATGGCCCCGGCCACGTCCACCCCGCAGGCGCCCTCCACCCCTTCCAGCCCCGGGGTCGAGTTCACCTCCAGCACCAGCGGACCACGCGCCGAGCGGATCAGGTCCACCCCGGCCACGCCCAGGCCCAGCGCCTGCGCCGAGCGCACCGCCATCGCCTGTTCCTCGTCGCTGGCCTGCGCCGGCGAGGCTTCGCCGCCGCGGTGCAGGTTGGAGCGGAACTCGCCTTCGGCCGCCTGCCGGCGCATCGCCGCGACCACGCGGTCGCCGACCACGAAGCAGCGCAGGTCCGCGCCCTCGGCCTCGGCCACGAACTCCTGGACCAGGAAGTTGGCGTACAGCCCGCGCAGGGTCTCGACCACCGCGCGCGAGGCCGAGGTCTTCTCGGTCAGCATCACCCCCGCGCCCTGGGTGCCCTCGCTGAGCTTGACCACGTGCGGCGGCGGGCCGAGCAGCGAGAGCAGGTCGTCGGTGTCGTCGGGGTTGTCGCCGAACACGGTGGTCGGCAGCCCGATCCCCTGCGCGGCCAGCAGCTGGTGCGCGCGCAGCTTGTCGCGGGCGCGCAGGATCGCGTCGGACGGATTCGGGCACCAGCTGCCCATCAGCTCGAACTGGCGCAGCACCGCGGTGGCGTAGCGGGTGACCGAGGTGCCGATCCGCGGGATCACCGCGTCGTAACCGGACACCGGCCGGCCCTTGTAGCGCATCGAGAAGCCACCGGGCGCGATGCGCGCGTAGCAGCGCAGCGGATCGAGCACGCGCACGCTGTGGCGGCGCGCGCGCGCAGCCTCGACCAGCCGGCGGGTGGAGTACAGCGAGGCGTTGCGGGAGAGGATCGCCAGTTTCATCGGCGCTATACCGGGGGTGGGCGGCTCCGCAACGCGAAACGCCGCGGGAAGCCGCGGCGCCTTGCATGGTCTGGAGCGGGTGATGGGAATCGAACCCACGTTAGCAGCTTGGGAAGCTGCAGTTCTACCATTGAACTACACCCGCGCGGGACCGGCAGTCTATGCGCCGGCGGCCTGCCGGCGCAACGCCGGCAGGCCGCCGGCCGCCGCTCAGAAGCTGCCGCCTAGGGTCACGAACAGGCCGGTATCGCTGCCGCCGGTCTGGCCGGCGCTGGCGCGCGCGCCCACGTCCGCGTGCAGGCTGCCGAAGGCCATCCGGGCCCCCAGCACCAGCGTGCCGAAGTCGCCGTCGAACGCGGCGGCCGGCACCGCGTACTCCAGGTCCGGCAGGGTCTGCAGGCGGGCGAAGACCTCGTCCGGCGCGTCCTCGAAATCATGGTCCCAGGTCGCACGCAGGTACGGCTCCCAGCCGCCGGCGTCGTAGCGCGCCTGCCAGCCCAGGCTGCCGACCAGCGAGTCCAGGTCCTGGCCGGAGAAGGCCAGCGCGGTGGAGGACGGATTGCTTTCGCTGTAGCCGTCCACGTCGACCTGCTGCCACAGCAGGCCGGCGATCGGCCCGTGGCGGAACGCGCCCTCGCCGAACTCGTAGCCGCCGTTGACGCCGAAGGCCGTGTTGCTGCCGTCGGTCGAGCCCTCGTGGCGACGCATCGACGGCCCCATGCGCACGTCGCGGGCCACGTCGAAATCGAGCGTGCTGTAGCTGAGCTGGGCATTGACCCAGGCGCGCCCGCGGTACCAGCCGAGGAAGCCGCCGAAGGTGGTGTCGGCCTGGCTGAAGTCGCCGCGGTTGCCGCCGAAGTCGATGTCCGCGCGCCCGTAGCCGAGGAAGCCGCCGGCGACCAGGCCCTGGCCGTTGCTCCAGTCCAGGCCGAACAGGCCGGCCGGCGCCATGCCGTCGTACAGGTCGGCGTGGTCGTAGCGCTGGTAGTCGCCGCGCAGCCCGCCCCACCAGCTGAGCCCGGCCGACTCCGGCGCGCTTCCGAGGTGGAACGCGACCTGGTCGGCACGGCTGCGGCCGATCACCTGCGCCGAATGCGGCAGGATCCCGAGCAGCATCGGCCCCTCGAGCACCGAAAGCGCGTAGTCGGCCAGGATCGCGTGCGCCGCGCCGCTGGGATGCACGCCGTCGGCGAACAGGTAGGTGCTGGCCGCATCCGGCGCCACCAGCGAGGACGGATTGCAGGTCAGCGAGCTGCCCTCCGGCGGCAGGCATGCGGTCTGGGTGACGTTGCGCAGGCCGTAGGTGGCAGGGCTGGCGACTACCTCGCGCAGCATGCTGAAGGTATCCAGCGGGATCACCCGGTAGCCGTTCTGCGCCAGGGCGCCGTACATGGCGGTGTTGTAGGTGGCGGCCAGCTGGGTCAGGGCGGCCTGGCCGGCGGGGCCGGCGGCGATGGCGTTGGGGGTGATGCCCATGTCCGGCAGGGTCGGCACCAGGATGTAGCGCGCGCCGGCCGCGTCCAGGGTGGCGACGATCTGGACCACGCCGCCGACCGCGGTGGCGATGGTCTGCTGCGGCGGCGCGCCGGCACCGGCGATGGCGAAGATGTCGTTGGCGCCGGTCCACACCGTGTACAGCGTGTCCGGGTTGGCGCTGCCGCCGTTGGCGGCCAGGTAGCGGCCGACCTGGGAGACCGTGGACTCGGCCGCGCCGTTCTGCACGGTCACCCGCGAGCCGCCCTGCGCGTAGTTGTCGCCGCCCTGGTTGTCGGTGCCGCCGTTGCCGCCGTAGTGGTCGGCCAGGTACTCGGCCCAGACCCAGGCCGGGTTGGTGGTGAACTTGCCGGTGATCGGGCGCACGTTGGCCGGCAGCTGGTTCTGGAAGTGGCCGGAATCGGTGAGGCTGTCGCCGAAGAACACGGTGCCGTCGAACTGCTCGCCCGCCAGGGCCGGCGCGGCGGCCAGGGCCAGGGCGACGGCGAGTGCGGCGCTGAGGGGACGGACGGGATGGAGCGGACGGAGCGCGGACATGGAATCTCCTGGGATTTCTTCTTGTGCTGGAAGGCCGGGGCTGCGCCGGACATACGCCGGCGCATGGTCGTATCGTCCGCCCATGCGGCCCCGTACTCACGCTGCGCTGCGGCAAGCCGCCGCCGGTGCGACAATCGCGGCATGGAAATCGTCCTCAACGGAGAGCCGCGCGCCGTGGACGCCGGCACCACCCTGGCCGGCCTGCTCGAGACCGAAGGCCTGGCCGGGCGCCGCGTCGCCGCGGAAGTGAACGGCGAAATCGTGCCGCGTGGCCGCCATGCGGCCCTGGCGCTGTCCGCAGGCGACCGCGTCGAAGTCGTCCACGCCCTCGGCGGCGGCTGACGCCGACGCCGCTCCGCCGTCGCACCGCCGTTGTAGGAGCTCCCTTCAGGGGCGACCCGACGCTGCTGGAAGGCACCACGTTCAACGCGAAGGCTCCGGATCGGAGGGCATTGAACGCGGCTGCTTGCCAGGCGCATCGGGTCGCCCCTGAAGGGAGCTCCTGCAAAAGCCGGCAGGGCGCCGATGGGCCATAATTGCGCGATGGACAACATCCCCACCCACGACCCGCTGGTGATCGCCGGCACGGCCTTCCGTTCGCGCCTGCTCACCGGCACCGGCAAGTTCAAGGACCTGGACGAAACCCGCCGCGCCACCGAGGCCGCCGGCGCGCAGATCGTCACCGTCGCCATCCGCCGCACGAACATCGGCCAGAACCCGGGCGAGCCCAACCTGCTCGACGTCCTGCCGCCGGAGCGCTACACGATCCTGCCCAATACCGCCGGCTGCTACACCGCCGAGGACGCGGTGCGCACCTGCAGGCTGGCGCGCGAACTGCTCGACGGCCACCGCCTGGTCAAGCTCGAGGTGCTGGGCGACCAGCGCACCCTCTACCCCGATGTCGTCCAGACCCTCAAGGCCGCCGAACAGCTGGTCGCCGACGGCTTCGACGTGATGGTCTACACCAGCGACGACCCGATCCTGGCCCGCCAGCTCGAACAGATCGGCTGCTGCGCGGTGATGCCGCTGGCCGCGCCGATCGGCTCGGGCCTGGGCATCCAGAACCGCTACAACCTGCTGGAGATCGTCGAGAACGCGAAGGTGCCGATCATCGTCGACGCCGGCGTCGGCACCGCCTCCGACGCCGCCATCGCGATGGAGCTCGGCTGCGACGGCGTGCTGATGAACACCGCCATCGCCGAGGCGAAGGACCCGGTGCGCATGGCGCGCGCGATGAAGCTCGCGGTCGAGGCCGGCCGCGACGCCTTCCTCGCCGGCCGCATCCCGCGCAAGCGCTACGCCAGCGCCTCGTCGCCGGTCGACGGCCTGGTCGGCTGAGGCCGTGCGCAAGCCGGCATGACCGATCCATTCTCCAGCGCCGGCGCGAAGGCGCCGCCCAAGCCCTACACCGCCACCGAAGGCCGCCGCGAGATCCGCAGCTTCGTGCTGCGCCAGGGTCGCTTCACCGAGGCCCAGCAGCGCGCGT
>CAZBDE010000121.1:0-8141 GCA_964490415.1 uncultured Pseudoxanthomonas sp. | reverse complement strand
CCGTTGAGATACACCTGCTCCAGCAGCGCGGCGGTATCGGCGTCGATGGCGTAGCCCTCGATCCGGATTTCCCCCGGCACCGCCGCCTTGTAGTAGCTGACGCCGGCGACCAGATGCAGCAGCCGCAGCGCGTGCTCCACCGCCGTGGCGCGCGCGCCGTCCAGCGCGAAGGGCGCGCCGGGCACGGTGACGGTCTCCACCAGCTCCGGGCCGTCGTCGAAGGCGTAGACGAGTTCGGCGACCCCGGTGGCGGCGTGGAAGCCGCAGCGCACGAAGCGGAAGGCGCGGATGGCGTCGCGGTCGAAGGACGTGGTCATGCGATTTCCGTGGTGGAACCGGCCCGCCGGTGCAGGTAGCGCCGGCACAGCACGAAAGCGAGGGCGAACGCCGGCAGCGTGCCGACCAGGAGCGCCGCGAGCGTGGCGCCGAAGACGATGGAAGGCACCCACGGCAACAGCTCGCGCAACGGCATGCCGCCTGAGGCGAGGGCTTGGTCGAACAGGCCGGTGACCAGCGTCCAGAAAGCGACGGCAAACGGGTACAGCAGCAGCACCAGCAGCGTCGCCCGCGCGGCCATGCCGGCCGCGCTCCAACGGCGGCCGGCCAGCGCCGCGCGCCGCTGCCGGGCGCTCGCCAGCCAGGCCGCGCCGGCCGCGGCCAGCGTGGCGGACGGGCTCCACAGCGCACCCAGGCGCAGCGCTTCGGCCAGGGTCTGCTCGAACACCAGCGCCGAGGCGAGGACGTAGCCGAGCGTGGCCACCCCCGTGCCCGCCAGCGCCGCCAGCAGGACGAACTCAGTCCGCGGCGCCATCGATAACGTCCTCGGCCGGCAGTGCGCGCAGGTTGTAGGTGCTGGCCATCGCGTGGCCGTAGGCACCGGCGTCGGCGACCAGCATCACCTCGCCCGGCGCGGTCGCCGCGGGCAGGTGCCGGTGCCGGCCGAACACGTCGCTGGATTCGCAGATCGGGCCGACCACGTCGAACACCCCGTCCTCCGCCTCGCCCAGCCGCTGCAGGTTGACGATGTCGTGCCAGGCGTCGTACAGCGCGGGCCGCACCAGGGTGTGCATGCCGGCGTCCAGGCCGACGCGGCGCACGCCGTCCTTCTCGATCACCTGGGTGCAATGGGCCAGCAGCACGCCGGACTCGGCGACGAGGAAGCGGCCCGGCTCGATCGCCAGCTCGAACGCCGGATGCACCGCGCGCACCTCGGCCAGGCCGGCGGCCCAGGCGGCCAGGTCGAACGGCTCGTCGTCGGCGCTGTACGGGATCGGCAGGCCGCCGCCGATGTCGAGCGTGGACACCGTGCCGATGCGGCGGGCGAACCCGGCCAGCTCGTCGCACATCTGCCGCCAGTGGCCCATGGTCTCCACGCCGCTGCCCAGGTGCGCGTGCAGCCCGGTGACGACCACGCCGAGCGCGCGCGCGGCGTCGACGAATTCGTCCACCCGCTGCGCCGACAGGCCGAACTTGGAGTCCTTGCCGCCGGTGTTGACCTTCTGGTGGTGGCCGTCGCCGTGGCCCAGGTCGATCCGCAGCCACAGCGAGCGGCCGCGGAACACCTCCGGCCAGCGGCGCAGCGCCTCGACACTGTCCACGGTGACGGTCACGCCCAGCGCGAACGCCTGTTCGTACTCGTGCACCGGGGCGAAGCTGGGGGTGAACAGGACGCGCGCCGGATCCAGCTGCGGCAGCACCTGGAACACGTGGCGCAATTCGCCCAGCGACACGCATTCCAGGCCGAAACCCTCCTCCACCAGCGCGCGCAGGATCGCCGGGTGTGGATTGGCCTTGATCGCGTAGTAGCGCCGGTCCACCGCGGCCACCGCCTTCAGCGCCCGCGCACGCGCGCGCACCGTGGGCAGGTGGTAGGCGTAGCGCGGCGTGCCGGACGCGGCCAGCGCCAGCAGCCGGCTGCGCTCGCCGTGCCACCACGGCACCGGCCGCGGCCGCACCGCGCCGTTGAGTTCGCGCCAGCGTGGGCCGAACACGTCCTTCTCCAGCACCGGCATCGCGCCGCTTTCGATCAGCGCGGCGTGCAGCTCCGGCAACAGGCCGTCGGCATCGGCCTCGTCGATGACGAAGGTCAGGTTCAGGTCGTTGGACGACTGCGAGATCATGTGCACGCGTTCGTGGCCGAAGCTGGAGAACACGTCCGACAGCCGGTGCAGCAGCGAGCGCATGCCGCGGCCGACCAGGGTGATCGCCGCGCACGGCACGATCACCTTGACCCGGCCGATCTTCTCCAGGTCCTCGGCCAGCGCCGACAGCGCGTTCTCGCTGAGCAGGTTCTCGCTCGGGTCCAGCGACACGGTGACGTTGGTCTGCGAGGTGCCGATCATGTCCACCGACAGCCCGTGCCTGCGGAACAGCGCGAACACCTCGGCCAGGTAGCCGACCTGCTGCCACATGCCGATGTCCTCCACCGACACCAGTACGACGCCGTTGCGGCGGCTGATCGCCTTCACCCCGGGCACCGTCGCCGCGCTGCGGTCGATGCTGGTGCCGGGCAGTTCCGGGCGCTCGGTGTCGAGGATCGCCATCGGCACGCCGGCGTCGCGGCAGGGCTTGAGCGCGCGCGGGTGCAGCACCTTGGCGCCGGTGGTGGTGATTTCCTGCGCTTCGGCGTAACCGAGCCGGTTGAGCAGGCGCGCATCGGGCACCTCGCGCGGATTGGCGCTGAACATGCCCGGCACGTCGGTCCAGATCTCCACCTTCGACGCGCCCAGCAGCGCGCCGAAATACGCGGCCGAGGTGTCCGAGCCGCCGCGGCCGAGGATCGCGGTGCCGCCGGCCGTATGCCGGGCGATGAAGCCCTGGGTGATCAGCAGCCGCGCCGGCTGCGCGTCGAACCGCGCGCGCCAGGCGTCGTCGGCCTGCCACTGGCAGTTCACCGACAGCCGCCGCGACCACTCGCTCTGGTTGGGCTGCGGCGGCAACGCGTCGAGCCATTCGCGCGCGTCCATCCAGCCCATGTCCAGGCCCTGCGCGCGCAGGTAGGCGGCGCCGATCGTGGACGACAGCAGTTCGCCCTGGCCGAGCACTTCGGCCTGCCAGTCGAGCGGGCGCGTGGCCGCGCGCGGATCGGCGAGCAGGCCATGCAGCACGGCCAGGCGTTCGCCCAGCACCGCATCGGCATCGAGCCCGAGTTCGGCGAGGAAGTCGCGGTGCCGCTGTTCGAGCGCGGCCACGCGCTGCGCAGCGTCGGCGGCGCCATCGGCGATCGCGGTCAGCTCGTTGGTCACCCCCGACAGCGCCGACACCACCACCAGCACGCGGCCGCCGGTCCGCTCGGCGCGCTGTTTCGCCAGTTTGCCGATCGTGTCCCAGCGATGCCGGCGCGACACCGAGGTGCCGCCGAACTTGAGGACGATCCAGCCGCCGGAAGCGGCGTCTTGCATGGGCGAAGCTGCAGGCATGGACGTGTTGGGGACCACCCGACCACCGGGCATGAACCGCCGATTTTAAGCCGAATCGCAAGATGGAATGGGGTGCCGGGTACGGAACCCGGGGGCGCATCGGCAACGGCCGCTTCTCCCCCGACGACGCCTGGACGCTGTCCGGCACGAGGCCGCGCAGCCGCAGGTCGACGCCGAGGCCCAGGGCCGAGTCGGCGGAGCGGTGCATGCGGTGATACGCGGAACCGTGGACTGGTAACCTCGGCCGCCTCCCCCGACAGGACCGTCGCCATGGCCATCCGCCCCTTCGTCCAGGTGGACGTGTTCGCCGACCGCCCCGGTGCCGGCAATCCGCTGGCGGTGCTGCCCGACGCGACCGGGCTGGACGAGGCGGCGATGCAGGCCATCGCCCGCTGGACCCGGCTGCCGGAAACCACCTTCGTGTTCCCGCCCACCCGGCCCGGCGCCAGCTACGCGATCCGCATGTTCAGCCCGAAGAAGGAAGTGCCGTTCGCCGGCCACCCCAGTGTCGGCACCGCGCACGTGGTGCTGGAGGCCGGACTGGCCGAAGCGCGGGACGGCCTGCTGCTGCAGGAAGGCATCGCCGGGGTGCTGCCGCTGCGGGTGGACGCGGACGGCGGCGTGCGCCGGATCGCGATCCGCACGCCGCGCGCACGCCTGGTCGAGACCGCCGACGCGCGCGGCGCGCGCATGGCCGAGGCACTGGACTGGCTGCCCACCGGCGAACTGCCGCCGGCGCTGATGGACGGCGGCCGCCGCTGGTGGATCGCCGAGGCCCGCGACGAGGCCAGCCTGCGCAACGCGCAGCCGGACTGGGAGGCGGTCGCCGGCCTGGCCCGCGCCACCGGAAGCATGGGCGTGCTCGCCTTCGCCCGCTGCGAGGGCAGCGACTACCAGGTCGCCGCGCGCGCCCTGGTCGGCGGCCCGGCGGTGTTCGAGGACGCCGCCTCCGGCGCGGCCAACGCGACCCTGGCCGCATGGCTGGCGCTGCGCGACGCCCTGCCCGGCCATGACGGCCGCTACCGGGTCAGCCAGGGCCGCGAAGTCGGCTACGACGCGCGCCTGGACATGCACGTGGATGCCGACGGCGAAGTCTGGTCCGGCGGCCAGGTGGTCAGCGTGGTCCACGGCACGATCGACTGGCCCTGAATGCCCGCAGGCGCCGCGCTGCCTTTGTAGGAGCTCCCTTCAGGGGCGACCCGACCAGACCTGGAGGCGCGGCGTTCGACGTGGCGCCTCCGGACTGGTCGCGTTGAGCGCGGCTGCGTTCCGGCGTCGTCGGGTCGCCCCTGAAGGGAGCTCCTACAAGGAGCGACTAGGGGCCGTCAGGGACAGCCACCACCCCGACAGGGGGCCGTCAGGGGCGCAGCCACCACAGGGACACGATGCCGGCGGCCAGCACCACCGCGCCGAGCCGCCGCAGCACGGCGTCCGGCCGCAGCAGCAGCTGCTCCATCGTCCGCCGCCACGGCCCCGGCGCGGCGAACAGGAACAGCCCCTCGAGCACCGCGACCAGGCACAGGGCCTGGAGCAGGGCGTGCGCCATCAGCGCTCGCTCTTGAAGTACTGCAGGAACGGGTCGTCCTTGTCGAGCACGATCACGCCCTGGCCGTCGTCGAACGCGCCGCGGTAGGCCTGCAGGCTGCGATGGAAGGCGAAGAACGCCTCGTCGCCCTTGGTGGCATCGGCGAACAGGCGCGCGGCCTGGGCATCGCCCTCGCCGCGCAGCTTCTGCGCGTCGCGCTCGGCTTCGGCCACCAGCACCGCCTGGTCGCGGTCGGCCTGCGCGCGCACCGTGCGCGCCTGCTCCTCGCCCTCGGCGCGCAGCGCGCTGGCCACCTGCTTGCGCTCGGCGCGCATGCGGTCGTAGACCTGCTTGATCACGTCGCTGTCGGTAGGCAGCTCGATCTGCTTCAGGCGGATGTCGACGATGCGCATGCCCAGCGTCTCGGCGCCCTTGTTGATCCCGTCCAGCTGCTTGGCGATCACCTCGCTGCGGTCGCCGGACACCAGCTGGGTCAGGGTGCGCGAGTTGATCTCGTTGCGCAGCGAGTCCTTGATGATCGGTGCCAGGCGGTCGGCCGCGGCGGTCTCGTCGCCGCCGGTGGCACGGTAGAACGCGCGCGCGTCGTTGATGTAGCCGATCGCCACGAAGTCGACGCTGACGTCCTTGCGCTCTGAGGTCAGGTAGCGCTCGGGCGAGAAGTCGATCAGGGCGAAGCGGCTGTCGAAGGTGCGCACGGTCTCCACCAGCGGCACCTTGAAATGCAGGCCCGGGCCGATGTCGGTGCGGGCGACGCGGCCCAGGTTCAGGACCAGCGCGACCTGGCCTTCGCGGACCACGTAGACCGAGCCGAGCAGGCCCAGCAGGGCGGCGACCGCCAGGGCGATCCAGAGGGAATATTTCATCGGGCAGGCTCCTCGCGGCCGCTGCGCTGCGGATCACGGACGCCGCTGCGTACCGGTTCGGGGGTGCTTTCGATCGTCGGCAGCAGCGCTTCGGCGCCGATCGCGGGCGCCAGCGGCGCACCGGCCGCGCCAGCACCGGCGGCGGGCATCGGCACGTAGATCAGCTGGCGGCTGTCCGCGCCGACCACCTTGCGGTTGCGTGCCAGCACGTCCTGCACGGTCTCCAGCCACAGGCGCTTGCGGGTCACTTCCGGTGCGTTGCGGTATTCGTCGCGGAGCAGGCTGAAGCGGGCCACGTCGCCCTCGGCCTGGGCGATCTTGGCGCCCTTGTAGCCCTCGGCCACGGTACGCCGGCGCGCCGCTTCGCCACGCGCCTCGGGCACGACCTTGGCGGCGTAGGCGCGCGCCTCGTTGATCAGCTGGTCCTTGATCTGCTGGGCGCTGTTGACCTCGTCGAAGGCCGGCTTGACCTCCTCCGGCGGGCGCGCGTCCTGCAGGTTCAGCTCGGTCACCACCAGGCCGGAGCGGTACGCGTCCAGCGAGGCCTGCAGCTGCTGGGCCGCACTGGCCGACAGCGGGCCGCGCGCGCCGAGCACGGTGTCCAGGTCGGCGCGGCCGACCTGCTCGCGGACCACGCTCTGCGCGACCTGCTCGAGCATCCGGTTGGGATCGCGCGAGCCGAACAGGTACATGCGCGGATCGCCGACCCGGTACTGCACGTTCATGGTGACGTTGACGATGTTCTCGTCGCGGGTCAGCACCAGCACGGTGTTGCTGAAGGTCTTGATCTGGGTCGCGTTGACCTTGGTCACCCGCTCCACCGGCCACGGCCATTTCAGGTTCGGGCCGGGCTGCATGACCCGGGAGAACTGGCCGAAGCGCAGGACCACGCCGCGCTGCTGCTCGCCGATGAGCTGGAAACTGCTCAGCAGCACCAGCAGGGCCACGCCCAGCAGGATCCAGCGGCCGATGCCGCCGCCATTGCCGCCGAAGACCTCGCGCAGCCGGTCCAGCACGCCATCCAGGCCACCGCCGCCCTTGCCGCCATTGGGACGACGCGGCGGCCAGGGGTTCTGGCGGTTGTTGTCGGGGGAGTCGCCGCCGTTGCCGGGCGTGTTCCAGACCATGAAAGCTCCGTATCGATGGGTCCCGGGCGGCGCCGGGGCGACGCTGCGGGTCAGGGGCCCGATTCTAGCAAGACCCGTCCAGCAAGACCCGCCTGGCAAGACCCGGCGGGTTGCCCGCCCGCCACGGGTCATGGGCGATTCCGCCCGGTGCCGCGAAGCTGGCGGCGCGCATTACGGCCCGCTGTCCGCCCGCGCCCACTCCTCTTCCTCGCGCACCGGCAGCAGCGCGCGCAGCGGTTCGCCATCGGCGCGCGCGGCCAGGCGCTCGGCCTCGGCCCGCGGCAGGTCTACCTGCAGCAACCAGCCGTGCTCGTCGGCCTGCTCCGAACGCACCGCCTCGAGCTGGTGCAGGCGCGCACGCAGGCGCCCGGCCTGCGGCGGCAGGCGCAGCTCGCCGAACGCGCGCTGCAGGTCCAGCCGGCGCGCCAGCGCGGCCTGCAGCAGCTCCATGCCGCGGCCGTCGCGGGCCGACAGCCAGACCCGTTCGCGGTGGTTGGGATCGTCGGACTCGCCGCCGCTGTGATCGTGGCGCGGCTCGGCGCCCTCGATCCGGTCGATCTTGTTGAACACCAGCAGCTGCGGCAGGTCGCCGGCGCCGATCTCGGCCAGCACCGCGTCGACCTGGGCGATGCGGTCCTCGCGCAGCGGGTCGGCGGCGTCGATGACGTGCAGCAGCAGGTCGGCCTCGCGCGCCTCGCTCAGGGTCGAGCGGAACGCGGCGACCAGTTCGTGGGGCAGGTCGCGGACGAAGCCGACGGTATCGGCCAGGACCACGCTGCCGCCCGGGAAGTTCAGCCGGCGCACGGTCGGGTCCAGGGTCGCGAACAGCTGGTCGGCGGCGTAGGCGTCGGCGCCGGTGATGGCGTTGAACAGGGTCGACTTGCCGGCGTTGGTGTAGCCGACCAGCGCCACCCGCGGCAGTTCGCTGCGCACCCGGGCGCGGCGCATCTGGGTGTGCTGCACCTCGACCTTGTCCAGGCGCCGCTGCAACTGCTCCAGGCGCTTCTGCAGCAGGCGGCGGTCGGTTTCCAGCTGGGTCTCGCCGGGACCGCGCAGGCCGATCGAACCGCCGCGCTGGCGCTCGAGGTGGGTCCAGCCGCGGACCAGGCGCGTGGCCATGTGCTTGAGCTGGGCCAGCTCGACCTGCAGCTTGCCTTCGTGGCTGCGGGCGCGCTGCGCGAAGATG
>CAZBDE010000120.1:0-8141 GCA_964490415.1 uncultured Pseudoxanthomonas sp. | reverse complement strand
ACCACCATGCGCAGCACCTGCGCCTCGCGCTCGGGGCGGTAGTAGTCCACCGCCGCGGCCAGCTTGCCCTTGGCCTTGCCGACCTGCAGGGCGAAGCCGGCGCGCTGCGCGATCAGCTCCTGGATCCGGCGGTCGATGCCGTCGATCTGCGCGCGCACGTCGGCCAGCGCCGGTTGCGTGGCCACGGGCCGGGCCTTGCCGGTCGCGGCGGCCTTGCCTGCGCCGCGCACGGGCGCCGGCTTGCTCTTCTTCGCCGGCTTGCCGGCGGCGGGTTTCTTCGGTGCTGCCATGTGCGGGTTTCCGTGGTCCTGGGTGCCATGCCGGGCATGGCGGTCGCGTCCTGAAGTGCGCTCCTGCCGCGGCGGCTCAGCCGTGCCGCTGCTGGAAGTCGCGCATGAAATCCACCAGCGCCTGCGCGCCGGCCACCGGCATGGCGTTGTACAACGAGGCGCGCAGGCCACCGACGGCCTTGTGGCCCTTCAGCGCCAGCAGTCCCGCCGCCTTCGACTCGGACACGAACCGCGCGGTGAGCGCGTCGTCGGCGACGAAGAACGGGATGTTCATCCGCGAACGCACGCGCGGCGCCACCTCGTTGCGGTAGAAGCCGCCGGAGCCGTCGATCGCCGCGTACACCAGCGCCGCCTTGGCCGCGTTGCGGCGGGCGAATTCCTCGACGCCGCCCTGCTCCAGCATCCACTTCACGGTCAGGCCGAGCAGGTACCAGTTCCAGGTCGGCGGCGTGTTGAGCATCGAATCGCGCGCCGCGTGCGAGGCGTAGGTGAAGATGTCCGCGCGCGGCTGGCCCGCGCGCCCGAGCAGTTCGCGGCGCACGATCACCACCGACACGCCCACCGGGCCCAGGTTCTTCTGCGCGCCGGCGTAGACCAGCCCGTACTTCGACACGTCCAGCGGCGCGGACGCGATCGAGGAACTGAAGTCGGCGAACAGCGGCACCGCGCCCACGTCCGGCGTGTCGCGGAACTCCACCCCGTGGATGGTCTCGTTGGCGGTGATATGCACGTAGGCCGCATCGGCGCTCAGCGACCAGTCCGCGCACGGCGGGATGTCGCGGAAGCCGCCCGGTTCGCCGTCAGCGGCCACGTGCACGTCCACGTAGGGCTTGACCTGCCGGATCGCGGTCTTGCCCCAGTGGCCGGTGACCACGTAGTCGACGGTCTGCCCGGGCGCGGCGAAGTTCAGCGCCAGCAGCGCCTGCTGGGTGGTGGCGCCGCCGGCCAGGAACAGCACGGCGTAGTCGTCCGGGATCGACAGCAGGGTGCGCAGGTCGGCCTCGGCCTGCGCGGCAACGGCCATGAACTCGGCGCCGCGGTGGCTCAGTTCGACGATCGAGGCGCCCACCCCGTTCCAGTCCAGCATCTCGGCCTGCGCCTGGCGCAGCACCGCTTCCGGCAATGTCGCGGGGCCGGCACTGAAGTTGTAGGCGCGCGTCATGAACCACCCGTCACGAAAGGTCCCGTAGTATGCCGCAGTGCAGCGGTTGCGGGCGCAACCAAGGCCCGCGCCGCAGGCCCTGTGCGGAGCGGGAACCAAGCGCCCCTTGCACCGGTCCCAGCACCATTCCTGCCCCGCGGAGCGATGCAATGCGAATGCCGCGCCTGCCCGCAATCCGTTCCGGCGAGATCACCGACGAGGCCGTCTATCGCGACCGCCGGCGCCTGCTCGCCGCCTTCGCCGCCAGCCCGCTGCTGGCCGGCCTGCCCGGCTGTGCCGAGGCCGAACCGCCGCCACCGCCGAAGACCACGATCAGCGCCGCCGACGCGAAGGCCGGCTTCCGCACCGGTGAAGAGCTCACCCGCTACGAGGACGTCACCAGCTACAACAACTTCTACGAGTTCGGCACCGACAAGGGGGATCCGTCGCGCGCCGCGAAGACCCTGCGCACCTCGCCCTGGTCGGTGGCCGTGGACGGCGAGTGCGCGAAGCCCGGCACCCTGGGCCTGGAGGACCTGCTGCGCGGCCTGGCGCCGCAGGAGCGGATCTACCGCCTGCGCTGCGTGGAAGGCTGGTCGATGGTGATCCCCTGGCAGGGCGTGCCGCTGGGCGAAGTCCTTGGGCGCTTCGAGCCGACCTCGAAGGCGAAGTACGTCGCCTTCACCACCCTGGCCGACCCGAAGCAGATGCCCGGCATCCGCTACCGCTCGATCGACTGGCCCTACCGGGAAGGCCTGCGCATCGACGAGGCCATGCACCCGCTGACCCTGCTGGCCACCGGCCTGTACGGCAAGCCGCTGCCGCAGCAGAACGGTGCGCCGCTGCGCCTGGTGGTGCCATGGAAGTACGGCTTCAAGTCGATCAAGTCGATCGTGGCGATCCGCTTCACCGAGCGCATGCCCGAGACCGCGTGGCACGGACTGCAGCCATCCGAATACGGCTTCTTCTCCAACGTCAACCCGGCGGTGGACCATCCGCGCTGGAGCCAGAAGACCGAGCGCCGCATCGCCGGCAGCAAGAGCAAGCTGTTCGCCGGAAGGATCCCGACCCTGCCGTTCAATGGCTATGCCGAGCAGGTCGCGCCGATGTACGCGGGCATGGACCTGCGCAAATGGTACTGAACGCCGCCGCGGACAACGGCAGCCGGGCAAGCCCGGCTCTACGGGCCGCGGGCGGCACGCGCGCGTGAGCCGCCGTCCCGCCCGGCCGCCGTCGCCGGCGATCGCCTGGAGCAAGGCCGCGGTGCACGCCGCGGCGCTTGCGCCGGCGGCGTGGCTGGGCTGGCAGGTGTACGAGGTGTGGCGCACCGGCAGCGACGCGCTCGGCGCCGACCCGGTGGCCGAGATCGAGCACCGCACCGGCCTGTGGGCGCTGCGCCTGCTGCTGATCACCCTGGCGATCAGCCCGCTGCGCCAGCTCGGCGGCCAGCCCGTGCTGCTGCGCTTCCGGCGCATGCTCGGCCTGTACGCGTTCTTCTACGCCAGCCTGCACCTGGCCGCGTACCTGGTGCTGGACCTGGGCGGCTACTGGGCGCAGGTGTTCGAGGAGATCGCCAAGCGCCCGTACATCACCGTCGGCTTCGCCGCCTGGCTGCTGCTGGTGCCGCTGGCGCTGACCTCGACCCAGGGCTGGATGCGGCGCCTGGGCCGGCGCTGGGGCCAGCTGCACCGGCTGGTGTACGCGATCGCGGTGCTGGCGGTGCTGCACTTCTGGTGGCTGGTGAAATCCGACGTGCGCGAACCGGCGCTGTATGCGGCGATCGTCGCGGTGCTGCTCGGCTGGCGGCTGGCGCGCCGGTTCAGCGCGCGCCGAACCACAGCAGCGCGCTGAGCACCAGGCCCAGCAGCAGCGCGGCCAGCAGCAGCCAGGGCAGGCGCGTGGCGGGACGTACCGGTGCCTCCGCGACCGGCGATCCGCCGGTGGCCGGCACCGGTGCCTCCAGCGGCACTTCCGCGGGCAAGGCGGGGAATTCGACGACAAAGCGGTGCTGCCCGTCGAAGACCAGCTGGTCGCCCGCGCCGAGCACCGCATCGCGCACCGGCACGCCGTTGACCACGGTCGGCTCGGCACCGAGGTTGCGCAGCAGCACCACGTCCCCATGGCGTTCGAGCAGGGCGTGCCGCGCCGGGAAGGCGGGATCGTCGATGCGGATGTCGGCTTCGCGCGACGTCCCCACCAGCCGCGGCGGGCCAAGGGTGAAGCTGCGGCCGTGGTGCTGCCCGCCCACGCCGCGCAGCACCACGCGCGGATCGGTGGCGTGGTCGCCGGGATCGAGCACGGCCGGCCGCGCCCGCAACGGCGCCTGCAGCAGCAGCTCGACCCCGTCGACGTAGACCGCGTCGCCGGCGCGCAGCAGCGCCATGCGCCGCACCTGGCGGCCGTTGAGGTGGACGCCGCGCGCGCCGGACGGCACCTGCAGCCACAGGCCACGGCGGTCCAGGCAGAACTGCGCGAGCAGCACGCCGGGCGCGGCGTCGCCGATCGCCAGCATGCCATTGGACTGACGGACCACGCGGTGGACGCCCGGGAACAGGGAATGGTCGGCCTGCTGGCGGTTGCTGAAATGGATGCGCAGGTCGGACATGCGGCGCAGAGCCTAGCAAATCCCGCGTCCGCGCTGGCCGCCGCGCCGCGGCGACGTTAACCTTGCCGCCCGCACGACACGCATCCCGCCATGGCCCGCATCGAGATCCAGCAGCCGCACGACCGCGACGCCAGCGAGGCGCGGGCGATCGTGGACGGCATCGTCGCGCAACTGCACGAGCGCTACGGCGTCTCCGGCACGTGGCAGGGCGACGGGGTGCATCTGGCCGGGCCGGGCCTGAAGGGCCTGGTGGAGCTGCTGCCGGGCCAGGTGCGGGTCACCGCCGACCTGGGCTTCCTGCTCTCGGTGCTGCGCGGCCAGGTCGAAAGCGAGATCCGGCGCGTGCTCGGCGAGCGCCTGGGCTGAAGCGGCGGCCCGTGCGCGCGGCGCGCGCGTGGCCGTGCCCGCCAGTCCCCGCGACTCACGCCTCCTTATCGTCGCGCACGGCACACTCAGGCCGCCCCGCAGCCCCCCAGGAGACGCGCATGAGCACCGAATCCCACAGCAGCCCCTTCGCCAGTCCCGCCGAACTGCAGGCGCAGGCCGGCCGCATCGCCCGCGAACTGGGCGACAACGCGCACCAGGTCTGGCTGGCCGGCATCGGCGCGCTGGCCCGCGCCCAGTCCGAAGGCAGCCGCCTGTTCGAACAGCTCGCCGAGGAAGGCCGCCAGGTCGAAGGCGGCGCTGCGCCGTCCGCCGGTGCCGCCGGGCGCCTGGAAAGCCTGCGCCAGAGCCTGGACGCGGCCGTCGGCAAGGCCCAGGCGCGTGCCGGCGAGGCCTGGGAGAGCATGGGCAAGGCCTTCGAGCAGCGCGTGCAGCAGTCGTTGCGCCAGCTCGACGTGCCCACCCGCGACGACATCGATGCACTGGGTGCGCGCATCGACGCGCTGACCCGCGAACTGCAGCGCACCCGCGCCGGCGCGGACACCGCGGAGGCATCGGCCGCCGACGTTGCAGGGCGCCCCGACTGACACGCGGATTTGTTGCAGGGCACAACGCTCTGCGGCAGAATCGAAACCGGCCCGCCAGTCCACCTGCCGTTTGCTCCCCTCCCCTCACGGCTACCGGACTGGCGGGCCACTTTCATTCCGGTCGCGCACGGCCCCGGGCCGTGTAGCATCGCGCACCGGTACAGGGGCTTTTGGGGATCTGCATGTCTTCCTGGATTCTGGGACTGGCCTTGGCCGTGCTCGCGGCCGCGTTCGCGGTCGTCTACCTGTGGCTGGTGCGGCGTCCGGAAACGGAAACCGCCGCCGGCCTGCGCGCGCTCGCCAACCTGCGCTGGCGCGAGTTCGCCGCCCTCGTCGGCCAGGCCATGCAGCAGCGTGGCCTGCGCGACGCCAGCCAGGGCCGCGACCCGCAGGCCGGCAACGATTCCAGCAGCAGCCAGCTGCTGCTGATGACCGACGGCGACAGCCGTTGCCTGCTCTCGTGCAAGCACGGCATGGCCTACCGCCTCGGCGTGGGCAGCGTGGATGAACTGGCCGGGGCGATGGACCTGGCCGGCGCCCGTTCCGGCATCCTGCTCACCGAAGGCCGCGCCGAGCGCGAGGCGCTGGCCGCCGCCGCCGAACGCGGCATCGAAGTGATCGATGGCCGCCGCCTGTGGCCGCTGCTCAAACCCTACCTGCCGCTGGACACCACCCGGCGCATCGTCGATGCGGCCAATGCCCAGGCCAGGCGCCACACCTTCATCGCCTTCGGTGGCGCCCTGGTGCTGGGGCTGCTCGTGGCGATCGTGCTGCCGCAGCTGGGATCCGGATCCGGTGCGGCGCCCGCCGCAGCCACCACGGCACCGGCCGCCAGCGCCGCACCTGCCGACGTCCCCGCCGCCGCACCCGCCGACACCGGGACGCTGGACGCCGACCCCGACGACGAGACCCTGGCCCGCTACCAAGGCGACATCGCCCGCGCCGTCTCGGGCATGGCCGGGGTCAGCCGCGCCTACTGGCTCACCCGCGCCACCCTGGTGGTCGACCGCATCGGCAGCGACCAGGTGGTATGGCCGCAGATCTGCGCGGAACTGGAGCGCTATCCGGCACTGCGCACCGTGCGCGTGCAGCTCAATCCGCGGCCGGACAGCGCCGACAAGGTGCGCTGGCGGCAGTGCCGGACGATGTGAGTCCGGTCGCGCCGCACCGCCGGCAGGGCCGCTGCCCGATTCCCCGATCCCCATGAACACGAACGCCGGCCCAGGGCCGGCGTTCGTCTTTGCGTGACCGCGGGCCCGGTCAGGCCTGCGGTGCGGCATCCCCGGCGGCGGTCGCCTCGCCTTCCGTCGCACGCGCGGCGGCCTGCTCGTCCTCTTCATCCAGCGATGCGTCCACGCGCTCCACCGCCTGCAGCGATTCGCCGTCGGCCAGGCGGATCAGGGTCACGCCCTGGGTGTTGCGGCCGACCTGCGAGATTTCCGACGCGCGCGTGCGCACCAGGGTGCCGCCGTCGGAAATCAGCAGCACCTCGTGCTGTTCGGACAGCTGGATCGCGCCGACCAGCTTGCCGTTGCGCGCGGTGGTCTGGATCGCGATCACGCCCTGGGTGCCGCGGCCCTTCTTCGGGTATTCCTCCAGCGGCGTGCGCTTGCCGTAGCCGCGTTCGCTGGCGGTGAGGATGTCGCCCTCGCCTTCCGGCACGACCAGGCTGACCACCTGCTCGCCCTGGGCCAGGCGGATGCCGCGCACGCCGGTGGCGGTGCGGCCCATCGGCCGCACTTCCGACTCGTCGAAACGCGCGGCCTTGCCGTTGGAGGCGAACAGCATGATGTCGGCCGCGCCGTGAGTCAGGGCCACGCCGACCAGGGCGTCGCCGTCGTCCAGGTTGATCGCGATCTTGCCGCGCGCCAGGCGGTAGGCGAACTCGGTCAGCGGGGTCTTCTTGACGGTGCCGTCGCGGGTGGCGAAGAACACGTAGTAGCCCTCGGCGTATTCGCGCACCGGCAGCACCGCCTGGACCTTCTCGCCTTCCTCCAGCGGGATCCAGTTGATGATCGGCCGGCCGCGCGCGTTGGAACCGGCCTCCGGCAGCTGGTGCACCGGCAGCCAGAACACCTTGCCGCTGCTGGTGAAGGTCAGCAGCGTGTCGTGGGTGTTGACCAGCCACAGCTGGTCGATGAAATCCTCTTCCTTGGTCGCCGCCGCGCTGCGGCCGCGGCCACCGCGCTTCTGCGCGCGGTACGCGGACACCGGCTGGCGCTTGGCGTAGCCGGCATGGGACAGGGTCACCACCACGTCCTCCGGCGCGATCAGGTCGAGGATGTCGAGATCCTCCTCGCTGGCGCGGATCTCGCTGCGGCGCGCGTCGCCGAACTCTTCCTTCAGGTTCTTCAGTTCGGTGCGGATCACCTCGCGCAGCACGTCCGGATCCTCGAGGATCTCGATCAGGCCGCGGATGGTCTCCAGCAACTGGCGGTATTCCTCGGTAAGCCTTTCCTGCTCCAGGCCGGTCAGGCGGTGCAGGCGCATCTCCAGGATCTGCTGGGCCTGGATCTCGGTGAGGCGGTACATGCCCTCGACCAGGCCGACGCCCGCCGGCAGGTCGTCCGGCTTGGACGCCTCGGCGCCGGTCGCGGCCAGCAGCGCGCCGACCAGGCCCGGCTCCCAGCTGCGGCCGAGCATGCGCTCCTTGGCCACCTGCGGGCTTTCCGAGGTCTTGATCAGCTCGATCATCTCGTCGATGTTGGCCAGGGCGACGGTCAGGCCTTCCAGCACGTGGGCGCGGGCGCGCGCCTTGCGCAGCTCGAAGATGGTGCGGCGGGTCACCACCTCGCGGCGGTGGCGCAGGAACGCATCGAGGATCTGCTTGAGGTTGACCAGCTGCGGGCGACCGTCGACCAGGGCGACCATGTTGATGCCGAACACCGATTCCAGCTGGGTCTGCTGGTAGAGGTTGTTGAGCACCACCTCGGCCGATTCGCCGCGCTTGACCTCGATGTAGATGCGCATGCCGTCCTTGTCGGACTCGTCGCGCAGCTCGCTGATGCCCTCGATCTTCTTTTCCTTGACCAGCTCGGCGATCTTCTCGATCAGCCGCGCCTTGTTCACCTGGTACGGGATCTCGGTGACGACGATCGCCTCGCGGCCGTTGTCGGCCACTTCCACGTCGGCCC
>CAZBDE010000119.1:0-8183 GCA_964490415.1 uncultured Pseudoxanthomonas sp. | reverse complement strand
TCGGCGATCTCGGCCAGGTAGCGCACGCGGGCGCCGGGGATCAGCACGGTGGCGCGCGGCTCCTTGAGCGTGGTGTCGATGTCCGGCTGGAAGTCGCAGTGAGCAAAACCGGGGTCAGAGTGCACTTTCCTCCCGTCTCCACTGCCAGTGACCGCGACATCGGGGGAAAGTGCACTCTGACCCCGGTTTTGCTCTTGCTTCCCCTTCTCGCGCAGCAGGCGGCACAGGTTGGCGAACATCCAGCTGATGCCGGGGTCGTTGAACTGGCTGGCGATGGTCGGGTAGACCGGGACGTCCTCGTCCTTGATGCCAAAGGCGACGCGGTTGCGCTTCCACTGCTTGCGCACGTCGCGCAGGGCGTCCTCGGCGCCGCGGCGGTCGTACTTGTTGAGCACGATCAGCTCGGCGTAGTCGAGCATGTCGATCTTCTCGAGCTGGCTGGCGGCGCCGTAGTCGGAGGTCATCACGTACATCGGGAAGTCGACCAGGTCGACGATCTCCGAATCGGACTGGCCGATGCCGGCGGTCTCCACGATCACCAGGTCGAAGCCCAGCGACTTGAGGTAGCCGATGCAGTCCTTGAGTACGGCGTTGGTGGCCACGTTCTGCCGGCGGGTGGCCATCGAGCGCATGTAGACGCGGTGGCTGCGCAGCGAGTTCATGCGGATGCGGTCGCCCAGCAGCGCGCCGCCGCTGCGGCGGCGGGTCGGGTCGACCGAGATCACCGCCATGCGCATGGCCGGGAAGCTGGACAGGAAGCGGTTGAGCAGTTCGTCGGTGACCGAGGACTTGCCGGCGCCGCCGGTGCCGGTGATGCCGATCACCGGGGTGCGGCCGGCGGCCAGCTGCCACTGCTTGCGCAGCCTGGACAGGTCCGATTCGGTGTATTCGCCGTCCTCGATCGCGCTGAGCACGCGGCCGATGCCGATTTCGTCGGGGGAAGGAGAACAGAAGCCAAAGCCAAAACCGGGGTCAGAGTGCACTTTCCCCTCGCCATCCCCACCACCTGCACGCACACCGGGGGAAAGTGCACTCTGACCCCGGTTTTGGCTTTGGCTTCTGTTCTCCTTCCCGCGGGCGGTGGCGGCGCGCGCCACTACGTCTTCGATCATCTCCACCAGGCCCATCTTCATGCCGTCGTTGGGGTGGTAGATGCGCTCGACGCCGTAGGCCTCCAGTTCGCGGATTTCCTCGGGGGTGATCGTGCCGCCGCCGCCGCCGAACACGCGGATGTGGGCGGCGCCCTTCTCCTTGAGCATGTCGACCATGTACTTGAAGTACTCCACGTGGCCGCCCTGGTAGCTGGACAGGGCGATCGCGTCGGCGTCCTCCTGCAGCGCGGCGCGGACCACGTCCTCGACGCTGCGGTTGTGGCCCAGGTGGATGACCTCGGCGCCCTGCGCCTGGATCAGGCGGCGCATGATGTTGATCGCCGCGTCGTGGCCGTCGAACAGGCTGGCGGCGGTGACGAAGCGCAGCGGGGTGGCGTCGGGACGGGCGGCGGGGATCTGGCTGGCAGGGGTGCTCATGCAGGCATCGGAATCAAGGACTTGGCATTGATTCTAGTGCTTTCAGCCGAAACCGAAGAGCCCCCCGCAGCGTGACGCCTGCCTGCCCCGTATTCAGCAAGAAAGAATGAACTGCCCGCTGGGCTGGGGTTAGAATGCCCGCCGCGACGCACGCCCCTCCCCCGGCCCCGTCGCTTTTTTGTTTCCAGGCCCCGGCATTGCCGGAAACGACCCCGCCACCTCAGCCACACGGCCACTGTCGCGACCCCACCGCCGACGCACGCGACACGACGCGGAGCCAACCGATGCTTTTCGAAACCCTCGCCACGTCCGGCCATGAGCAGGTGGTCTTCTGCAACAACCCCGATGCGGGCCTGAAGGCGATCATCGCCGTGCACAACACCGTGCTCGGCCCGGCGGTCGGCGGCGTGCGCATGCGCCACTACGCCAACGAGGCCGACGCGGTGCGCGACGTGCTGCGCCTGGGCCGGACGATGACCTACAAGAACGCGCTGGCCGGGCTGAACATCGGCGGCGGCAAGGCGGTGATCCTGGGCGACCCGAAGACCGACAAGACCGAAGTGCTGTTCCGCGCCTTCGGCCGTGCGGTGGAGGCGCTGGGCGGGCGCTACATCACCGCCGAGGACGTGGGCACCGACGTCAACGACATGGAGCAGATCTACCTGGAGACCGAGTTCGTCACCGGCGTGCACCAGGTCCATGGCGGTTCCGGCGATCCGGCCCCGTTCACCGCCTACGGCACCCTGCAGGCGCTGATGGCCTCGCTGCAGCGCAAGTTCGGGCACGAGGACGTGGGCACGACCAGCATCGCGGTGCAGGGCCTGGGCCACATCGGCATGGAGCTGGTGAAGCTGCTCAAGGAGCGCGGCGCCAAGCTGTTCGTCGCCGACCTGGACCCGAAGCTGGTCGAGCATGCGGTGAGCGAGTACGGCGCCGAGGCGGTGTCGTGCAGCGACATCTACGACGTGGAAGCCGACGTGTTCGCGCCCTGCGCGATGGAAGGCGGCATCGACGCGCAGACGCTGGAGCGGCTGAAGGTCAGGATCGTCTGCGGCTCGGCCAACAACCAGCTGGCCAGCCACGCCGTCGGCGACGAGCTGTACCGGCGCGGCATCCTCTACGCCCCCGACTATGCGGTCAACGCCGGCGGGGTGATGAACGTGTCGCTGGAGATCGACGGCTACAACCGCGAGCGGGCGATGCGGCTGATCCGCAGCATCTACCACAACGTGACGAAGATCTTCGACGTGTCCGAGCGCGAGGGCATCAGCCCGCAGTACGCCGCCGACCGCATCGCCGAGGCGCGCCTGGACGCGATCGGCAAGCTGAAGCTGCCGATGGGCCGCACCCGCCCGCGGATGGGCCACCTGCGCGGCGAGCACTGACAGCCGCCCCGCCCACCTTTGTAGGAGCTCCCTTCAGGGGCGACCCGAGGCGGTCGGGATACGCCGCATTCAACGCAGCGCCTCCGGACAGGTGATGTTGAACGCGGCTGCGCCCGTACCGCCTCGGGTCGCCCCTGAAGGGAGCTCCTACAACCGCCCATACCGCCCCGTTTGCTGCGCCCGCACGTGTCGCCCGGCCCGCCTGGGCCTACACTGGGTTCAATTGAAACCATCAGGGGGCCCGATGCGAACGTTCCAGCTGGGTGAGGAGGTCGACGCCCTGCGCGAGGCCGTGCGCCGCTTCGCCGAGGCCGGGATCGCGCCGCGCGCGGCGGCCATCGACGAGGACAACGCCTTCCCGCAGGACCTGTGGCCCAAGCTGGGCGAGCTGGGCCTGCTCGGCATGACCGTGGACCCCGGATACGGCGGCAGCGGCATGGGCTACCTGGCCCACCTGGTGGCGATGGAGGAGATCTCGCGCGCCTCCGGTTCGGTCGGCCTGAGCTACGGCGCGCACTCCAACCTGTGCGTGTCCAACCTCTACCTCAACGGCAACGACGCGCAGCGTGCGAAGTACCTGCCGAAGCTGTGCAGCGGCGAATGGAAGGGCGCGCTGGCGATGAGCGAACCGGGCGCCGGGTCGGACGTGGTCGGCTCGATGCGCTGCGCCGCGCAGCTGCGCGACGGCGTGTGGGTGGCCAACGGCAGCAAGATGTGGATCACCAATGGCCCGGAAGCCGACGTACTGATCGTCTACATGCGCACCGCCGGCAAGGACGCGGGCAGCCGCTGCATGACCGCCTTCATCGTCGAGCGCGGGATGAAGGGGTTTTCCACCGCGCAGAAGCTGGACAAGCTGGGCATGCGCGGCTCCAACACCTGCGAGCTGGTGTTCGAGGACTGCGAAATCCCGCAGGAGAACGTCCTGGGCGAAGTGGACCAGGGCGTGCGCGTGCTGATGCGCGGCCTGGACACCGAGCGGCTGGTGCTCAGCGGCGGCCCGATCGGGCTGATGCAGGCGGCCATGGACATCGCCCTGCCCTACGTGCGCGAGCGCCGCCAGTTCGACGCGGCGATCGGCACCTTCGGCCTGATGCAGGGCAAGCTGGCCGACATGTACACCGCGCTGCAGTCCTCGCGCGCCTTCGCCTACCAGGTCGCGCGCGACTTCGATGCGGGGCTGTCCTCGCGCGCGGCGGCGGCCGGCTGCCTGCTGCACGCCTCCGAGGCGGCCGTGCAGGTGGCGCTGGAGGCGATCCAGTCGCTGGGCGGCAACGGCTACATCAACGAATTCGCCACCGGCCGGATCCTGCGCGACGCCAAGCTCTACGCCATCGGCGCCGGCACCAACGAGATCCGGCGCATGCTGATCGGCCGCGAACTGTTCGAAGGCAAGGCCTGACGCCCTGCCATGTTGTTGTAGGAGCTCCCTTCAGGGGCGACCCGACGACGCCCGGAGACAGCGGCGATCAACGCGGCACTCCCGGATCGGCCGCGTTCAATGCAGCGGTGATCCGGCGTCGTCGGGTCGCCCCTGAAGGGAGCTCCTACAACCAGGTCAACGCCGGTCAGAAGCCGAGGGCGTAGCGCAGCGACGCCATCCCGGCGTCGCCGCGCGGGCCGAAGCGCTGGTCGTAGCCGAACGACAGCGTCGAGCGCGGCGTCAGCCAGGCCCGCGCCGACACGCCGAACAGGCCGCCCGGCAGCGCCGGATCGGCCGCCGCCAGCGGCGACCACGCGTCCACGCCGACGAAACTGGCCGACAGCGACAAACCGTCGCTGGCCAGGGTCTGCTGCCATTCGGCGTAGCCATCCAGTTCGAACGCACCCCAGCCACGTTGCAGCCGCAGGCCTGCGATCGCCTGCGACCGGCTTGCCACGTTGCCGTCGTTGCGCAGGCCGAAGCCGGCCGCGCCGGACTCGCGGAAGCCCTCGCTGGCCACGCGCGCATGCTCGGCGACCAGGTACGGCACCACGCTCAGCGCACCGGCGTCGAAGCGGTAGCCCGTCTCCAGCCCGGCGCTGGCGAAATCGCCGTCGTAGTCGCTGTGCACCGCGTAGGTCGACGCGCCGAGCAGCAGCTGGCGGTCGATCTGCCGCTGCCACTGGCCGGCGCCGAAGCGGCCCAGCAGGTAGCCCTGCCCCCACTGCCGGCCCAGGTAGAGCTGCGCCTGCGCCTGGCGTTCGCGGCTGCGGTCGGCCAGCCCGTCGAGGCGGCTGTCGCTGCGGACTTCGCCGAAGGCCAGGCCGGCGACCATGCCGCCCTCCATCCTCAAGTCCTGCCCGCCCAGCCAGCCGCTGTACTGCGCATCGGCGCCGGTGCCGGACGAGCCGCTGCCGGCCAGGCCCTGGATCCAGCCGCCGGCCCGCTGGCCGCCCGAGGCCAGCGCGTCGAAGCGCGAGGACAGCGTGCGCCGCCCCAGGTCCAGCGTGTCGAAGGTCGCCGCCATCGCCGCCGCATGCGCTTCGCCGGACAGGCTGCGCAGCGAGGTCCGCGCCGCATCGGCATTGGCGATCCGCTGGAAGTCCCCGGCGATGCGGATGAAACCCTCGCCGATGCTGCCGCCCCCTTCGCCCTGCTGGGCGTCGATCCCGTCGAACGCCGCTTCCACGCGCCGCGCCGCGCCGATCGCCGCGGGGGTGATGTCGGCCAGGCTCGCCGCCGCCACGGTGACGTCGAGCCGGTTGATGTCCATCCAGGCCGAGGTCGCGCTGTAGCCGAGCGTGGCGTCGAGGAACAGGCTCGCGGCGGCGCCCACGCCGGTGAACCGGCCGGTGAGCCCCCCGTCGGCGGTCAGTACGTACTCGCGTGCCTGCGCCACATAGCCGTTGCGCACGCCGGCCACGTGCACGTCGCCGCCTTCCAGCGTCGCCGTGCCTTCGACCAGCAGCTGGCCGTAGCCCAGGATCATCGACAGCCGGCCACCGGCCTTCTGCACGTAGTCGCCCTCCACGGTGAAACCGGCGCGGCCGGCACTGGCCTCGTCGATCTGCACCACGCCGGCATTGGTCAGGTCCGCGCCCAGCCAGGGGGTCCCGGCGAGGCGTCCACCGGCGCCCACCCGCACGCCCGAGGAGTGCAGGTCGCCCTCGATGCGCAGCGTGCCCTGTTCGATCCGGGTATCGCCCGTGTAGTCCAGGTAGAGCCCGGCATGGCCCAGGGTCAGCGTGCCATCGCCGCGCTTGACCAGGCCGCCCGCGCCGGTGATCGCGTTGCTCCATGCCGACTCGCCGTCCAGGTCGACGGTGACGTCGCCCCAGTCGAACTTCGCCGGCCCGCCCAGCGCCTTGCCCAGGTCGAGCAGGCCATGGCCGAACACCGCGTCCGCGCCCGGTTCGCCCAGGTCGGTCGCGGTGCCCAGCAGGGTCTGCCTGACCAGGTCGTTGTCGAAGTACGGGAACTTCTCCCAGAGCACCGCCGCGGCGCCGGACACCAGCGGCGCGGCATAGGAGGTGCCACTGCCGTAGTAGAAGCTGGTATTGCCGGCGGTGTCGGTGGCGGCGCTGTACACCACCGTGCCCGGGGCGACCAGGCAATAGTTCTTCGCCAGCCCGCAGGCGTTGGAGTAGTCCATCAGCCGGGTCGGGTTGGAGGTGTCCAGCGCGGCCACGGCCAGCCAGCCCTGCTCCAGGTCGGCCGCCGGCCGGGTGCCGTCGGGGCCGGGCTGGCTGGGCAGCGCGGACATGTTGGTCGGGTCGGCGCGGCTCTCGTTGCCGGTGGCGAACACCACCAGGCCATCGTGGTCCTGGATGAAGAAGCGGTATTCGTCGGCGATCGCCGCCGAGGCGCTGGCCCGGGTCCAGTACAGGCCGCCCGAGGAGTTGTTCATGATCCGCATGCCGCGGGCGGCCAGGTCCTGGTGGATCGACTTGATGCCGATCGCGCCGGTGACCTCGTTGCCCTGCCCCGAGCCGTCGTCGGTGGGCCGGGTGTCGTTGATGATGCGCGCCGACAGGATCGTCGCGCCCGGGGCCACGCCGCCGGGCCAGGTCCCCAGCGCGGCGCCGGCGGCGAGCTGGGCCACGGTGGTGCCATGGCCGACCTTGTCGTCCACGGTCATGTCGTTGGTGCTGGGGTTGATGTAGACCAGGTTGGCCGCGACACGCCCGGCCAGCGCCGGATGGTTGCGGTTGACGCCGCTGTCGATCACGCCGATCCGGTAGCCGGCGCCGGTATAGCCCTGGCGTTCGGCCGCGGTGGCGTGGGTCAGCGCCAGGTGCGCGTCCATGGCCGGCTGGACCAGGGGCGGTGGAGAGGTCGGCGGCGGCGGCGATGTCGGCGCGGCCGGCGGGGTCGGCCGGGTGTTGCTTCCGCCGCCGCCGCAGGCCGCGAGTCCGGTGGCCAGCGTGGCCACGATCGCCACCGCCAGCAGCGAACGCGCCCTGCCGGCGTCCACCACGTCACGGCGAAAAACGTGCATCAAATCACTCATCCGATCGATTCCGGGCGGCCAGCGGCCGGGCTTCCCGGCATCCCGGTTCTATACCGCAATCGGCCCCGGCCTGTCGCCTGCCCGGGTGGACGCTGGCACGCAGGGGCCCGCTGCCGCGATAATCGGGCTTCCTATGCGAGGGCCACCCCCATGTCCGACATCGTCATTGCCGCCGCCAAGCGCACCGCCATCGGTTCCTTCCTCGGCCAGTTCACCGGCGTGCCGACGCCGACCCTGGGCGCCGCCGCCATTTCCGCCGCCCTGGAACAGTCCGGCATCGCCGCCGCCGACGTGTCCGAGGTGATCATGGGCTGCGTGCTGCCGGCCAACCTCGGCCAGGCCCCCGCCCGCCAGGCCGCGCTGGCCGCCGGCCTGCCGGCCAGCGCCGGCGCGACCACCATCAACAAGGTCTGCGGCTCGGGCATGAAGGCGATCATGCTCGGCCACGACCTGATCAAGGCCGGCTCGGCCACTGTAGTGATTGCCGGCGGCATGGAGTCGATGACCAACGCGCCGCACCTGATCCCGAACTCGCGCACCGGCAACCGCTACGGCAACTTCCAGGCGGTGGACCACATGGCGTGGGACGGCCTGACCAACCCCTACGACGGCCAGGCCATGGGCGTGTTCGCCGAATCGACGGTGGCCAAGTTCGGCTTCACCCGCGAGGAGCAGGACGCCTACGCCATCGAGTCGGTCAAGCGCGCACAGGCCGCGCAGGCCAATGGCGCGTTCGACGGCGAGATCGTCGCGGTGAAGGTCGCCACCCGCAAGGGCGAGGTCGAAGTCGCCCAGGACGAGCAGCCGGGCAAGTCCGACATCGCCAAGATCCCGAC
>CAZBDE010000118.1:0-8242 GCA_964490415.1 uncultured Pseudoxanthomonas sp. | reverse complement strand
ACGGCGGCGAACTGCTGCGCATCCTCCACCGCCACCGGCAGGCCCACCGGGCCGCGCGCCGCGAAGCCGGCGAACAGCGCCACGTCCATGCGCGGCAGTTCGTCCAGGCGCGGCGGCGCCGCCGTCTCGAAGGCGACGCCCGCGAGCCGGCGCGAGAGGATGGCGTCGGGATTGCGCATGGCGCGCTCACTCCATCTCGAGCCGCTCGTAGGCCAGCACCAGTTCCTCCATCGCCACGTCGGTGCCCTTGGCGTTGAACGGGCCGCTGGTGTGCTTGGTGATGCGCGCGCGCAGCAGCTTCCAGGTCTGGACCACGGCGCTGTGGTCCTCGTTCTGCATCTGGATGGTCACCGTGCGCAGGGCGTTCTGGTTGCCGTTGCGGATGTCGTTGAGCCAGGCATAGAGGTTCAGCGAGCCGATCACGCCGCGCTTGAGCGTGACGTCGGTGACCTTGTTCAGGCCCGTGATCTTGCGGACGCTGTTTTCCTTCTCGTTGCCGTTGCGGTACTCGGACACGGTGACTTCCATGCCGACGCCGCTCACTTCCTGGAAGCCGGCCTCGGGACCGTCGGTGCTGCCGCTGCCCAGGTCGACGAGGAAATTGAATTGGACGTAGGGACGATCGCGAAGGACGGCCATGCTGGTCTCCGGTTAGATCTTCTGGTCGGCCGTCCACTGGCCGATGCGGAAGATGACGAATTCGGCGGGCTTGAGCGCCGCCACGCCGATCAGGCAGACGAGACGGCCGTTGTCCAGGTCGTTCTGCGTCATGGTCGTGCGGTCGCACTTCACGAAGTACGCCTTCTCGGGCTTGTCGCCCAGCAGCGCCCCCATCTGCCATTCGTTGAGGAGGAAGTCCTCGATCGTGCGGCGCACGTTGGCCCACAGGCGCTCGCCGTTGGGCTCGAACACGGCCCATTGCGTGCCGCGGTCGACCGAGCGCTCGAGGTAGGCGAAGTAGCGCCGCAGGTTGACGTACTTCCACTCGGGGTCGGAGGACACGGTGCGGGCGCCCCACACCAGCATCCCGCGGCCTTCGAAGAAGCGGAAGCAGTTGATGCCCTCCGGGTTCAGTACGTCCTGCTGCGCCTTAGACAGCATGGTCTCGAAGCCCAGCGCCAGATTCACGACCTCGTTGGCGGGCGCCTTGAAGACGGCGCGGTTGACGTCGTTGCGGGCATAGACGCCGGCGACGAAGCCCGAGGGCGGCAGGAAGATGGTCTGGCGCGTGATCGGGTCCAGGATCTTCACCCACGGGTAGTACAGCGCTCCGTACTTGGAATCGATCTTGGCCCGCATGCCGCGCACATCGGCGATGGTCTGGCGCTCGGCGCAGTCCAGCACCGCGATGCGGTAGCGCATGGTAGCCGCGTGCGCGAGCAGCAGGCCGATGATGGTGTTGGCGTTGTCGCGGTAGGCGGCGTAGTTGGCGGTGCTGCCCGGGGCGGCGACGATGGAGATGTCCTCCAGCGCCTCGAACTGCTTGAGCCCCGTGCGGGTGAGCGCGGCGGGGTCGTCCTTGCCTTCGTATTCCGCCGCCTCGGGCCGCTCGCCGTCGCTGCCGTTGGAGAGCGACAGCTCCACGCTAACGCCGGCGGCGAGCGCATCCTGGTCGTACAGCGGCGAAGGGCTGGCGTCGAACAGCGCGTCGAGCACGTCGACGCCGTCCATGCCCGCCGGCACGCTGACGGTGATGGGCAGGCCGCGCGCGGCCGCATCGTCGCCGAACACCGCGAAGATGGAGTCGGACATGCCGGCGGTGCGGTGCTCCGGGTCCACCGGCAGGTCGGCCCAGGTGCCGACCTCGCGTCCCTGGGCGTCGAAGACCGTCACCGCCAGCGTGACGATGCGCAGCGAGTCGCCCTGATTGCGCTGGGTGCTGGGGCGCAGGTCGCCGACCGTGACGTCGGGCGCGGGCGAGACGCTGTCGCCGCCCAGGGTCCAGGGGAAGGGCTGCGCGTCCAGGTTGCGCTCGACGACGTACAGGCGGCCGGTGAAGGGTGCCACCGAGGGCGAGGCGGTCGCGTCGCGGACCCAGGCGACGTCGCGGTCCGAGAGGCCGACCAGCGTGGTGACGGGCACGCGCGTGCCCGGCGACGTGGGATCGTCACGGGTGCTGGTGCCCAGCAGGTTGCGGCCACTGCGCGCCGTGATGCGCACGCGGTACTCGCCCGCCTTGCCGGGATAGCGTGCCGCCACCGTGATGCCATTGCGGCTGGCCGAAGCGATGCCGGTGCCGCCCTGGGCCTTGTAGACGCGCGACACGTAGAGCCGCTTGCCGCCCTCGGTGAAGAAGGCGCGGGCGGCGTGCCACATGTAGTTGGTGAACTTCTGGCCGTCGTAGTCCAGCGGTTCGCCGTCACCGTAGGTGCGCTCGAATTCGCCGAGGCTGGTGATGATGTCCGGCTCGAGGTCCACCGGCCCGGTGCGGGTCGGGCCCACGAAGCCGGTGGTGGTGGTGCTGACGCCCTCGATCGACTTCGAGCGGAACGAGGTCTCCTCGACGTAGACGCCGGGGGCGAGATATTCGGGCATGGAACTCTCCTTCTTCCTGTTCAGGCGGTGCGGATGCGAAGCCGGGGCAGCACGAGGGCCTGCCCGTGCGCGAGGCGGACCTCTGGCACGGCGACCGGCGGGGAGGCGTCCTCGATCGCGTCGGCCAGCGGCTGCGTGAGCAGCGCGCAGAGCTCGAGCAGCGGCGCGCGGCCGCGATCGTCGGGATGCAGGGGCAGATCGCGGCGCCAGCGCGCGACCACGTCGAGCGGCCAGCGGGCGGCGGCCAGCGGTGCCGCCGGCGTCGGCGGGCCGGGCGGCGAGCCGGGCGAGAACACGGGGGCCGCGGCCGGCTCCGGATAGGGGAAGAGCGCCAGCGCCTCGCCGCGCGCATCGCTCACCGCGCGGCCGAGGAGGCGGCCTTCGTGGTGGAACTCGAGCACCACGTGGCGCGCGGGCGTGCCGTCGGCGTCGTCAATGCAGCTGGCGCGCACGACGGCGCAGCCGAAGGGCGCAGGGTAGGCCGGCGCGGGCAGCAGCGGCACCCAGGCCGGCGACGCCATGGGGGGCGAGGCGTCCGCCGTGTCGGGCCAGAGCGCCGCGACGCATGCCGGAAGCACGATCCCGTCCGGGGCCGGCAGCTCGACCTGCAGCGCCATCGGCAGGTAGTGGTCGAGCGGATCGCGCACGGTGACCAGGTGCCGCACCGGCGCCATGGGCGCGCCGGCCTCGAAGGCCACCAGGGCGGGCAGGCCATGGGCCGCGAAGATGCCGCTGCGGTTCGCGGTCGCCACCACCGGCTGGCGGGCGCGGCCCCCCACCATGCGCGCCACGTCGACCACCAGGCGCTCGGAGACCAGGCGGCCCTGCACGTCGTCCCACAGCCCGAGGCCGAAGGGCGCGTGGTAGACCTGGGTCTCGATCACGTGGGCGGGCACGGCGCTCATCGCGGCCCCTTCGCATAGTCGAACTCGCGCGTGCGCACGGGCGGGCCCTCGGTGAGCACCAGGTCGGAGTCGATCAGCACCATGCGCGCGACGTAGGTCATGGAGACCTGGAACTGCGGCTTGAGCTTGTCCCAGAGGCTGGTGAGGTCCGCCAGCGACATCGGGTCGGCGACGATCTCCACGGCCTCGTCGGGCCGGAACACGTCGGCCTCGCGGAGGTAGCGATTGAGCTGCGCCGGCACCAGCACCGGCGTGTCCTCCAGGTGCCGCAGCGCCCAACCGAGCAGCCGCTGCTGCGTCTCGGGGTTCGACGCCCAGGGCGTGAGCAGGTAGTACAGGTCCAGCGGCAGCGAGGGCTTCATGCGCCGGCCTTCCGGCGTGAGGCGCGGCGGCAGGTTGCGCCGCGCCGTGCTGGGCGCGATGCGGTACAGGCACAGCGTGAAGCCCTCGGCCTGCATCTTGGTGTCCGCGTAGACGGCGGGATGCACCGGCGAGAAGGCGAGCGGCCCCGGGAAGCGATGGCGCGGGCAGGCTTCCTCCAGCAGGCCGAGGAAGGCCCGCGTGGCCGCGGCGATGCCGTCGGTGCTCGCCACCTAGCGGTCCTCCCGCAAGTCTGCTGCCGTCGTCGTCACATGCCCCTCCTCAAGCCAGCCAGCGGTAGCGGACCCGCCCGTCCGCGGCCCGCACCGCCATCGCCCGCCCCTGCTGCACCAGGTGCCCCAGGGCCTCGTCAAGTGCCTGCCGCGTCACGGCCGTCTGGCCGATCCACCACTGGTGGATGCCTTCGGCCGTGTCGGACGAGGCAGGGTTCGCCTGCCAATAAGCCTCCAGCAGGCGAATCGCTCTTCCTGTCTCCTCGGAGGGGCCCATGCCATGACTGCAAGCGTTCGCACCTGCAGTGCAAGCCGCAGGCCATCGCAGCGGCACGCGCAAGTGCTTGATTTCGCTGGCGGCCGCGCGGACGGGCCGGACAAGCACATCCGCTGTACACGGCCTGAGGCGTGTGCTGGCCGGAGGCGGGCCGCGGGTGGATGTGCGTGCCCAGGGGGTGGCTGTATTTGTCCTGCCGCGGGCGTGGCGCGACTGCACGGGCGCGGGCGCGCCGCGCTGCCATTCAGGGCCGGGAGTTCAGGACGCGCGGTACGGGCTGGTGTCGATGTGGTGCTTGCGGATCAGTTCGAAGAAGGCGCGGCGATCCTTCTTCGCCAGTCGCGCGGCGTGGGCGATGTTGCCGCCGCTGGCCGCCAGCGTGCGCTGCAGGTACTGGCGCTCGAACACCTGCACGGCGCGTGCCTTCGCGTCGCGGAAGGAGTCGTTGCCTTCCGGCACCGGCGACCGGCCGGGGGTCCCGTCGAACTCGATGTCCTCGGGACGCACCAGGTCGCCTTCGCACAGCAGCACGGCGCGCTCGATGGCGTGCCGCAGCTCGCGCACGTTGCCCGGCCAGTCATGCTCCATGAGCCGGCGCAGCGCGATGGGCGTCAGGCCCCCGAGCGGCCGTCCCGCTTCGCGCCGCGCCTGGTCGAAGAAGTGCCGGGCGAGCGCCGGGATGTCCTCACGCCGCTCGCGCAGGGGCGGCAGGTCCAGCGTGAGCACGCTGAGGCGGAACAGCAGGTCCTGCCGGAAGCGGCCCTGCGTGACGCGGCAGTTGAGCTGACCGTTGCTCGCCGCGATGATTCGCACGTTGGCGCGGCGCAGCGCGCTCGAGCCGACCGGCCGGTATTCTTTCTCCTGCAGGAAGCGCAGCAGCTTGGACTGAGCGGTCAGCGGCAGCGCGTCGATCTCGTCGAGGAACAGCGAGCCGCCCTCCGCTTCGGCGACCAGGCCGCTGCGCGCGGCGTGGGCGTGGGTGTATGCGCCACGCACGTGACCGAATAGCTCGTTCTCCACCAGCTCGCCGGGAATGGCGCCGCAGTTCACCGTCACCCAGGGCTTCCCGGCACGCGCCGAGGTGTAGTGGATGGCGCGCGCGCACAGCTCTTTGCCCGTGCCCGTCTCGCCGAGAATCAGCACGCCGGCGTCGCAGCCGGCTATTAAGCGCAGGCGACGCAGGTAACGCTGGAACGCGGCGCTGCAACCGACCATGGGCCCGTCGTCGGCGCCGCGGGCGAGCGGGGCTTCCAGGCGCTCATCCGCGGCCGGTGCCTGCAGTGGTGGCGCCGCATCGATGAGCCCCATCGCATGCCGCATCCGCAAGACCAGTTCGGCGTCCACCGCGTCGACGGCGACGAAGTCGCAGGCGCCGTGGGCGATCAGGCGTTCGATCGCGACCGGAGGCAGCTGCAGCGCGAGCACGACGGCGGCGGTACGCTGAGCGCGCAGGCGGTCCAACAGCATGCAAGCGGCAGGGACGCATGGCCCGGCGAGCACCAGGAGAGCGATCTGCACATCGGGCAGGCAGGATGCCGCGGCGGAATCGGACGCAAGGACGAACCGGCCCCGCACTTCCAGCCCGGGCTGCCGGAGCACGCCCTGGACCACCGCATCCATGGCATGACTTTCGTCCGCACAGTAGACCACCGAACGGATCTTGCCCATCACCCGTCCCCCTGAAGCGGCGCTCCGGTAACATCGGCGCGGAAGCTCTTGTAATACGCATCACCTTCGGGGGCAAACCCTATCCTTTGCGGAGGATCAGCAACCTTGACGAGCCGAGCAACGGGTCACCGCGCCCGCGTGAGGCATCGACTGTCGCGAAGCGAGTCGCTCGTGCCGCGGTGCGGCCGTGCGGCGATGGCGGCCTGATTGTGCAAACGTTGCTCATGGTCCCTGCCCAGGAGGCCCAGGTTTGTCGGATCTCCGGGGATCAATTTGTCGACAGAAGAGCCAGGTCTTGATTGCTGCCAGCTTGAAGACCTCGCCTCGACAGCCAACGAGTCGTGCCGCACTGCTATCCGTCCAGTGGCAGATTCCTTACTCCGAAAGCTGACGAGCACGAAGGATGGAACTGCCCGACTTGTGGGCAGGTCGCTTGGCACGGTGCTGTCCTCGTCGTCGGGCACAACGTTTTTCAGCGCCTGGTGCGGCACCACGTCCACCGAGCCCAGGATCGTCAGGTACTCCGGGTCCAGGGTGCGGCAGATGGCGTCGACCGCCAGCTTGACCTGACGCTCGTCGCTGGCCGAGGTTACGGCCTTGCCCTTGCAGCGCTTCATGGCCTGGGCGTCGTCCAGATACACCAGCCGTGAGCGCAGGCCGCGTTTGGCGTCGGCGGCGATCAGCGCAATCACCGCCGCCTTGACCTTGGCGACGCCAGCACTACCGTACTTGGCCGTCAGTGCGGCCTTGTTGCTGACGATGATCTTGTCGTCCACGGTTGTACTCCTCGCGCGTTGGACTGGCACCCTGACCGCAGTGTATGGGGCGGCCCTGGCTGCGTTGGCATTGTTCAGCAAGTTTGGCCCTGCGGAAGCCACAGATTTGATGATGGAGCCGTGGCCCGGGGATCGTGTCCCAACGCGTGGTGTAAGTCCGTGAGCCCGAGAAGGCTGCGGTGCGCGTTACTCAGCGCTGGATTGCAGACATCCGAGTTGGCGCATTCTCGGTCAAGCTTTGCAAGCCTTCAAGCTGCATGTAGCGGCGGTTCAGACTCCACTCGTCGTTTTGCTCCAGCAGCATCGCGCCGACGAGTCTTGTGATGGCCGCGTCGTTTGCGGAAGATGCCGACCACGTTGGTGCGTCGCTTGATCTCGGCGTTCCACCGTTCCAGCGGATTGGTGCTGTGGATTTGCAGCCAATGCGCCCTTGGAAAGTCCATGTACGACAGCACCTCGTGCTCGGCACCGTCCAGCAACTTCGCCAGCTTGGGAAGCGACGTTCGGAACTGGTCGGCCACGACACGCCACTGCGCGTGCGCGGCCTGCGGTGTTTCCTGTGCGAAGGCCGTGGCAATCGCCGCGCTGACCATGCGCCGCTGCGTCTTGTTGGCATGTGCCAGGGCATTGCGCATGAAGTGCACCCGGCAGCGCTGCCAGGTGGCCTTGAGCACCTTGGCGGCGGCCGCCTTCAGCCCCTCGTGCGCGTCGGAGATCACCAGGCGCACCCCGCGCAGGCCGCGGCGCGTCAGGCTCCTGAGGAATTCGGTCCAGAACGTCTCGGCCTCGCTGGGGCCGACCTTCATGCCGATCACCTGGCGCTGGCCCTCGGTATTGACTGCCACGGCCACTATCACGGCCACGCTGACGATCGAGCCGGCCTCGCGCGTCTTCACGTAGGTCGCATCGATCCACAGGTACGGCCAGTCGCCCTCGATGGGGCGGTTCAGGAATTGGCCCACCCGTTCGTCCAGCTCCGCGCACAACCGCGAGACCTGGCTCTTGGAGATGCCGCTCATGCCCATGGCCTTGACCAGTTCGTCCACCGAGCGGGTGGACACGCCGTGGATGTAGGCCTCCTGGATGACCGCAGCCAGCGCCTTCTCGGCCATACGGCGCGGCTCCAGAAAGGCCGGGTAGTAGCTGCCCTGGCGCAGCTTGGGAGTCTTCAGCTCGAGCGTGCCGGCGCGGGTCTCCCAGGGCCGCTCGCGGTAGCCGTTGCGGCTGTTGATCCGCGAAGCGCTCTTCTCGTCGTAGCCGGCACCGCACAGCGTGTCGGCCTCCAGCTCCATCAGCCGTTGCGCGGCGAACTGCACCATCTGGCGCAGCACGTCGATGTCGGCGCCTTTGTCGGCCAGCTCGGCCAGTGCCATAGTCGCGTTGGTCATCGTGATTTCTCCAGGATCTACAAGGTTGGTCGGTTTGCACCTCAACCTCTCAAGAAACTCCCTCCAAGTGATTGATTTGGAAGTTGGTTTTCAAGAGGGC
>CAZBDE010000117.1:0-8307 GCA_964490415.1 uncultured Pseudoxanthomonas sp. | reverse complement strand
GCCCGGTGCGGTCCGTCGTCTTCGTGTAACCCGCGAAACCACGGCCCCGCACCTGGATCAGGGAGCGGGGCGACCCGCTGCCGGATGCGCGCGGGGCCTCCACCACCGAGGTCCTCCATGTCGTCGCCCGCCGCACACGCCCAACCCGCCGCACCCACCGCCGCTACGCCGGCGCGCACCGTCGTGCACAAGTTCGGCGGCACCTCGGTGGCCGATGCCGAGCGCTACCGGCATGTGGCCGGCCTGCTGCTGGCGCGCGACGAAACCGTGCAGGTCGCCGTGGTCTCGGCGATGAAGGGCGTGACCGACGCGCTGATCGAACTGGCGCGGATGGCCGCCGCCGCCCCGGCCGGCGAATCGCAGCCCGAATGGCGCGAACGCTGGCACGAACTGCGCGCCCGCCACCGTGGCGCCGCCGTGGCCCTGCTCGGCGAGAACGCCGGCGCCGCCGTGGAATGGCTGGACCAGCGCTTCGACGAACTGGCCCAGGTGCTGGCCGCGCTGAGCGTGATCGGCGGGCTGCCCGAGGAAGTCCTGCAGCGGGTGCAGGGGCAGGGCGAGGTCTACTCGGCCCGGCTGCTCGGCGAGCACCTGCGCGCGCTGGGCGAGGACTGCGCCGTGCTCGACGCGCGCGACGTGCTGGTGGTCAGCCAGGGCGACCTGGGCGTGGACGTGGACTGGAACCTGAGCGCGCAGCGCCTGGCCCGCTGGCGCCAGGCCAACCCGCAGCGGCGGGTGGTCGCCACCGGCTTCGTCGCCCGCGACGCGCAGGACCGCATCACCACCCTGGGCCGCAACGGCAGCGACTATTCGGGCGCGATCTTCGCCGCGCTGTTCGAGGCCGACGAACTGCACATCTGGACCGACGTCGACGGCGTGCTCTCCGCCGACCCGCGCGTGGTCCCAGAAGCGGTGCAGCTGGAATCGCTCAGCTACGACGAGGCCTGCGAACTGGCCTACTTCGGCGCCAAGGTCGTGCACCCGCAGACCATGTCGCCGGCGATCGAGCGCGGCCTGCCGATCATCATCCGCAACACCTTCCAGCCCGACCATCCGGGCACGCGGATCACCGCCGAACGCGATTTCAACGGCCCGGTGAAGGGGCTGACCCTGAGCCCGAACCTGGCGCTGGTGAACCTGGAGGGCACCGGCCTGATCGGCGTGCCGGGCACCGCCGAGCGCGTGTTCGCCGCGCTGCGCACCGCCAAGGTCTCGGTGGTGATGATCTCGCAGGGCTCGTCGGAGCATTCGATCTGCTGCGTGGTCAAGCAGGAGGACGCCGACCGCGCCCAGGCCGCGCTGGTCAACACTTTCGCCCACGAACTCACGGTCGGCCAGGTGCAGCGCGTGCAGCAGGTGCCGGGGATCAGCGTGCTGGCCGCGGTCGGCGACGGCATGGCCGGGCAGCCGGGCGTGGCCGCGCGCCTGTTCGGATCGCTGGGGCGGGCGCAGGTGAACATCCGCGCCATCGCCCAGGGTTCGTCCGAGCGCAACATCTCGGTGGCGATCGACAGCGACCACGCCACCCGCGCGCTGCGCGCCGCGCACGCCGGCTTCTACCTGTCGCCGCAGACCTTCGCGGTGGGCGTGATCGGCCCGGGCAACGTCGGCGGCACGTTGCTGGACCAGATGCTGGGTGCGCGCGGCGGCCTGCTGGAACGGACCCACCTGGACCTGCGCCTGCGCGCGATCGCCTCGCGCGGGCGCCAGCTGCTCGACCCGAGCGGGATCGAGGGCGACTGGCGCGGCCGCTTCGCCGCGGCCACCGATGCGCTCGACCTGGACCGCTTCACCGCGCACCTGCTCGATTCGCACCTGCCGCACGTGGTCATCGTCGACTGCAGCGCCAGTCCCGAGGTGGCCGACCGCTACCCGCAGTGGCTGGCCGCCGGCATCCACGTGGTCACCCCGAACAAGCAGGCCGGCGCCGGCCCGCTGGCACGCTACGACGCCATCCGCGAGGCGGCGGCGGCCAGCGGCGCGCGTTTCCGCTACGAGGCCACCGTGGGCGCCGGGCTGCCGGTGATCTCCACCCTGCGCGATCTGCTCGACACCGGTGACGGGGTGACGTCGATCGAGGGCATCTTCTCGGGCACCCTGGCCTGGCTGTTCAACAAGTACGACGGCAGCGTGCCGTTCTCGCGGCTGGTCGCCGACGCGCGCGCGCTCGGCTACACCGAGCCGGATCCGCGCGACGACCTGTCCGGCACCGACGTCGGCCGCAAGCTGGTGATCCTGGCGCGCGAGGCCGGGCGCGGCCTGAGCCTGGAGGACGTGCGGGTCGAGAGCCTGGTGCCGGAGGCGCTGCGCCAGGCCAGCGTGGAGGATTTCATGGCGCGGCTGCACGAAGTGGACGCAGCCTTCGCCGCGCGCCTGGCCACGGCGAAGGCCGAAGGCAAGGTGCTGCGCTACGTGGCGCGCCTGGATGCCGAGGGCCAGGCCAGCGTGGGCCTGGTCGAGATGCCGCGGGAGCACGCCTTCGCCAACCTGCGCCTGACCGACAACATCGTCCAGTTCACCACCCGCCGCTACTGCGACAACCCGCTGGTCGTGCAGGGGCCCGGCGCCGGCCCGGAGGTGACCGCGGCGGGTGTGTTCGCCGACCTGCTGCGCGTGGCCGCCGGCCGGGGAGCGCGCCTGTGAGCGAGGCGACGACGCAACCCATGGCGCCGCCGGCGCGCGGCCCGGCCGGCGCGCAGCGCCAGGCGACCGCGTTCTCGCCGGCCTCGGTGGGCAACGTGGCGGTGGGCTTCGATATCCTCGGCCATCCGCTGGCGGGGGTGGGCGACACCGTCACCGCGCGGCGGATCGCCGCGCCGACGGTGCGCATCGCCGCGATCCGTGGCGCACCGTTCCCGCTGCCGCTGGAGGCCGAGCGCAACACCGCCGGCGCCGCGCTGCTGGCGATGCGCGAGGCGCTGGCCCTGCCGTACGGGTTCGAGATCGAGATCGACAAGGGCATCGCGCTGGGCTCGGGCATGGGCGGCTCGGCGGCCTCGTGCGTGGCCGCGCTGGTGGCGGCCAATGCGTTGCTGGACACGCCGCTGCCGCGGCAGGCGCTGTATCCGTTCGCCCTCGCCGGCGAGGCGGTGGCCAGCGGCGGCCGCCACGGCGACAACCTCGGGCCGATGCTGCTGGGCGGGCTGGTGCTCGCCACCGCCGACCGGCTGGTGCGGATCCCGGTGCCGGAAGCCTGGCACAGCCTGCTGGTGCATCCGGACGCGGTGCTGGAAACGCGCCGCGCGCGCGAGGTTCTGCAGGGCAGCTATGCACTGAAGGACTTCGTCGCGCAGAGCGCGAACCTGGCGCTGGTGCTGGCCGGCTGCCATGCCGGCGACGCCGCGCTGGTCCGCGCCGGCCTGCGCGACGTGCTGGTCGAGCCGCGCCGCGCGCCGCTGGTGGCCGGTTTCGACGCGGCCAAGGCGGCGGCGCTGGACGCCGGTGCGATGGGCGCGAGCATCTCCGGCGCCGGCCCGAGCGTGTTCGCCTGGTTCGAATCACGCGAGCGCGCCGCGGCCGCGGCGCCTGCGGTGCAGGCGGCGTTCGCGCGTGCCGGGTTCGAGAGCCAGGCGTGGGTATCGCCGGTCGACAGCCCGGGGGCGCACCTGTTGTAAACGCCGTTCCCTTCTCCCTTCCGGAGAAGGTGCCCCGAAGGGGCGGATGAGGGTAGGGCGGGCCGCGAAGGTTCGACCCTCCGCGCTCCGCCGGACCCTCTCCCCAACCCCTCTCCCGGAGGGAGAGGGGCTCAACCGCTAGGCCACGGACACACGATGAACTACGTCTCCACCCGCAACAATGCGCCCGTCGCCACGCTCAGCGAGGCCATCGCCGCCGGCCTGGCCCCCGACGGCGGCCTGTACGTGCCGGCGAAGCTGCCGGCCGGCCGCAACCTGCAACCGGGTGCCGACCTGGCCGAAACCACTGCCGCGCTGCTGACGCCGTTCTTCGAGGGCGACGCACTGGCGCCGGAACTGGCGGCGATCTGCGCCGAGGCCTTCGACTTCCCGGTGCCGCTGAAACCGCTGGCCACGCCGGGCGACCACGTGCTGGAGCTGTTCCACGGCCCGACCGCGGCGTTCAAGGACGTCGGCGCGCGTTTCCTCGCCGCCGCGCTGGCGCGGATCCGCCGCGGCGAAGAGCGGCCGCTGACCATCCTGGTGGCGACCTCCGGCGACACCGGCGCGGCGGTGGCCGCGGCCTTCCACGGCCAGCCCGGGTTGCGCGTGGTGGTGCTGTACCCGGACGGGCGGGTGTCCCCGCGGCAGGCGCACCAGCTGGGCTGCTTCGGCGGGAATGTGACCGCGCTGCGGGTGGCCGGTTCGTTCGACGACTGCCAGGCGCTGGTCAAGCGCGCGCTCAACGACGCGCCGCTGCAGGCGCGGGTGCCGCTGAGCTCGGCCAACAGCATCAGCCTGGGCCGGCTGCTGCCGCAGATGAGCTACTACGCGCATGCGGCGCTGTCGCACCGGGCCGCCACCGGCAAGGAACTGCACTTCGTGATTCCCACCGGCAACCTGGGCAACGCGCTGGCCGCGATCCTGGCCCGCGCGCAGGGCGTGCCGCTCGGCCGCATCGTGCTGGCGACCAACGCCAACCGGGTGCTGCCGGAATACTTCGCCGGCGACGACTACGCGCCGCGCGCCAGCGTGGCCACCCTGGCCAACGCCATGGACGTGGGCGCGCCGAGCAACTTCGAACGCCTGCGCTGGCTGTACGCCGGCGACGATGCGGCGCTGCGCGCGGCGTTCACCGCCATCGCCGTCGACGACGCCACCATCCGCGCCACCATCCGCGCGCGCCGGGAGCGGCACGGCGAGGTCTTCTGCCCGCACACCGCCACCGCGGTGCACGTGCTGGAGACGCTGCGTGCCGACGGCATCGACGGCGACTGGGCGGTGGCCGCCACCGCCCACCCGGCCAAGTTCGAGTCGGTGGTCGAGCCGCTGGTCGGGCACGCGGTGGCGGTGCCGCCGGCGCTGGCCGCGCTGCTGGCCCGTCCGGCGCACGCCGAGCCGTTGCCGCCGGACTACGCCGCATTGCGCGACCACCTGCTGGCCTGACGTGCCGGCGTAGCGGTCGCGGGACGACGGGACGGGGGACGGGCGGTTACCATCCATGGCAGGGCTGCAGCCGTCGCGTCGTCCGCGGTGCGTTGCGGGGCATCGACACATCGGGGGAATCGCCAATGGCGGCATCGAAGGGCACGATCGGCACCGCAGGCCACCCGCGCGGGCTGCGCCGCGCCGCACGCTTCCTGGCCCTGTTCCTGCTGCTCGGCGCCGCCGCGGCGCTGGCCCAGGATGCGGCGCGCAGGCCGCTGGAGCTCAAGCCCGGCGAGTTCCTCTGGCATCCGGAGATCGCGCCATCCGGGCCGGTGGTGCTGGTGGTCAGCCTCGACGAGCAGCGCGCCTACGTCTACCGCAACGGCATCGCGATCGGCGTGTCGACGATCAGTTCCGGCAAGCCGGGCAAGGACACCCCGACCGGGGTGTTCACCATCCTGCAGAAGAACAAGGACCACCGCTCCAACCTCTACAACAATGCGCCGATGCCCTACATGCAGCGGCTGACCTGGGACGGCATCGCCCTGCACGGCGGCGCGCTGCCGGGCTACCCGGCCTCGCACGGCTGCGTGCGCCTGCCGCATCCGTTCGCCGAGAAGCTGTTCGCCATCACCCGCAACGGCGATACCGTGGTGGTGTCCGATGCCCGTGCCGCGCCGACCACCCTGGTCTATCCGGCGCTGCTGGCGCCGGTGACGGCCAGCGGCATGCCGCTGGCGACGCCGGAGGCGGGCGGGCCCGGTTACCGCTGGGACGACACGGTCGCGCCGTCGGGCCAGGTCGGGATCGTGGTCAGCCTGGCCGACAAGCGGATCTACGTGCTGCGCGCCGGCGTGCCGATCGGCGAGGCGCCGCTGGAACTGCTGTCGGAGGAGCCGGCGTTCCACGGCACCACGCTGTTCGTGATGGGCGAGGGCACCAGCGCCAACGCCAGCCTGCTGGATCCGGCCCGGCCCGGGCACCGCTGGACCGCCTATCCGATCCTGCAGGACACCCGGCCCGCTGCCGCCGGCGAAGCGATCGCGACGCCGCCCGTGGACCTGCTGGCGCAGCCGAGCCTGCCGGTGCGGGTGTCGCCCGAGTTCGGGCAACGGCTGTACGATGCGCTGGTCCCGGGCACCACCCTGCTGGTCACCGACCTGCCGGCGATGCGCCCGCTGGATGCTGAACAGCAGTCGCAGCCGGTCTTGGAATCGGATGGCGACGGCCCCAGTCTCTGACCGCGGGTCGGGCGCAAGCCGGGTCCGCGTCCGCCCTTCCCGAAGTGCCGCTGCATGAAGTTCACCGTTTCCGCCGCCCGCTGGCTGGCGCTGGGTCCGCTGCTGGTCCCCGCCGCCGGCAATCCCGCGCCGAACCACTCGCTCGCGCCGCTGCAGGCCATCGCGGTGGCCACGCGGACTTCCGAGGACACGACCGGCCAGGACCTGGCCGGCGTGCTCGCCCAGGCCGCCCCGGGCGCCAGCCGCGAGGTGCTGCGACTGGCCGCACGCGCGATGTCGTGCGCGCTGCGCCACCCGGAGTTCGGCGTCGATCCGCAGCGGCTCGGGGTGATCGACTACTCGCGCCCGTCCACCGAACCGCGGCTGTGGGTGTTCGATCTGGCCCGGCAGAAGCTGCTGTTCGAGGAATGGGTCGCGCACGGCCGCAACAGCGGCGAGAACCTGACCACGCGCTTTTCCAACCGCGATGGCAGCTACATGACCAGCCTGGGCGGATTCGCCGCGCAGGAGACCTACATGGGCGGGAACGGCTATTCGCTGCGCTTGCGCGGGCTGGAGCCGGGCTTCAACGACCGCGCCCGCGATCGCGCCATCGTCATCCACGGGGCTCCCTACGTGAACCCGGCTGCGGCGAAGCTGCAGGGCCGCCTGGGCCGCAGCCTCGGCTGCCCGGCGGTGCGGCCGCAGGTGGCACGGCAGCTGATCGATTCGATCCGCGACGGCACCTTCGTGTTCGCCTACTACCCGGACCGTGACTGGCTGCAGCGTTCGCGGCTGCTTGGCGGGGAATGCGGGGCGGGGCCGGCGCCGGCCTTGGCGGTGGGTCCGGTCGAGAGTGCGGCGGCAGGGGCGCGCTGATCGGGGATGTGCGCTTGGGATGGCGCGTGGGAAAGCTTAAGGATGCGGTGAGGTGGCGGAGCGGGTCCGTCGCGATGCCTCCTGCCACTCATGTCCCCCGGCAGCGGCCTGCGGCCGCTGCCTCCTCCTTTACTTCGCGTCAGGAGGCATCGCGACGGACCCTCCAGACGTGGCTTGGCGCCTTTGGGGCGGGGGCATCTTCCGCTCTGGTCAGACCCAGCCGGTGGCGTAGTACACGCCGATGATGAAGAACACCGCCAGGGTCTTGATGATGGTGATGGCGAAGATGTCCTTGTAGGACTGGCGGTGGGTCAGGCCGGTCACGGCGAGCAGGGTGATGACCGCGCCGTTGTGCGGCAGGGTGTCCATGCCGCCGGAGGCCATCGAGGCGACCCGGTGCAGCACGTCCATCGGGATGCCGTAGGCCTGGGCGTTGGCGATGAAGGTGTCGCCCATCGCCGCCAGGGCGATGCTCAGGCCGCCGGAGGCCGAGCCGGTGATGCCGGCCAGCACGGTGATCGAGACGGCCTGGTTGACCAGCGGGTTCGGGATCGCGCCCAGTGCGTCGGCCACCACCAGGAAGCCGGGCAGGGCGGCGATGACCGCGCCGAAGCCGTATTCGGAGGCGGTGTTCATCGAGGCCAGCATCGCGCCGTTGACCGCGTGCTTGGTGCCCTCGGCGAAGCTGGCCGCCACCGGCTTCCAGGCGAACGCCAGCACGGTCAGGATGCCGACCAGCAGTGCGCCCTGCACCGCCCAGATCGCTGCGATCCTGGCCACTTCCTGCACCACCGGCGCGGGGCTGCCGATCACCGAGGGGATGAACTCGTGGGTGGTCCCGTACAGTCTCGGGATCCAGCGGGTGAGCAGGAAGTTGGACACGCCGACCAGCAGCAGCGGCAGCACCGCCACCAGCGGATGGGCCAGGCGGTCGCCGCGGAACGGCTCCGGTTCGTTGCGCAGTTCCACGCCGCTGGCGTAGCCGTCGCCGTTGCGCACGGCCGCGCGCCGGCGCCATTCCAGGTAGGTCATGCCCAGGGCCAGGATGAACACGCCGCCGAGCGTGCCCAGCACCGGTGCGGCCCAGGCGGTGGTGCCGAAGAAGGCGGTCGGGATGATGTTCTGGATCTGCGGCGTGCCCGGCAGCGCGTCCATGGTGAAGGTGA
>CAZBDE010000116.1:395-8449 GCA_964490415.1 uncultured Pseudoxanthomonas sp. | reverse complement strand
AGTTTCAGGCCGATCACTCCGGCCACGATCAGGCCGATGCAGGCCAGGCGGGCCGGCGCGGCGCTCTCGCCCAGCAGCGCGATTCCCAGCAGGGCCACGCCGCATGCGCCGATGCCGGTCCAGACCGCGTAGGCCGTGCCCACCGGGATCGTCCGCATCGCCAGGGTCATCAGGTACAGGCTGGCCGCCGCCGCCGCCGCGGTGCCCAGGCTCGGCCACAGCCGGGTGAAGCCGTCGGTGTGCTTCAGGCCCAGGGCGAAGCCGATCTCGAACAGGCCGGCCAGCAACAGGTACGTCCACGCCATCGTCGCTTCCTCCTTGCGGAATGCAAAAAAAAACGGTCCGGAGCCTGGCTCCGGACCGCCGTCGGTCCTTGTCCGCGGCTGGCGCCGCGCGCGGGTCGTCCCGCGATGTCGGGCGCCATGTTCGCAACGCCCGCCTGAATCCCCCGCGACCCGAAGGCGCGGGACCCGGTCATTCCGACAGGTTGCGCCCGTGGAACAGCTCCTCGATCTCGCGCTTGAGCAGCGCCTCGATCCGCATGCGCTCCTTGAACGAGAGGTTGCGCGCCTTCTCCTCGAACAGGTAGGTGTCCAGGTCGAACTCCTTCAGGTGCATCTTCGTGTGGAAGATGTTCTCCTGGTAGACGTTGACGTCGATCATCTCGTAGCGCGAACGGATGTTCTTGGCCAGGTAGTCCTGGATCGAGTTGATCTTGTGGTCGATGTAGTGCTTCTTGCCCTTGATGTCGCGGGTGAAGCCGCGCACGCGGTAGTCCATCACCACGATGTCGGACTCGAAGCTCTCGATCAGGTAGTTCAGCGCCTTCAGCGGCGAGATGACGCCGCAGGTGGCCACGTCGATGTCCGCGCGGAAGGTGGCGATGCCGTTCTGCGGGTGCGTCTCCGGGTAGGTGTGGACGGTGATGTGGCTCTTGTCCATGTGCGCGACCACCGCCTCGGAGATGACCTCCTTGCCGGCCTGCTTCTTGTCGATCACCGGCTCCTCGGAAATGAGGATGGTCACCGACGCGCCCTGCGGGTCGTAGTCCTGGCGGGCCACGTTGAGGATGTTGGCGCCGATGATCTGGGCCACGTCGGTCAGGATCTGGGTCAGGCGGTCGGCGTTGTACGCCTCATCGATGTACTCGATGTAGCGCTGGCGCTCGTCCTCGGAGACCGCGTAGCAGACGTCGTAGATGTTGAAGCTCAGCGCCTTGGTCAGGTTGTTGAAGCCTTGCAGCCTCAGGCGCGGCAGCGGTTTGACCACGGCGGTCATGCCTCTGGGGGGAAAACGCGGCATTATGGGGCAAAGCCGGCGACCGCGGTATGCATGTCCGCGCCGGGTTTGCCGGCCGGCCCGCGGCCGGCTATCTTTCGGGCGCCTTATCCAATGAAAACCAGGAACATCGCCGTGACTCCCCTGCGCTTCACCAGCAGCCCCCTGTCGCTGGACCAAGCCGCCGTCGAGCGTTTCCTGGCCCACTGCCAGCGCCGGCGCTACCCCAACCGCACCGACGTGTTCCGCCCCGGCGACCCGGCCGGCACCCTCTACTACGTGGTCAACGGCTCGGTCAGCATCATCGCCGAGGAGGAGGACGGCCGGGAGCTGGTCCTGGGCTACTACGGCGCCGGCGAGTTCGTGGGCGAGATGGGCCTGTTCATCGAATCCGACAGCCGCGAGGTCATCCTCCGCACCCGCGCCCCGTGCGAACTGGCCGAGATCAGCTGCGACCGGCTGCAGCAGCTGATGCTGGGGCCGCTGTCCGCGGACGCCCCGCGCCTGCTCTATTCCATCGGCGTGCAGCTCTCGCGCCGGCTGCTGACCACCAGCCGCAAGGCCAGTCGCCTGGCCTTCCTGGACGTCACCGACCGGATCGTGCGCACCCTGCACGACCTGGCCAAGGAGCCGGAATCGATGAGCCATCCGCAGGGCACCCAGATGCGCGTGTCCCGCCAGGAGCTGGCCCGCCTGGTCGGCTGTTCGCGCGAGATGGCCGGCCGGGTGCTGAAGAAGCTCCAGGTCGACGGCCAGCTGCACGCCCGCGGCAAGACCGTGGTCCTGTACGGCACCCGCTGAGCCTGGCGATCCACCCCATGTGCCCCGCGTGGCCCCTGTAGGAGCTCCCTTCAGGGGCGACCCGACCATGCCGGAAGGCGCCGCGATCAACGCGAATTCTCCGGATCGGCCGCGTTGACCGCGGCTGCATCCGAATGTCCCCGGGTCGCCCCTGAAGGGGGCTCCTACAAGGGCGGCGGTACCGGCTCGCCGGCGCGGTCCCGGCAGCCCCAGTTGAGGATCGGCGTGCCCGGCGGCAGCTCGCGGCGGAACATCTCCACCCGGCCCGGCTTCGGGTTGACCACCACCGGCCGGCGCGCGGCACGCAGCAGCGGCAGGTCGGCCGAGGAGTCCGAGTAGGCCACGTCGATGTCGCCGTAGCCGCGCTCGCGCAGCATCCGCATCTTTTCCTGGTTGTGGCAGTGGCGGGTGGCGACCACCGCGCCCAGCCGTGGCCCCACCGCGGTACCGACCACCGGCACGTCCGCGTGGGCGACGAAGCCCAGGATCGCCCGCGCCAGTTCCGGAGGCGCGCCCGTGGCCACGACCACGCGGTCGCCGCGGGCGCGGTGGCCGGCGAACACCTCCAGCGCCGCCGGCAGCAGCCGCGCGGCGATCCGCTCGCGGTGGCGGGCCACGTAGCGGTCGATCACCCGGTCGAATTCCCGCACCCGGTGCACGCCGAAACTGCCGATCCAGACATAGCCGGAGATGCCCCAGCGCCGGGTCGGCAGGCACGCCACCATCGGCCCCAGCACCGGCGTGGCCAGCAGCGCGGCCAGCACCCGCAGCGGGTTGCGCCGGATCATCCAGGCGAACAGGTGGCTGCCGGAATCGCCGTCGTAGAGCGTGTGGTCGAAATCGAACACCACCAGCGGCGCGCCCTCGCGCGGGGGCGGGTACGGTCCGCCGCTCATGATTCGAAGAACAGCTGCCGCAGCGCTTCGCCCGGCTCCTCGGCGCGCATGAAGGTCTCGCCGACCAGGAAGGCGTGCACGCCGGCGGCGCGCATCCTCGCCACGTCCTCGTGGGCCAGGATGCCGCTCTCGGTGACCAGCAGGCGGTCGCGCGGCACCGCGTCCTTCATCGACAGGGTCGTGTCGAGCGAAACCTCGAAGGTGCGCAGGTTGCGGTTGTTGATGCCGACCAGCGGCACCGGCACCTGGAGCGCGCGCTCGAGTTCGTCGATGTCGTGGACCTCGACCAGCACGTCCATGCCCAGCTCCAGGGCCAGGCCGGACAGGTCGGCCAGCCGCGCGTCGTCGAGCGCGGCGACGATCAGCAGGATGCAATCGGCACCGAGCATGCGCGCCTCGTGCACCTGGTAGGGATCGACGGTGAAGTCCTTGCGCAGCACCGGCAGGGTGCAGGCCGCGCGCGCCTGCCGCAGGTAGTCGTCGGCGCCCTGGAAGAAATCGACGTCGGTGAGCACCGACAGGCAGGCCGCGCCGCCGAACTCGTAGCTCACCGCGATCTCGGCCGGGCGGAACTCCGGCCGGATCACGCCCCTGGACGGGCTGGCCTTCTTCACCTCGGCGATCACCGCCGGGTCGCCGTGGGCGATGGCGGCCTGCAGCGCGGCGGCGAAGCCTCGCACCGGGCCGGCATCGCGGGCGCGGGCGGCGACCTCGGCCAGCGGCAGGCCGGCGCGGCGTGCGGCGATCTCTTCGTCCTTGCGGGCGAGGATGGTCTGGAGGATGTCGCTCATCGGCTGTCGCGGGCCTGTTCGCGGCGGACGGTCATTCTCGCACGAGGCGGACGCACGCACGGCCGCTCACGGAGCGGCCGTCTCCGCGGCCAATGCATTCGTCGTCTCGACATAGCGCGCCAGCGCCTGCCGCGCGGCGCCGCTGTCGAGCGCCTGGCGGGCACGGACCAGGCCGTCGTCGATGTCCACGGCCACGCCGGCCACGTACAGGGCGGCGGCGGCATTGAGGGCGACGATCTCGCGCGCCGGGCCGGGCGCGCCGTCGAGCACGCCCAGCAGCATGCCGCGCGATTCGGCGGCGTCGGCCACCTTCAGGTTGCGGCTGGCGGACATGGCGATGCCGAAATCCTCGGGATGGACCTCGTATTCGCGCACTTCCCCGTCGCGCAGCTCGCCGACCATGGTCGCCGCGCCCAGCGAGAGTTCGTCCATGCCGTCGCGGCCCCAGACCACCAGGGCGCGCTCGGCACCGAGTTCCTGCAGCACGCGGGCCTGGATGCCGACCAGGTCGGGGTGGAACACGCCCATCAGGATGTTCGGCGCGCCGGCCGGATTGGTCAGCGGGCCGAGGATGTTGAAGATGGTGCGCACGCCCATCTCGCGACGCACCGGCGCGACGACCTTCATCGCCGGGTGGTGGACCGGGGCGAACATGAAGCCGATGCCGCAGCGCTCGATCGATGCGGCGACCTGCTCCGGCTGCAGTTCGATGCGGGCGCCCAGCGCTTCGAGCACATCGGCGCTGCCGGACTTCGACGACACGCTGCGGTTGCCGTGCTTGGCCACGCGGGCGCCGGCGCCGGCGGCCACGAACATGGAGCAGGTGGAAATGTTGAAGGTGTGCGAACCGTCGCCGCCGGTGCCGACGATGTCGACCAGGCGGGTACGGTCGGCCACGTCCACGGTGCGGGAGAATTCGCGCATCACCTGGGCGGCGCCGGCGATCTCGCCGACGGTTTCCTTCTTCACCCGCAGGCCGGTGAGGAGGGCGGCGGTCATCACCGGGGAGACGTCGCCGCGCATGATCTGGCGCATCAGCGCGACCATTTCGTCATGGAAGATCTCGCGGTGCTCGATGGTGCGCTGGAGGGCTTCCTGGGGGGTGATGGTCATGGCGTGCTGTGGGGTGCGGGAACCCCGTGAGTCTAGCGCGGGGCGCAGGAACGCGAACGCCGGCCATGCGGCCGGCGTTGCGGGTGCTGCGGGTCCGGCCTTCGGGCCGGGCCGGCTCAGTGCTTGAGGTTGCGGCGCAGGCGCTCGAGGGCCTGCAGCTGGGCGGAGACCTCGGCCAGGCGCTTCTGCGCTTCGGCCACTTCGACCGCCTCGCCGCGGTTGGCCAGCACGCGCTCGGCCTCGTCCTTGGCCTTGCGCACCGCGGCCTCGTCGATGTCCTGGGCGCGGATCGCGGTGTCGGCCAGCACGGTCACCACCTGCGGCTGCACCTCGAGGATGCCGCCGGAAATGGCGAAGTCCAGCTGCGTGCCGTCGGGCAGGGTCACCACGATCTTGCCGGGCTTGAGCCGGGTGATCAGCGGCGCGTGGCGCGGCGCGATGCCCAGTTCGCCCAGCTCGCCGGTGGCCACGACCAGGGTGGCCTCGCCGTGGAAGATCTCCTGCTCGGCGCTGACGATGTCGCAACGGATGGTGGTGGTCATGCTCTGCTTCTCTTCCGTGTCGCCTTCGGTCGACGACCTCAGGCTGGGGATGCGAAGCAGGCCCTGCGGCCCGCCTCGTGGCGCCCTCCCGCTGGCGGGAAGGCGCGCCGGTCATCAGGCGATCTTCTTCGCCTTCTCGACCGCTTCGTCGATGGTGCCGACCATGTAGAACGCCTGCTCCGGCAGGTGGTCGTACTCGCCGTCGCAGATGCCCTTGAAGCCGCGGATGGTGTCCTTCAGCGACACGTACTTGCCCGGCGAGCCGGTGAACACCTCGGCGACGTGGAACGGCTGGCTGAAGAAGCGCTCGATCTTGCGCGCGCGCGACACGGCCAGCTTGTCCTCTTCCGACAGCTCGTCCATGCCCAGGATCGCGATGATGTCCTTCAGTTCCTTGTACTTCTGCAGGGTGGACTGCACGCGGCGGGCGGTGTCGTAGTGCTCGTGGCCGATCACGTTCGGGTCGAGCTGGCGGCTGGTCGAGTCCAGCGGATCGACCGCCGGGTAGATGCCCAGCGAGGCGATGTTGCGGCTCAGCACCACAGTCGCGTCCAGGTGGGCGAAGGTGGTCGCCGGCGACGGGTCGGTCAGGTCGTCCGCGGGCACGTACACGGCCTGGATCGAGGTGATCGAACCGGTCTTGGTCGAGGTGATGCGCTCCTGCAGCACGCCCATTTCCTCGGCCAGGGTCGGCTGGTAGCCCACCGCCGACGGCATGCGGCCCAGCAGCGCCGAGACCTCGGTGCCGGCCAGGGTGTAGCGGTAGATGTTGTCGACGAACAGCAGCACGTCCTTGCCCTTGCCCGACGCGTCCTTCTCGTCGCGGAAGTACTCGGCCATGGTCAGGCCGGTCAGCGCGACGCGCAGGCGGTTGCCCGTCGGCTCGTTCATCTGTCCGTACACCATCGCCACCTTGGAGTTCTCGAGGTTCTCGGCGTCGATGACGCCGGACTCGATCATCTCGTGGTAGAAGTCGTTGCCCTCGCGGGTGCGCTCGCCGACGCCCGCGAACACGGAAAGACCCGAGTACTGCTTGGCGATGTTGTTGATGAGTTCGAGCATGTTCACGGTCTTGCCCACGCCGGCGCCGCCGAACAGGCCGACCTTGCCGCCCTTGGCGAACGGGCACATCAGGTCGATCACCTTGATCCCGGTCTCCAGCAGCTCGTTGCCCGAGGACTGGTCCTCGTACGACGGCGCGTTGCGGTGGATTTCCCAGTGGTCGGAGGCCTGCACGTCGCCGGCCTCGTCGATCGGGCGGCCGAGCACGTCCATGATCCGGCCCAGGGTGCCGGCGCCGACCGGCACCGAGATCGCCTTGCCGGTGTTGGTCGCTACCAGGTTGCGCTTGAGGCCGTCGGTCGAGCCCAGCGCGATCGTGCGGACCACGCCGTCGCCCAGCTGCTGCTGGACCTCGAGGGTGATGGCGGTGTTGTCGACCTTCAGCGCGTCGTACACCTTCGGCACGTCGGCGCGCGGGAACTCGACGTCGACGACGGCGCCGATGATCTGAACGATCTTGCCCTGACTCATGGTGATTTCCTCAGACTCTTGAATTTGCTACGCGACCCGGGTCGCCAATGGTTTTCTTGAAAAGTCCGCACAAGGATGTGCGGGCTCTTGCGAGGGACTCGCATCAAACGGCCGCCGCGCCGCCCACGATCTCGGAGATTTCCTGGGTGATCGCCGCCTGCCGGGCCTTGTTGTAGACCAGGTTCAGCGTGCCGATCAGCTTGGTCGCGTTGTCGCTGGCGGACTTCATCGCGACCATGCGCGCGGCGTGCTCGGAGGCCACGTTCTCCAGCAGCGCCTGGTAGACCAGCGACTCCAGGTAGCGGATCAGCACGTGGTCGAGCACGGTGGGCGCGTCGGGCTCGTAGATGTAGTCCCAGTCGTGGTTCGGCACGCCGGCCTTCACCGGCGGCAGCGGCAGCAGCTGGTCGAACGTGGCCTTCTGGCTCATCGTGTTGATGAACTGGTTGTAGACCACGAACACGCGGTCGACCTCGCCGTCGATGTACGACTGCAGCAGGATCTTGACCACGCCGCGCAGGTCGTCCAGGTGCGGCACGTCGCCCAGGTGGGAGACGCTGCCGACCATGTTCACCTTGATCCGGCGGAAGAAGGCCTGCGCCTTCTGGCCGACGGTGACCATGTCGACCTCGATGCCCTGCTCGTTGAACTGGCGGATCTCGCCGAGCAGCTTGCGGAACAGGTTGTTGTTCAGGCCGCCGGCCAGGCCGCGGTCCGACGACACCACGATGTAGCCGACCCGCTTGACCTGCTCGCGGTCGACCAGGAACGGGTGCTGGTAATCGGTGTTGGCCTGGGCCAGGTGGCCGATCACCTGCCTCATCGCGCTCGCGTACGGGCGCGAGGTCCGCATCCGCTCCTGCGCCTTGCGGATCTTGGAGGCCGAGACCATCTCCAGCGCGCGCGTCACCTTGCGGGTGTTCTGCACGCTCTTGATCTTGGTCTTGATTTCCCTGCCACCAGCCATTGCTCGCTCCGCTCGCGGGGATTGGGGATTCGGGATTGGGGATTCGCAACAGCGAATGCCCGATCACTTCACCAATCCGCTTTGCCTAATCCCGAATCCCGTATCCCGAATCCCGCGGGCTCAGAATGAGCCC
>CAZBDE010000116.1:0-385 GCA_964490415.1 uncultured Pseudoxanthomonas sp. | reverse complement strand
GATTTCGCGTCCGCCAGCCATCTTTTTTCTCGCTGTCGTGGGAGCTGCGTCAGTCGCGACTCCTGTCGCGGCTAAAGCCGCTCCTACAAAAATGCCTTACCAGGTGCCGGTCTGCTTGAACTCGGCGATGCCCTGCTTGAAGGCCGCCTCGATCTCGTCGTTCCAGCCGCCGGTCTTGTTGATCTGCTCGACCAGCGCGCCGTTGGTGTTGGCGAAGTGGGCGTGCAGGCCCTCCTCGAAGGCGCCGATCCTGGCCACCGGCACGTCGTCCAGGTAGCCCTCGTTGACCGCGTAGATCGACAGCGCCTGGTCGGCGATGGACATCGGCTGGTACTGCTTCTGCTTCATCAGCTCGGTGACGCGCTGGCCGCGCTCGAGCTGCTTG
>CAZBDE010000115.1:0-8459 GCA_964490415.1 uncultured Pseudoxanthomonas sp. | reverse complement strand
ACGCCGGGCAGCTCGGCATAGCAGCCCCATTCGCGCTCGCTGGTGATGACGAAGTCGAGATCGAACTCGCGCACCAGCGCCATGCAGTGGGCGCGGGCCGCGTCGTCGATGCCGGCGAAGGCCTCGTCCAGCAGCACCAGGCGTGGCGCGTGGACGGTGTCGGCCTGGCTGTAGTAGCTGGAGACGGCGGCGAACAGCGGCACGGTGAGACCCAGTGCGCGCTCCCCGCTGGAGGCAGGACCTGAGAGCGGACGCCATTGCCCGTCCTGCCAGCGTTGCACCCGGAAGCGGTGCCAGCGGCGGTAGTCGAGCGCACGTGCGAGTTGCTCGAGCAGGCTACCCTGGTCGGCGTCGGTGCTGCTGCGCTCGGCGGCGATGCGCTGCTGCAGCAGCTCGCCGACCACACGCCGGTCTTCGACGGTCCACAGGTCGGCACTCGTGTTGAGCAGGCGCCGGCGCGCCGCCTCCAGGCCAACCGGTGCGCCCTCCGCCCCCTCAGGCAGCGTCTGCCATTGCAGGCGGAAGCGCACACCGGTGGAGGTGGGGCGCTTTTCCAGCTCGGTGTTGATGGCGCTGATCTGGCGCTCGGCGTCGCGCAGCAGCTTTTGCACCGCGCTCGCGATTTCGGCCTGCAGGTGGTTTTCCAGTACCTCCCGTTCGCCCGCGGTGAGCAGCTCGCGACGCTGGGCGATCTCGCCGGCCAGGCGCAGCGCCAGTTGGTCCGGCCGCTCGGGCTGGTTGCGGTAGACGATGCGCACGACCAGGCCGTAGTCGCTGGTCTCCGCCTGGGCCTGGTGGCTCAGCGCGGCCAGCGCGCGGCCCAGTTCGGTGTAGTCCTGTGAGACCTGGCTTTGCACACGGTTCCAGGTTTCGTCGTCGGCCTTGACGTCGGCGAGTGCCTGCTCGGTGCGGCGGGCCAGCATCAGCGCGGGTTCGATGGTCCAGGGCATGTGCAGCGACGGCGGCTCTGCCTCCGGCCAGGCGGTGAGCAGCAGGCCGGTGGCGGCAAACCCCTGCAGCTGGACGATCGCGGCCTGGCGCGTGGCGCTGCGTTCCTCGAGCGTGGCTTCGGCGTCTTCGGTCTTCTGCTCGGCCTTCGCACGGACTTCTCCGGCGTGACGCAAGTCTGCGCCGTGCATCCTTGCCTCGGTTTCGTTGGCGACGACAGCCGCACGGGCATGGCTTAAGCGTTGCCGCAGTTCCTCGACCTCGGCCCCCACGGATTCGCGCAACGTCTCGAAGCGGATGCGGGCCTCCGCGGCCAGGGTCTCGCGCTCAGCCGCCTGTTCATCGGCCTGCCGGGCGCCGGCCTCGGCTTCCTGCTCGCGGTGCTGCTGCTGGGCGTGCTCGGCCATCGCATCGCGCAGCTCGCGGATCGCGTTGACCAATGCCTGCAGCGTTTCGCCAAAAGCTTGCAGCGCCTGGGCGATCGCGTCCAAGGCCGGACGCTCGGACGGAAGCGACAAGTCGCCGGCATCGCGGGCCAGCGCCTGGCGGGCGGTCTCCCGGCGTTGGTGGGCTTCACGCAACTGCAGCTCGGCCTCCTCGAGGCGCTGGCGGGCAGCCTGGAACGCGTGCGCCGCGGCAGCGGCGGCGAGGTGGGCCGCGCGCAAGGGGTCGTCGGACGGCGCGGTCTGCCATTCGGTGACGGCCTGATCCTGATCGACCCGGAGTCGGGCGAAATATTGCTGCAGTTGATCCTGGGCGTGAGCCAGGGCATCCAGCCTCTGCCTGATCTCCTCCAGCCGGCGTGTACGGGCGGCGGCGCGCGCGGCATAGCCGATGAATTCCGCACGGGGCTTGTACCAGGCACCGGCCAGCGCACCGAGGCGAAAACGGCCATCGGTGCCGATCCAGGCTTCGGCGCCGACATCGTCGTGCGCACCGCTGGCCACGCCTTCAAGCAGCTGCTGCACTACCGCAGGGTCGACAGCCGGCCGTGCATCGCGCGTGGGCGCGGCCGCCTGCAGACAGGCGGCCAGCGAGCGCGCCTGCGGCGGGCGCGCCAGCCAATGCGTGTCGTGAGCCAGGGGCTTGCCGTCGGCGGCAAGCAGCGTGCCGTCAGGGCTGACCCAGGCATCGAGCAGGCCAGCGGCCTGGAGCGCGGCCTCGATGCCGGCGCGCTCGGCATCGGGCAAGGTGGAGTGGAAGTCCACCAGTTGCCACAGCGGCGCGCCGGCCCGGGCGGTGCGGACAGTGGGGTCGCGCCAGTGCGGTGGGATGGGCGCGGTGTCTTCGCCGTGCTCGAGGCGGACACGTTCGGACAGCAGCGCGGTACGCTCGTCCTCGAGCGCCCGCTGCTCGGCTTGCAGCGCGGCATGGCGTTGCGCGAGCCGCTGGGCGGTGGCCTGCTGGGCGGCGTGCAGGGCAGCGCGGGCGGGGTTGTCACCCTCGAGGCTCGCGGTCCAGGTGACCAGGGTTTGCAACAAGTCTTCGCCGGCGAGAATTTGTAGTTGCCGCAGGCTGTCCAGGTGCGCCTGCCAGGCCTGGACCAGCAGATCGCCGTGCCGCTCGACGGCGCCATCGGCCTCCTCGCGCCGTGCGGCCGCCGCGTCGGCTTCGTCCTGGCGCTCGTCGCGCCGGGTCTGCGCGTTGGCATGGTCCTGGGCGGCGCGTTCCGCTTCATCACAGCGACGCAGCAGCAAGTCCACCTGCTCGCGGCGTGTCGTGGTGGCGCGGCGCAGGTCCTGGCGGGCGGTGTCCAGTGCCAGCGGGGCCAAGGTGGCCAGCGCACCGGCATCGCCGGCGGCCAGGGGATTGGCGGCATAGCCGGCCGCGATGCCGGCACGCTCGGCGTTGTCGACGGCTTCGGCATGCATTTCGGTCCAGGCCCGGACCGTGTGATCGACGCGCTGGGCGCGGGTGCGGCTGGCCTGCTGCTCGCGGCCGAGGCGAGCCTGCGCATCCTGGCGCGAGCGCTCGGCCTGTTCGGCATCGTTGGCGTGGCGGATCGCCTCGCGCCCGGCCTGTTCGAGCTGTTTGGCGCTGGTCATCGCCGGATCGCTCTGCAGCTCTTCGAGCCGCGTGCGGCTGGCGGCCAGCGTGACCTCGCTGTCGGCATGACGGATCCGGGCCGCTTCTTCGGCCGCTCGCGCGGCTTGCAGCGCCATGCGCCCTTCACCCACTTCGCGACTGGCGTTGTCGAAACCGGTCTGCGCACCGCGCAAGCCGGCGGCCTGGCGCCTTGCCTGCGTGGCCGCGTAGCGCTGGTAGCGCTGGTTGAACTGGCCGACGGCGCGCTCCAGCGCTTCGTACTCCGCCAGCTCGCGGCGGTATTCCTCCAACTGGTTCAGCGCGTCGGCCACGTCCGCCAGCAGGTCGGTGGCCAGAGGCGGCAGGGCCTCGGTCAGCGCGTTCGACAGGTTGGATTCGTCCGGCTTCTTCGACAGCTGCGGCTGGCGCAACTGGATCAGTGTGTCGATCAGCGCGGAATAGCGCGCCGGGCCCAGGTGGAACAGCCGCTCGTCCACCGCCCGGCGGTACGCCGTTGCGGTGTCGAAAACCTGGCCCGCATGAAGCTCGAGCGCCTCGCGCAGCCGCTCGCGCGTCAGAACCACTCGGCTCGAGTTCATGAGCCACAGGTCCTGGCCGATGCGCGAGTGCTCCACCAGGAAGAACCAGCTATCGACCTGCGCCCGTGCCGCCGCAGCCGACAGACCGCAGCCGAGCGTGAGGTACTGTGCCTGCCCGTCCTCGCCGAGGCGGCCGAACTCGACCCAGGTGTAGCCCATGCGCCGTTCATGGCGGCCGAGCAGGAGGTTCCAGGCCATTTTCTTGCCCGCGTCGCCGTCGGGCTCGACGCGCGAGGGCTTGAGCTGGGCATCGAACAGCAGGGGCAGGGTCAGCGACAGCACCTTGGACTTGCCGGTGCCGTTGTTGCCGCGCAGGAGCAGGTGGCCGTCGCGGAACCAGAATTCCTCGCTGTCGTAGTGGAAGAGCTCCACCAGCCCCAGGCGCAGCGGCTGCCAGCGAATCAGGGAGGGCTGCGGCAGGGCTGCTGGTGACGTATCGGTCATCGAAAGTCGAACAGGGAGGGGGTGGCGGTCGTTGCCTGCGTGCGGATGTCGGCTTCGCCCAGCGCGAAGCGGGCCAACGCCGGCAATGGTCGGACCCCTCCGGCGTCGAGGGCGATGAGTTGCAGCTTGCGCAGCCGCTCCACTGCGACGAGGGCCAGTTCCCGTTCGGCACCAGCCTCACGCGCCGACTTGCGCCAGTAACGCCCGTAGCGGCCACGGGCCCCGGCAAGGAAGGTGGCCACGTCATCGAGGCTGGCGGGCGTGGGCCGGGCCGCCAGGAACTCGGCCACCAGCAGCGTGGCGTGCGCTTCCGTGCCTTCGGCGGGCATGGCCACGTCGGTCAGTTGGCCATCCTCGTCGACGAGGGCCAACCCTTCCGCGCGCTGTTCGGCGGCGAGGCCTGCGGCTTCGCACAGACGGCTGGCCATGGCTCCCCGCTGGTTGCTGAAATAGGCATGCTGGGCCTCGTCCAGGCTATCGAGATAGACCACCGGGTCGTCGAGCAGCCGGCGCGCGAGGTAGTGGCGCAGCGCGGTGCGCTGGCCCTCGTCGCTGTCCGGCACGTGCTCGGTCACCAGCGCGGCGAGGCGTTCCGCAAGCGTTGCCGGCGCCTGCTCGGCCGGCCAGGTGGAGGGGCCGCGCACGGCAGCCAGCAGGCCGGCCAGTACACGCCGCTGCACATCGTAGAGCGCATCGCCGCCTTCGGCACCGGCGGCTGCGCTGTGCACGAAGCCTTCCTCGTCACCGGCCACACGCCGCAGCGCGCCCCATTGCAGCAGGCTACGGCAGACGGCGACGAGCTCGCGCCGCTCGTGAGCGGCGGTGAGCTCGAAGCGGAACCCCTCCGAGGCCAGCGCCGGGTCGGCCGCGAGCAGCAACAGGCGCTCGCCCAGCACGCGCAGCGTGATCTGCGGGTCGGCGCGTTCCAGCACGGCGCAAGCCAGGCACAGCAGCGTATAGCGCCGGCGCTCGTAACCGGGCCATCCGCGGCTGGTGTCCTGCAGATCGGCCGGACGCTTGTAGAGCCGGGCGCAATCGCGCTCGATGTGCAGCGGCCAGCCCGTCTCGCGCGCGAACCAGGCGCGCAATTCGTCGGCGTGGCGACGCACGGCGGTGAAATCCTCGTGCGCCGGCGTCATCAGCGGCGTCATCAGCAAGGCGCGCAAGGCCTGGGTGCGTTCGTCGTCGCGATGCCGGCTCTGCTGGCGGGCGATGCTGCGGGCGTCCGTCATTCGTCGAGCCGGGTGATGGTGATCTGGTGGTCGCGGCCGGCGAACGTGCCGGCGGGCGTCGCAATCTCGGCTCGGCTGTCGGCCTGCAGCGGCTGCAGGCCGATGCGCAGCAGGCCATCGCCGCTTTGCAGTTCGACGGCATCGTCGGGCGTGCCTTGCGCCGTGAGGGCTTGGCCCAGCAATGACAGGAACAGGGCGAAGGCATGAGTATCCAGCGAGCCCAGCTCGGACAGCCGCGTCGGCCGCCCCGTGGCCAGGCGCTGGCGGGCGGCCTCGACCTGGGCATGCTCTTCGCGCAACTGCGCGGCGAGCAGGCGGCGTTCTTCATCCCGGGCCTGCACACGCGGCATGACACCACGCGGCGCGGCCTCGCCGTATTCGCGCAGGCGGGGGTGGATGCGCAGCGGCGGGGCCTCGGCCCAGGGCGTGTTGGCGGGCAGCTCCCGCGCGCCGTCCTGCAGTGCCGGGTTCAACGAGAAGTGCCGTGCGGGATTCAGCGCGAACGCGACGCGCGCCAGGCGGTGGGCTTCGTCATCGCTGGCGCAGGCGGCGAACCAGCCGGCCAGCGCGCGGAAGTCGGCCGAGCGATCGCTGCGTCCGCTGCGGCGCTCGTTCAGCGTGGCGATGGCCGCCAGCAGTTGGGGAATGGCGGCGCGCGCCTTCGAGCGCAGCAGCTCGGCCTGCGGGGGCTCGTGGGCGTGGCCGATGAACCAGCGGCGCAGGCCGGTCCAGCGCTCGCGCCACGCCTGCGCGCCGCGTGCACTGGCGTCGAGCTGCTCGGCTTCGTTGCCAGGCGCACTGTCGCGCGCTTCACGCTGGGCGGCCTGCCACAGCAAGGGGTCGATGCGCGGCGACAGGTCCTGGATGCGTTGCGCGATACCGCCGGAGCGGCCGACCAGGTCGCCGATGAAGCGCTCCAGGTAGTCGATCAGTCGCCGCTTGTAGGCCAGCACCGCATCGGCCTGGGCCTGCTGGAGCTCGAGGCTGCGACCGATGCCGGCCATGAAGGCCTGCGCGTTGTCGGCCAGGCTTTCGAATACCCGCACCAGGTCGCGCAGCGTCGCATGCACCTTGGCGGCATCGGGCGACGCTTCGTCGGCCAATGCCTGCAAGGTCTGCAACTGGGCGGTGATGTCCTCCAGCGCCACGGTCTGCAGCTCGGCGCGGCGCTGGAGGGTTCGTGCGAACGCGGCCAACGCTGCTTCGACGGCTTCGCCACCCTGCGACAGCCGGTAGAGGAAGCGGGCGCGATAGAAGTCGCTCAGGCTGGCAACGCGCGTCGTGTCGGGCTGTGATTCGAGGTTGCCCCACTCGGTGAGCTGGGCCAGCGCGGCCTGTACGTCCTCGATACGCGGCACCTGCGTATTCCAGATTCCCTCGGCCAGCACTTCGTCAGGTCGAAGGTGCAGGCGGAACTGGCGTTTGGCTGCGGCGAAGGTCTCCATCACGCAGCGATAGAGGATGGCCTTCTCCACGCTGACATGGCGGAACAGATCGGCCTGTTGGATGGCTGGAGGTGCCGGCATGCTGGATGGCTGGCTCAATGCAAACGTGCAGTTTTATCCGACTTTCCGGAAGCTACTCTACAGGCGGCTTGCCATTGTGATTCGCAGCTACTTTCGCACCGGTTGATTGACGACAACGCACAACCACGACCCATCATCAATCGTGACGGCCCTTACGCTTGTGGATACCTGGAGCCGCGGAAGAGGCTTGCAGCCTCTTCGGCTCTCATGGCAGGCCGAAATTGAACCTATATTTTTCGGACATTAACCGTTGCCATCTGTCCGAAAAATATATAACGGCTCGCCAGGCGCCTTGGAGGGGCAGGCGGGCGCAGCGGAGGGCATGGCCGGCGCATTGTCCGCCCCGCGGCCACAACCGGCAACGGCGCGCTCCGCCGGATCCCCTGGCCCGCGTCCGCAGCCGAGCATAGGGCACACGATGGCGTACACTTCACCTCACGCTAGGGGTCCTGGCCGGCACGCAGTGCTTGGCGGGTGAGATCAAACCCTTGGAACCTGATCCGGATAATGCCGGCGCAGGGAAGCGTGAAGCGCCCACCCTTTCCTTGCCGCTTCCGCTCCTCGCGCCGCGATAACTTCGAGGAGTGCTGCCATGAATGCCAACGACCGTTTCTTCGCGCGCGATGCGAAGGTGGACTCGGCCGCCGTCGCGCCGCTGCCGGCGTCGCGCAAGATCCACGTTACAGGCTCACGTCCCGACATCCGCGTGCCGATGCGCGAGATCACGCAGAGCGACACGCCCGCCTCGTTCGGCGCGGAGAAGAATCCTGCGCTGGCCGTGTACGACTGCTCGGGTCCCTATACCGACCCCACCGTGGCGATCGACATCCGCAAGGGACTGGCGCCGCTGCGCTCGATCTGGATCGCCGAGCGTAACGACACGGAAGAGCTCGCCGGTCCCTCGTCGGCATTCGGCCAGGCGCGCCTCGCGGACCCCGAGCTCGCGGGCCTGCGCTTCGACCTCCATCGCCTGCCGCGGCGCGCGAGAGCCGGTGCCAACGTCAGCCAGATGCACTACGCGCGCAAGGGCATCGTCACGCCCGAGATGGAGTTCGTCGCCATCCGCGAGAACCAGTTGCGGGCCGAGCTCGTCGGGCAGTTCCCCGCGAGCGTGCGCAGGCAGCATCCGGGGCAGAGCTTCGGCGCCGCCATTCCCGATGTCATCACGCCCGAATTCGTGCGCGACGAGGTCGCGCGCGGCCGCGCCATCATCCCCAGCAACATCAACCACCCCGAGAGCGAGCCGATGATCATCGGCCGCAACTTCCTCGTCAAGATCAACGCCAACATCGGCAACTCGGCCGTGAGCTCCTCGATCGGCGAGGAGGTGGAGAAGATGACGTGGGCGATCCGCTGGGGCGGCGACACGGTCATGGACCTGTCCACCGGCAAGAACATCCACGAGACGCGCGAGTGGATCGTGCGCAACTCGCCGGTGCCCATCGGCACCGTTCCCATCTACCAGGCGCTCGAGAAGGTCGACGGCAAGGCCGAGGACCTCACGTGGGAGATCTTCCGCGACACGCTCATCGAGCAGGCCGAGCAAGGGGTCGACTACTTCACGATCCACGCCGGCGTGCTGCTGCGCTACATCCCGCTGACCGCCAAGCGCATGACGGGCATCGTGTCGCGCGGCGGCTCGATCATGGCCAAGTGGTGCCTCGCCCATCACAAGGAGAGCTTCC
>CAZBDE010000114.1:0-8566 GCA_964490415.1 uncultured Pseudoxanthomonas sp. | reverse complement strand
GCCGGATCAGCCGCCCAGCGCTTCCGGCAGCAGCGCGTCGACGAAGGCCTCGGCGTCGAACACGCGCAGGTCCTCCGGTCGTTCGCCGATGCCGGCGAAGCGGATCGGGATGCCGAACTCGCGCGCCAGCGCGAACACCACGCCGCCCTTGGCGGTGCCGTCCAGCTTGGTCACCACCAGGCCGGTGACGCCGACCGCGGCATGGAACTGGCGCAACTGGCTGAGCGCGTTCTGCCCGGTGGTGCCGTCGATCACCATCAGCACCTCGTGCGGCGCGGCCGGGTCGAGCTTCTGCAGCACGCGCTTGATCTTGCCCAGTTCGTTCATCAGCCCGACCTGGGTGTGCAGACGCCCGGCGGTGTCGGCGATCAGCACCTCGACGCCGCGCGCCTTCGCCGCCTGCAGCGCATCGAACGCGACCGAAGCCGCGTCGGCGTTCTGGCCCTGGGCGATCACGGTCACGCCGTTGCGCTCGCCCCAGGCCTGCAACTGCGCGACGGCCGCGGCGCGGAAGGTGTCGCCGGCGGCGAGCACCAGGCCGCGGCCCTCGTCCTTGAAGCGGCGCGCCAGCTTGCCGATGGTGGTGGTCTTGCCGACGCCGTTGACGCCCACGGTCAGCAGCACGAAGGGCCTGGCGTCGCGGTCGATCGCCAGCGGCTGCGCCACCGGCGCCAGCATCGCCACCAGTTCGCCGCGCAGCGCGGCCAGCAGCGCCCGGACGTCGGCGAACTCGCGCGCCTTCATCCGCCCGCGCAGGCCTTCCACCAGCGCGGTGGTGGCGGCCACGCCGACGTCGGCGGTGAGCAGGGCGGTCTCGATCTCGTCGAGCAGGTCGTCGTCGAGCCTGGGGTTGCGCGAGAACAGGCCGCCGAAGCTGCGGGCGAAGCCGCTGCCGCGCAGGCGCTCGCGCCAGCCGGGCTTGCCGGGCGCGGCGGCGGGCACGATCGCCAGCGCCGCATCGGCCACGTTGCCGGCATCCGGTACGATCACTTCCGCGAAACCGTCACCGCCCGTTGCCTGTCCGGCCGCCGTCTGCTCGACCACCACCGGCTCGACCAGCGCCGCGCCGGCGGCCGGATCGACGCCCTCGGCAGGCGGTACGACGACCTCGTCCACGCTCGCGCCGGAGGGCGCCTGCGGGAACGCGGCGGCCAGTTCCTCGGCGCTGAAACGGCTGCTGGCCGGGGCGGACGCGGGGTCCTGCGGCTTCTTGCGGCGGAAGAAACTGACCATTGCCTGCGGATGTCGGAGAATGCGCGCAATGCTAGCACCGCCCTCCGGCCCCACCCCATGAACGACCGCCCGATGAACGGCCGGCCTCCCCCCCGGCGTCCGGCACCCGTGCCCGCCCGCGCGGCGGCCGGCAGCGTGCGCATCGTCGGTGGCCGCTGGCGCGGCACCAGGTTGCCGGTGCCGGACCTGGACGGCCTGCGCCCCACGTCCGACCGGGTCCGCGAAACCCTGTTCAACTGGCTGCAGCCGGCGCTGGCCGGCGCGGTGGTGCTGGACCTGTTCGCCGGCAGCGGCGCGCTGGGGCTGGAGGCGGTGTCGCGCGGCGCGGCGCGCGCGGTGCTGGTCGAACGCGATCCGGCGCAGGCCGCGCACCTGCGCGCGGCGGTACAGCGCCTCGACGCCGCCACCCAGGTCGAGGTGGTGCAGGACGATGCGTTGCGCTGGCTGGCCGGGCCTGGCGTGGCGGCCGGGCCTTTCGACATCGCCTTCGTCGACCCGCCCTTCGCCGCCGGCCTGTGGCAGCCGGTGCTGGCGGCGCTGCTGCAGCGGCTGGCGCCCGATGCCTGGCTCTACCTCGAATCGCCGCTGCAGCAGGTGCCGGTGCCGCCGCCGGAGTGGGTCCTGCATCGCGAACTGCGTACCGCGCAGGCGCGCGCGGCCCTGCATCGTGGCCCCGGGAGAGGGCGCGCTGATACACTGGCCGTCGCCAATCCGGCGCCCTGAACGACCCGAGCCCGTGGCCCACCGCCGCATCGCCGTCTATCCCGGCACCTTCGATCCGATCACCAACGGCCACATCGACCTGGTCGCCCGGGCCGCGCCGTTGTTCGAGAAGGTGATCGTGGGCGTGGCGTCCAGCCAGGCCAAGGGCCCGACCCTGGGGCTGGAGCTGCGCGTGCGCCTGGCCCGCGAAGCGCTGGCCGGGCATGCCAATGTCGTGGTCATGGGCTTCGATTCGCTGCTGGCGCACTTCGTCCGCGACGTCGGCGCCGGCGTGCTGCTGCGCGGCCTGCGCGCGGTGTCGGACTTCGAGTACGAATTCCAGATGGCGAGCATGAACCGCCACCTGATCCCCGAGGTCGAGACCCTGTTCCTGACCCCGGCCGAGCAATACAGCTTCATCTCATCCTCGCTGGTGCGCGAGATCGCCCGGCTGGGGGGCGACGTCTCGGGCTTCGTGACGCCGGCGGTGACCGAGGCCCTGCGCGAGGCGCGGCGGGGTGGCGTGGTTTCCTAGCGGTACCCGAACTGGCGGTATCCAGACCCAAGCAACAATCCAAGAACGACGGGAGGTTCCTGATGAACAAGACGATGCGCGCGCTGCTGCTCGCCCTGCTGGTGGCACCGCTGGCGCTGGCCGGCTGCAAGAAGGAGGCGCCGGTGGCGAACGAGGCGGCCGCAGCCAGGGTGCTGACCGCGCCGGCCAAGGACGACGACGCGGGCTGGAAGGCCTACCTGCCGGCCGTGGTGCAGGAGAACATGGGCACGGTCACCAACAACCCGTTCCTGTACTACCTGCCGCCGGAGTCCGACCCGGAGTTCGCGGCCAAGTACGAGCGCCAGGTCGAGTCGGCCACCACCGCGATGGCCCGCGGCGTGCAGAAGGGCAACCTGCTGGCCTTCGGTTCGCCGGCCTCGGCGAAGATGGCCGACCTGATCGAAGTGGCGTTCAAGGACGTGCCGGCGGACACCATGAAGGGCGTGCGCATCCTCTTCATCGGCGACGCGGCCGACAACCCGCGGGTCAAGGTCGCGCTGGAGCCGACCGGTGCCGACTACGTCTTCGTCGAAGCCAAGTGACCGTTCCGTGCGCGGCCGCCCGACGGGCGGCCGCGCCTTTGCGGGAACGAAGGATGGCGGCATCGCCGCCTGAACCCCGCTGATGTCCCTCAAGATCAACGAACTCTGCGTCAACTGCGACGTCTGCGAGCCGGCCTGCCCGAACCAGGCCATCGCGATGGGCGAGACCATCTACGTGATCGACCCGGCGCGCTGCACCGAATGCGTCGGCCATTTCGACGAACCGCAGTGCGTGGTGGTCTGTCCGGTCGAGTGCATCGACCCGGACCCCGAATTCCCGGAGAGCCAGGAAGCGCTGCTGGCCAAGCTGCGCCGGCTCGAGCGCGAACATCCCGAGATCTACCTGCCGGAGGCCCGATGACCCGTCCCTCGAACCGTTCGCTGCTGGCGCGGCTGCTGTTGCTGCCGGTGCTGCTGTTGCCGGCCTTCGTCCTGCCGGCCGTCGCCGCGCCCGCCGCCGATGGCGCAGCGGGCAGGGAAGCGCTGGCGCAGCGGCCCGGGCAGGCGGCCATCGCCAGCGCCCATCGCCTGGCCACCGACGCCGGCTTCGAAGTGCTGGACCGCGGCGGCAACGCCTTCGATGCGGCGGTGGCGGTGTCGGCCGCGCTGTCGGTGGTCGAGCCGATCAGTTCCGGCCTGGGCGGCGGCGGATTCTTCCTGCTGCACCAGCAGGACGGCGGTCGCGACGTGTTCATCGATGCGCGCGAGATCGCGCCGGCTGCGGCCACCGCCGACCGCTACCGCACCGCGGACGGCAAGCTCGATTCGGAACGGGCCGAGGATGGCCCGTGGGCGGCGGCGATCCCGGGCCTGCCCGCGGCGCTGGTCCACGTGGCGGAGAAGTACGGGCGCCTGCCGCTGGCCGAGAGCCTGGCCCCGGCGATCCGCCTGGCCCGCGATGGCTTCCCGGTGTATGCGCGCCTGGAGCGCGGCTACACCGCGCGCCGCGAGGTGATGGAGCGCTTTCCCGGCACGCGCGCGGTCTTCCTCGCCGGCGGCCAGCCGCCGAAGGAAGGCCAGGTGTTCCGGCAACCGGACCTGGCCCGCACCCTCGAACTGCTGGCCCGCGACGGTTTCGACGGCTTCTACCGCGGCCCGCTGGCGCAGAAGCTCATCGCCGGCGTGCGCGCCGAGGGCGGTCGCTGGACCGCCGCCGACCTGGCCGGCTACACCGTGCGCGAGCGCGAACCGCTGCGCTTCCGTTACCGCGACTGGGACGTGGTGACCGCGCCGCCGCCGTCCTCCGGCGGCGTGGCCCTGGCGCAGATGATGCAGATCCTCGCCGGCTGGGATCTGGCGAAGCTGGATCCGGCGCTGCGCACCCACCTGACCATCGAATCGATGCGCCGCGCCTTCCGCGACCGCACCTTCTACCTGGGCGACCCGGACTTCGTGCACGTGCCGGTGGGCGTGCTGACCAGCCCGTACTACGCCGCCGGCCTGCGCGCCACGATCAATCCGGAGAAGGCCACGCCCAGCGACATGCTGCCCGGGCTGCCGACGCCGCTGGAGGACGAGGAGACCACCCACTTCTCCATCATCGACGCCGACGGCAACCGCGCCGCGGTCACCCAGACGGTGAACCTGCTGTTCGGCTCGGGCCTGGTGCCGCCGGGCACCGGCGTGCTGCTCAACAACGAGATGGACGACTTCGCCCTGCAGCCGGGGCAGCCCAACGCGTTCGGGGTGATGGGCTTCGAGGCCAACGCGCCGGAGCCGGGCAAGCGTCCGCTCAGTTCGATGACCCCGACCTTCATGGTCTCGCCGGACCATGTCGCGGTGCTGGGCACGCCGGGCGGCAGCCGGATCATCACCATGGTCCTGCTCGGCGCGCTGGGCGTGGCCGACGGCCTGGACGCGCAGGCGGTGGCCGCGCTGCCGCGCTACCACCAGCAGTGGATGCCGGACGTGGTCTCGGCCGAGAGCGGCGCCTTCGATGCCGACCTGGCCGCGACGCTGCGGGCCAAGGGCCACACCCTGCGGCTGCCGGAGGACAGCGTCACCGGGCGCGCGTCCAGCCACACCTGGGGCAACATGCAGACCGTGCTCTGGGACCGTCGCGGCAACGTCCTCGAAGGCGGGACCGATCCGCGCAACAGCGTGGGCAGCGCGCAGGTGCGGGCGGTGGCGCCCGTGGCCGTGCCCTGAGCCGGGTTCCGGATTCTTAACCGGGCGCTGGCTAGCATCCGCGCATGAAACTCTGGTCCATCCGCGGCAACACCCAGAAACTCGACGGCGGCTCCATGTTCGGCAACGCGCCGAAGGCGATGTGGGAGAAGTGGGCGCCGCCGGACGAGCACAACCGCATCGACCTGGCCTGCCGGGCGCTGCTCGCCAGCCCGCTCAACGGCCGCACGGTCCTGTTCGAGACCGGCATCGGCGCGTTCTTCGAGCCCAGGCTGCGCGAACGCTACGGGGTGCAGGAGGACCGCCACGTGCTGGTCGATTCGCTGCGCGCGGCCGGCTTCGAGCACGAGGACATCGACGTGGTGGTGCTCAGCCACCTGCATTTCGACCATGCCGGCGGGCTGCTGGCGCCGTGGGCCGAGGGGCGCGCGCCGGAACTGCTGTTTCCCAACGCCACCTACCTGGTCGGCGCCGCGCACTGGGAGCGGGCCAGGCATCCGCATCCGCGCGACCGCGCCAGTTTCATCCCGGAACTGCCGGGACTGCTCGACGCCAGCGGCCGGCTGGAGATCGTCGCGGGCGCGCATTCGCGCGCGCTGGGCGACGCGGTGCGCTTCTTCTTCAGCGACGGGCACACGCCGGGGCTGATGCTGGCCGAGATCGCAGGTCCGGAGACGGTGGACGGGCAGCCGCACGGCGGGGTGGTGTTCTGCGCCGACCTGATCCCGGGGCGTTCCTGGGTGCACCTGCCGATCACCATGGGCTACGACCGCAACGCCGAGCTGCTGATCGACGAGAAGCGCGCCTTCCTCGAGGACAAGCTGGCGCGCAACGTGCACCTGTTCTTCACCCATGACCCGGCGTGCGCGCTGGCCCAGGTGGTGCGCGACGACAAGGGCCGCTTCGGCACCACCCACGAAGTGGCCGAACTGCAGGCGCGCGCGCTGGCCGCCTGAGGCTGGCACAATCGCCGCGGCACTCCCACCGGGAACACCCGCATGGCTCCGACGCCGCGCATCACCCTGCTGGTCGCTTCGCTGCACGTCCTGTTCTACCTGCTCCTCTCGGTACGGGTGATCCTGCACCGCAAGGCGCACCGGATCGGCGTCGGCACGGGTGGCGACGAGGCGATGACCCGCAAGGTGCGGGTCCACGCCAACTTCGCCGAATACGTGCCGCTGGCGCTGCTGATGCTGGCGCTGCTGGAGCTGTCCGGGACCGGCCCCGCCGTGCTGTGGAGCTGCGGCCTGCTGCTGCTGTTGGCGCGGGTGCTGCATGCGGCCGGGCTGGGCGGATCGGCCGGCTATTCGGTGGGGCGCTTCGGCGGCACGATCCTGACCTTCGCCGTGCTGCTGGCGATGGCGTTGCTCGGCCTGTGGCGCTTCCTCGCCCAGGCCGCGCTGTGAGCGCCGGCATCGGAGCGCGGCTGCTCCTGCTGCTGGCCGGCATGGCTGCCTGCGCCGCGGGCCAGGCGCAGGACCCGTTCGCCGGCACGCCCGCGCAGGCCGGGCAGGTACGGCTGAACCAGCTCGGTTTCCTGCCCGGTGCGCAGAAGCTGGCGGCGGTGGAAAGCGACCGCGCACGCACGTTCGAGGTGGTGCGCGTCGGCGACGACAGCGTCGTCCTGCGCGGAACGACCACCGCGCCCGCCGTGTGGGAACCGGCTGCGCGCGCGGCGGCCATCGCCGACCTTGGCGCGCTGGCCGCACCGGGGCGCTACCAGGTCCGGGTCGAGGGACTGCCGCCCTCGGATCCGTTCCCGGTGGATCCGCAGGCCTATTCGGCACTGGCCGACGCATCGCTGAAGTCCTTCTACCTGATCCGTTCCGGCGCTCCGGTCGAGGCGGCGCATGCGGGCCGGTTCGCGCGCGCGGCGGGCCATGCGGACGAGGAGGTCGAGATCCATGCTTCGGCGGCATCGCCCGGGCGCCCGGCCGGGACCGTGGTGTCCGCGCCCGGCGGCTGGTACGACGCCGGCGACTACAACAAGTACGTGGTCAATTCCGGCATCACCACCTGGACCCTGCTGGCGGCGTACGAACACTTCCCGGAATTCTTCCGCGGGCGCGAACTTGGCATCCCGGAAAGCGGCAACGGCGTGCCGGACATCCTCGACGAGGCCTGGTGGAACCTGCGCTGGATGCTGGCGATGCAGGACCCCGGCGACGGCGGCGTGTACCACAAGCTGACCAACCTGCGCTTCGATGGCATGGTGATGCCCGACCAGGCGCGCGAGCGCCGCTACATGGTCGGCCGCTCCACCGCCGCGGCACTGGATTTCGCCGCGGTGATGGCCACCGCAAGCCGTGTCTACGCCGGCTACGAGGCGAAGTTCCCGGGCCTGCCGGCGCGGATGCGGGCGGCGGCCGAAGCCGCGTGGCGCTGGGCGCTGGCCCACCCGGACGCGGTCTACCGGCAGCCGGCCGACGTGCACACCGGCGCCTACGGCGACGCGAAGCTGGACGACGAGTTCGCCTGGGCGGCGGCGGAGCTGTACCTGCTGACCGGCGACGAGACTTATCTGGAGGCGTTCGCGAAGCATGCGCGCGATGCCGAGGTGCCGGGCTGGTCGAACGTCGGCGCGCTGGGCTGGATCTCGCTGGCCGCGCACCGCCAGCGGCTGCCGGCGTCGTCGCGGGCCGCGGCGGAACGGCAGGTCGGCCAGCTCGCCGCGCGCCTGGCCGTGCAGTCGCGGCAGTCGCCGTGGCGGGTGGCGATGCAGCCGCGCGATTTCGTCTGGGGCAGCAGCGCGGTGGCGCTGAACCAGGCCCTGGTGTTGCTGCAGGGCTACCGCCTGGCCGGCGAGCGCGAGTACCTGGACGCGGCGCAGTCGCAGCTGGACTACGTGCTCGGGCGCAATCCGCTGGGCGTGTCCTTCGTCACCGGCCATGGGCTGCGCACGCCGCGGCACATCCACCACCGGCCCTCGCAGGCCGACGGCATCGCCGATCCGGTGCCGGGCCTGCTTTCCGGCGGGCCCAACCCCGGCCAGCAGGATCTTGCCGACTGCAAGGGCGTGGCCTATCCGACGAAAGTGCCGGCGCTGTCGTGGATCGACCAGGATTGCAGCTACGCCAGCAACGAGACCGCGATCAACTGGAACGCGCCCCTCGTCTACGTCAGCTCCGCCATCCAGTCCCTGGCCCCTTTGTAGGAGCCCCCTTCAGGGGCGACCCGATTCCGTTGGAAGGCGCGGCATTCAACGCGCAATCTCCGGAACGGCCGCCTTGAACGCGGCTGCGTCAGACCGCCTCGGGTCGCCCCTGAAGGGAGCTCCTACAAGGAGCGGAGGCAGGGAGCGGAGGCAGGGAGCGGAGGCAGGGAGCGGAGGTCAGAGGCGGGTGCCGAAGATGCGGTCGCCCGCATCGCCCAGGCCGCGCAGGATGTAGCCCTTCGCGTTGAGGCG
>CAZBDE010000113.1:0-8587 GCA_964490415.1 uncultured Pseudoxanthomonas sp. | reverse complement strand
TCCGAGGCCAGCAGCACCGCGGCGGCGCCGTCGGTGAGCGGGGTGGAGTTGGCCGCGGTCAGGGTCCCGCGGCCGGAAACCTTGTCGAACGCCGGCTTCAGCGTGGCCAGCTTCTCCAGCGTGGTGTCCGGACGCAGGATGTTGTCGCGCTCCACGCCGCGGAACGGCGCGACCAGGTCGGTGAAGAAGCCGCGCTCGTAGGCCGCCGCCAGCTTGCGGTGCGAGGCCACCACCCACTCGTCCTGCGAGTCGCGCGCGATGTTCCACTGCTTGGCCATGTCCTCGCAGTGGTCGCCCATGCTCTTGCCGGTGCGCGGCTCGGCCACGCCGGGGAACTCGGGCTTGAGCTCGGCGAACCTGAAGCCCTTGAACGCGGCGAGCTTGTCCTTCGTGGCCTTGGCCCGGTTCGCCGCCAGCAGGCGCGCGCGCAGCTTCCTGCCGTACACGATCGGCACGTCGGAGGTGGTGTCCGAACCGCCGCCGATGCCCGATTCGATCTGGCCCACCGCGATCTTGTTGGCGACCGTGATGATCGAATCCAGGCTGGTGCCGCAGGCGCGCTGCAGGGTGATGCCCGGGGTCAGCGGCGACAGGCCCGACGACAGCGCCGCCTCGCGGCCCAGGTTCCAGTCCGAGGCGTGCTTGATCACCGCACCCATCGCCACTTCGCCCAGCTGCTGGCCGTGCAGGCCGAAGCGCTCGACCAGGGCGCCCAGGGTCCGCACCGACATGCCGAGGTTGCCGACGTCCGAATAAGCGGTGTTCTGCCGGCAGAACGGGATGCGGACGCCGCCGAGGATGGCGACGGGACGGGCGGATGTCATGGGGGTTGCCTCAGGGGAATCCATTCGTGGGAACGGACTGCATACGCAGCCGAATGCATAATGCGCGAGTGTAGCCCCGACCCGTCAGGCGGCCAATGATCCAGACCCACCCCGGCATGAACGACCCCGCCGCGCACGGCGCCCCGCATGCGTTCAACGATGCCTTCGATCCTTCCGGCGCCGCCGGCGGGAGCCGCCGCCATGGCTGAGACGAAGGCGGTGAGGGGCGTGCTCGCCCTGGAACTGGCCGGCGGCGCCACGCCGGGACGCGCGGCGCTGCCGCCGCACCAGGCCGGTGAACTGGCGGCCCGTGCCGGCCGCGATCTGGCCAGGCTGGTCGAAGGCGTGGCCGCGCTGGACCTGGTGCTGGCCGCCGCGCATTTCGACCCGGCCGAGGCGTTGCGCCCGGGCTGGCCGCTGCACCAGCGCCTGCAGGAGTTGCAGGCGCGCGCGCCTGGCCGCGGCGAAGGCCCGCGCGTGCTCGCCTTCGGCGCCGATGCCGCCGGCGCGGTGCCGCTGCCGTTCCAGGCCGAGCCGGCGCTGGCCGGCGGCGGCCTGCGCGTGCTGCCGTTCGCGCTGGTCGGCGAGGGCGCCGCGGTGGACGCCGTGGCCGGCGCCCTGGAAGAGCAGCTGCTGCAGTTCGGCATGGCCGCGGCCGATACCGCGCTGCTGGCCCAGGACGGCTTCGACGCGCGGATCGAGCACGCGCGCTATCTCACCGCCCACGACCTGGCCGCGATGATGGCCATGCAGTACGACAACCAGGGCCTGGGCCCGCTGTGGAACCTGGTCGAGGCCGCGCTGCTGTCGCCACGGGCGGTGGAATGGCTGGACGCCGGCGCCGAACCGCTGCTGCGGCTTGAAGGCGGCGAAGTCCGCATGGCCCTGTTCGACCCGCCCGGCTGGTGCCACCACTACGCCTCCGCGCTGGGCCGCGACCCGGGCGAGTGCGAACGGATGCAGCGCGTGTACGAGCACTTCCTCGCCCGCCAGCGCCAGCTCGCCGCGGTGCTGGAGGCGCATGGCATTCCGGTGCTGTACGTACACAGCAACGGCACCCAGGACGCCCGCGCCCTGCTGGCCTTGTAGGAGCTCCCTTCAGGGGCGACCCGATCCCTTCGGAAGGTGCGGTGTTCAACGCGGAATCCCCGGATCGGGCGGTGTTGACCGTGGCCGCGTTCCAGCGTCCTCGGGTCGCCCCTGAAGGGGGCTCCTACAACGGCGGGGACGGGGGGCGGCTCCGCGCGGCTTGGCGGACACCGCGCCGGACGCCCGTCAGCGCGTCACCTTGATCACGCCGCAGGCCAGGCGCGCGCCGGCGTTGCCGGTGGGCTGGGTCTGGTAGTCGTCCGGCGCCGCATGCACGATCACCGCGCGGTTGGCGATGTCGTTGGCCGCGCCGCCGCCGAGGGTGACCCCGCGCAGGTGCACGTTGACCCTGGCCACGCCGCTGGCGTCGCTGGCGATGTTGTCCATGTCGCCGGCGTGGTGGACGGCGGTGTTGGCGCGCCCGTGCGCGCGGGTGTCGGGGTTGAAGTGGGCGCCGGCGCTGGTCGCGTCGACCGCGCTGCAGTCGCCCTTCTCGTGCACGTGGAAACCGAACTGGCCGTTCGGTGCCAGCCCGCCGACCTCACCGCTCAGATGCACGCCGTCGCCCATCGGCGCCAGGGTGAGCTTGCCGCTGACCCGGCTGCCGGAGGCGGAAGCCAGCACGGCGGTGGCCTCCTGCGCGGTACTCGTCGGTGCCGGCGTGGCCGCCGTCGTCGAAGCGGGCGGGGTGCTGCTGCAGGCGGCGAGCGTGGCCAGGGCGAGCAGGCCGAGGGAGCCGGTGACGATGCGCATGGTCGTTCTCCGTGCCGAAAGAGGAGCCACAGGATAAACGGCTGGCAGGTCCACGCCGGATGAACACGGCACGCCGCCGTTGCGGCGCGATCGGCGATGGACGCCTCAGCGCCGCTTCCGCCCCGGCCCCAGCTTGCGCGTCATCGTGTTGCGCCCCACGCCCAGCAGCGCCGCCGCTTCGACGCGGCGCCCACCGGTGTGCTGCAGGGCCGCGTTGAGCAGGGCCTGGTCGAAACGCTCGCGCGCCTCGGCATGCAGGTCGCGCGCGCCGGCCTGCAGGCAGGCCAGCGCCCACCGTCCGAGCTGGCGGTCCCATTCGGCCGGCGCGTTCGCCACCGCGGCCGGCGCGGTGCCCGGTGCCGGCGCCTGCACGTCCTCCAGGTCGGCCACCGTGATCGTCTCGCCCGGCGCCAGCGCGGCCAGGCGCCAGCACAGGTTCTGCAGTTCGCGCACGTTGCCCGGCCAGTCCATCGCCTGCAGCGCGGCCAGCGCGGCCGGCTCGAAGCGCTTGGCGCCGGCGCCCAGCTTGCGCGCGGCGCGGAGCAGGAACGTCTCGGCCAGCAGCGGGATGTCGATGCGCCGTTCGCGCAGCGGCGGGATCTGCAGGCGCACCACGTTGAGCCGGTGCAGCAGGTCGGCGCGGAAGCGGCCCTGCTGGACCAGCGCCTCGAGGTCCTGGTGGGTGGCGGCGATCACGCGCACGTCCACCCGGATCAGCTCGCGCCCGCCGATGCGGAAGAACTCGCCCTCGGCCAGCACGCGCAGCAGCCGGGTCTGCAGCGAGGCCGGCATGTCGCCGATCTCGTCGAGGAACAGGGTGCCGCCGTCGGCCTGCTCGAAGCGGCCGATATGGCGCTTCTGCGCGCCGGTAAAGGCGCCGGCTTCGTGGCCGAACAGCTCGCTCTCCAGCAGTTCGGCCGGGATCGCGGCGGTGTTGAGCGCGACGAACGGCCCGGACGAACGCGGCGATTCGCGGTGCAGCGCATTCGCCACCAGTTCCTTGCCGGTGCCGGTCTCGCCGGTGATCAGCACCGACAGCGGCGCCTGCGCCAGGCGCCCGATCGCGCGGAACAGCGCGCGCATGGGCGGGGTATCGCCGATCAGCTCCGGCGCGGTGGCGGCGCCTTCCGGTTCCGGTTCCGGCTCCGGCGCGGGCGGCGGCGCCGAAGCGGCCGGCAGCGCGCGCGCGGCCAACGCCACCGCATCGTCCAGGTCGAACGGCTTGGACAGGAACTCGTGCGCGCCGCCGCGGAACGCGCTGGCGGTGCTGGCCACGTCGGTATAGGCCGACATCACGATCACCGGCAGCTGCGGATGCGCCGACTTGAGCCGGTCCAGCAGCTTCAGCCCGTCCTCGCCGGGCATGCGCACGTCGGTGAACAGCAGGTCCGGCGCGCCGCGCACGCGCAGCGCGGCCAGCGCGCTGGCCGCGTTCTCGAAGCCGTCGACCTCGTAGCCGGCGTCGCGCAGCGCGGTGGCCAGGACGAAGCGCACCGAGCGGTCGTCGTCGACCACCCAGACGCGGCGGCTGTCGGCGGTGTCCGCGCTCATGTCGTGGCGACTCCTTCGGGTTCGTTCTGCGGCAGCAGCAGGGTGAAGACGGTATGGCCCGGGCGCGAACGGAAGGTCAGGGTGCCGTGGTGCTCGCGCGCGACCTGGTGGGCCAGGGCCAGGCCCAGGCCGCTGCCTTCGGCGCGGCCGCTGACCAGCGGCAGGAACAGGTGCTCGGCCAGCTCGTCGGGCACGCCGCGGCCGTCGTCGACGATCTCCACGCGCAGCGCACGCGCATGCACGTGTTCGCGGATGTGCAGCCCGCTCTCCACCCGCGTGCGCAGGACGATCGTCGAGGCGCTGGCCTGCAGCGCGTTGCGGACCAGGTTCCACACCGCCTGGGTGAGGCGGTCGGCATCGCCGGGAAACTCGGGGATGGACGGGTCGTAGTCGCGCTGCACGCGCATGCTCCAGCCGCCCTCGGCCTCGGCCAGGCGCAGCACGCGCTCGAGCACGGCATGGATGTTCAGCGGCGCGTGCGGGCGTTGCGGCGCCGGCGACATCAGCTGGTCGACCAGCTTGCTGAGCCGGTCGATCTCCGCGCCGATCAGTTCGATCAGCTCGCGCTCGCCGTTCTCGTCCGGGCGCTGGCCGGCGCGGCGCGCCAGCAGCTGCGCGGCGCCCTTGAGCCCGGCCAGCGGGTTGCGCAGCTCGTGGGCCAGGCCCTTGAGCGCGGCCTGCAGGGCCCCCGGCAGGGCCTGGGCCGGGTCGCCGGCGGGGAAGGCGTCGGCCGGGTGCGCCTCCAGCAGCCAGCCGTCGGCGGTGCGGGTGATCCAGCCGTCGGCGAAGCGCGGCGCCTCGCCGGGCATGCCCAGCGCGATCCGGTGCAGGCGCAGCACTTCGCGCTCGTCCTCTTCGAGGAAGCGGGCCATGGCGTCGCCTTCCAGTTCCAGCGCGGCCAGCGGCTGGCCGAGCAGGCGCCGCGGGCCGACGCCCAGCCAGCGCGGGAACGCCGCGTTGACCCCGACGATCCGCGCCTGCCGGTCGGCCCAGGCCACGGGCGTGCCGAGCTGGTCGAGGGTGGGGGCGGGGTCGCTCATGTCCATTGCACCAATTTAGTGCAAACGACTTGCGGCCGCGAGCCGGCCAGCGCCGGGACGACGCTGGAACCTGCCCGCGGCAATGACGGACGGGAGCGTTCGCGCCCGCGTTCAGCGGGCCCTGCGGGCCTGCAGGACCAGGGAATGGAGGATGCGCAGGTCCCCGGCGTCCAGCACCGCGGCATCGTCGCCGCGGTAGTGACGGCGGTAGGCGCGCACGGCCGCCTCGCGGTCGGCCAGCGGCCAGCCGATGGCCTGCATCGCCAGCCAGGGGTCGAAGCCTGGCGGCGGTGCGCCGTCGGCCGGGTCCGGCCACAGGCCGTAACCGGCCTCGGCCAGCCGCTGCCACGGGAACTGCGGCCCCGGGTCGCGCTTGCGCACGGGCGCCAGGTCGGCGTGGGCGATGACCGCGTGGCGCGGGATGCGCAGACGGCTGCACAGGTCGTCGAGCAGGCGCAGCAGCGCGTCGATCTGCGCGGGCGGGAAAGGTTCAGCGCCATCGTTGTCCAGCTCGATGCCGATGGACGCGGAGTTCAGGTCGTCGATCGTGCCCCAGCTGCCGCCGCCGGCGTGCCAGGCGCGGCGCGAGTCCTCGACCAGCTGGTACAGCGCGCCGTCGCCGCCGACCAGGTAGTGCGAACTCACCGGCCCGCCGCTGTTGCGCGTGCGCAGGGTGTGCAGGCTCTGCGCCACCGATTCCTGTTCGGTCGCATGCAGCACGATGATCACCGCGCGGCGCGCGTCGTGGTTCGGCGACGACTCCCACTGCGCGATCGGGTTGCGCACCGGCGCCTGCGCGCAGGCGCACAGCAGGAGGCACAGGGCGGCGGGCAGCCAGCGGAAGACCATGGCCCATTGCAACGGGATGCGGCCGCGATGGCAAGCGCGGCGGCAGGCACGCGGACAAGCGCGGCCGCTGCCGGCGCGGACCGCCTGCCGCGCAGGTGCGGATCCGGAAAGCACGTATCCAGGAAAGACGGGGGAACACGGGATCACCTCGGCGATGGCGGGTGCGCGACGACGCCCCCGGGCCGTGCGCGTCGCCCGGTCGCGGCCGGTGGAACCCGGCCGCACCGGAAGAGGAACCTCCGGCCCGCGGCATTGCGCCGCGGGCCGGGTACTGCGTGGTTACACCTCGTAGGCCGACTCGCCGTGCGAGCTGATGTCCAGGCCCTGGCGCTCGGCTTCTTCGCTCACGCGCAGGCCGAACAGCACCCTGGTGACGAGCATGGCCGCAGCGGTGACCACGGCGCACCAGACGATGGTGAACGCCACGCTGACCAGCTGCACCCAGACCTGCGCGCCGATCGCCAGGTCGGCCTCGGTGCCGCCCAGCGACTGCGCGCTGAACACGCCGGTCAGCAGGGCGCCGACGATGCCGCCGATGCCATGCACGCCGAACACGTCCAGGCTGTCGTCCGCGCCCAGCAGGCGCTTCAGGCCGGTGACGCCCCACACGCACAGGATGCCGGCGGCCAGGCCGATCACGATCGCACCCATCGGGCCGACGGTGCCGGCGGCCGGGGTGATGCCGACCAGGCCGGCGATGGCGCCGGAAGCCGCGCCCAGCGCCGAGGGCTTGCCCCGGGTGATGGACTCGACCAGGCTCCAGCCGACCACGCCAGCGGCGGTGGCCACCATGGTGTTGATCATCGCCAGCGACGCGGAGGCATCGGCGGCCAGCGCCGAACCGGCGTTGAAGCCGAACCAGCCCACCCACAGCAGCGCGGCGCCGACGAAGGTGAACGGCACGCTGTGCGGCTTGATCGACTCGCGGCCGTAGCCCAGGCGCTTGCCGAGGAACCAGGCGCCGACCAGGCCGGCCACGCCGGCGTTGATGTGCACCACGGTGCCGCCGGCGAAGTCGATCACGCCCTTGTGCGCCAGGAAGCCGCCTTCCCCGCTCCACACCATGTGCACCATCGGCAAGTAGCCGAAGGTCACCCACAGCACCGCGAACAGCAGCACCGCCTTGAACTTGATGCGCTCGGCGAAGGAGCCGACGATCAGCGCGGTGGTGATGCCGGCGAAGGTGGACTGGAACACGACGAACAGGAACTCCGGCAGGCCGCCGGCGTCGGTGTCGGCGACGATCCCCTTCAGGAACGCCTTCTCGGTGAACGAACCGAAGAACGCGTTGCCCTCGGTGAATGCCGCGCTGTATCCGTAGAAGACCCAGATCAGCACGACCACCGAGTACACCACCAGCACCTGCATCAGCACCGACAGCACGTTCTTGGAGCGGACCATGCCGCCGTAGAACAGGGCCAGGCCGGGCACCACCATCAGCAGCACCAGCAGGGTCGAGGTCAGCATCCAGGCGACGTTGCCGCTGTCGAAGGACACCGCCTCTTCCCCGGCCGGCGCCGCTTCGGCCGGCGCGACCGCCTCGGCCGTTTCCGCCACGGCGGTTTCGACCGCCGCCCCGGCGGTTTCGACGGCTTCGGCCGCGACCGGGGCCTCGGCCTCCTGGGCGATGGCGGTGCCGGCGACCGCGGTGGCCGCCATCGCGGTCACCAGCATCATCAGGCAGACGGAATAGAACCGGGCTTTCCACCCGGACAGCAAACGGATGTTCATGGGCTGCACTCCGAGTGTGGGTTAGAGCGCGTCCGCGCCGATCTCGCCGGTGCGGATGCGGATGACCTGTTCGACCGAGGCGACGAAGATCTTTCCGTCGCCGATCTTGCCGGTGCCGGCCGACTGCTGGATCGCTTCCAGCACCGCGTCGAGGCGGTCGTCGGTCACCACGGTTTCGATCTTGATCTTCGGCAGGAAATCGACGACGTACTCGGCGCCGCGGTACAGCTCGGTGTGGCCCTTCTGGCGCCCGAAGCCTTTCACTTCGGTCACGGTGATGCCGGACACGCCCGCCTGGGCGAGGGCTTCGCGCACCTCGTCAAGCTTGAACGGCCGGATGATGGCGGTGATCAGTTTCATGTTCGCATCCCGATGGTGGAGGGTCCGGCCGCGCGGGCCGGCGTTCGGAACTTGCGGGAATGCGCCGGGTCCCCCTGGACCCGGCGTCCCGCCGACATGGCCGCGCCGTGAAGGCCGCGGCGCACCGATTCAGGGCTTGCATCCGACTTCTTGGGGGAGGTCATGCAGGCCCGTGAATCCCTTTTTTCCCCTGTGTTGCATGCAGTGGTATTGCAGGTGGCGCGGGTGGTGCGCCGGTGCGCGCGGCTCCCCAGCCGCGCGCACCGGTTGATGCTCAGTTGCCGTAGTACAGCTGGTATTCCAGCGGGTGCGTGGCCGCGCGGAACTTGGTCACTTCCTGCATCTTCAGCGCGATGTAGCCGTCGATGAAGTCGTCGCTCATCACCCCGC
>CAZBDE010000112.1:0-8683 GCA_964490415.1 uncultured Pseudoxanthomonas sp. | reverse complement strand
AGATCTCGATGACCCTGATCGGGCTGGTGATCCGGCTGGCGCCGTACGCGGTGTTCTGCTTCATGTTCAACCTGGCGGCGATCTTCGGTTTCGACCTGCTGGTGCGGCTGGGCGCCTACGTGGGCGTGGTGGTGCTGGCGCTGGCCCTGCACATGTTCGGCACCTATTCGCTGGCGGTGCGCATGGTCGGGCGCTCGCCGCTGAAGTTCTTCCGCGACATCCAGGAAGCGGCGGTGATGGCGTTCTCCACCGCCTCGAGCAACGCCACCTTGCCGACTGCGCTGCGCGTGGCCGACCAGATGGGCCTGCCGCAGCAGGTCTCGCGCTTCGTGCTGACCGTGGGCGCCACCGCCAACCAGAACGGCACCGCGCTGTTCGAGGGCGTGACGGTGATCTTCCTGGCCCAGTTCTTCGGCGTGGACCTGACCCTGGGCCAGCAGTTCATGGTGATGCTGGTCTGCATCCTCGGCGGCATCGGCACGGCGGGCGTGCCGTCCGGTTCGCTGCCGGTGGTCGCGCTGATCTGCGCGATGGTCGGCGTGGACCCGATCGGCATCGGCCTGATCCTGGGCGTGAACCACTTCCTCGACATGTGCCGGACCACGCTCAACGTCAGCGGCGACCTGACCCTGGCCACCCTGGTGGCGCACGGCGAAACCGACGCCTCGTTCCCCGCCCCCGCCCCGCGCCCCTTGTAGGAGCCCCCTTCAGGGGCGACCCGGCGCCACGGGAAGGCGCCGGGCTCAACGCACAGCCTCCGGATCGGCCGCCTTGAATGCGGCCGTGTTCCGGCCGCGCCGGGTCGCCCCTGAAGGGAGCTCCTACAAGCGCGGTCCGGCGCGCTGGCGCACGCCGCAGGCCCGATTCCGTTTCAACGCAAACCTTGGCGGCTCCGCCCGTACCGGTCCGCATGCGGGTTTTTTCCGCACCACGCGGGACAGGACTGGACAAGGAATGGGACAATGCGCGGCCCGCAGCGCCGCGGGTGCCTCCCGACCCCACCAGCCAAGACATGACGACGCCGACCCGCCGACAGCTCGCCAACGCCATCCGTTTCCTCGCCGCCGATGCGGTCGAAGCCGCCAAGTCCGGCCACCCCGGCATGCCGATGGGCATGGCCGACATCGCCGAGGTGCTGTGGAACGACTACCTGCGGCACAACCCCGCCGACCCGGGCTGGCACGACCGCGACCGCTTCGTGCTGTCCAACGGCCACGGCTCGATGCTGCACTACGCGCTGCTGCACCTGAGCGGCTACGACCTGCCGATCGACGAGCTCAAGCGCTTCCGCCAGCTGCACAGCAAGACCGCCGGCCACCCGGAGCGCTACGAGACCCCGGGCATTGAAACCACCACCGGTCCGCTGGGGCAGGGCTTCGCCAACGCGGTCGGCTTCGCCCTGGCCGAGAAGCTGCTGGCGCAGCGCTACAACACGCCGGACCTGGACCTGGTCGACCATCGCACCTGGGTGTTCATGGGCGACGGCTGCATGATGGAGGGCGTCTCCCACGAGGCCGCCTCGCTGGCCGGCACCTGGGGCCTGGGCAAGCTGACCGCGTTCTGGGACGACAACGGCATCTCCATCGACGGCGAGGTGCACGACTGGTTCACCGACGACACGCCGGCGCGTTTCGAGGCCTACGGCTGGCACGTGGTACGCGGCGTCGACGGCCACGACCCGGACTCGATCAAGGCCGCGATCGATGCGGCGCTGGCGGTCGGCGACAAGCCGAGCCTGATCTGCTGCAGGACCGTGATCGGCTTCGGCGCCCCGCACAAGGCCGGCAAGGAGGAGTCGCACGGCTCGCCGCTGGGCAAGGACGAGATCGAAGGCGCGCGCAAGGCCCTGGACTGGCCGCATGCGCCGTTCGAGGTGCCGCAGGAGATCTATGCCGGCTGGCGCAGCGGCGCCGGCGCGCAGAAGCAGGCGCAGTGGCAGCAACTGTTCGACGGCTACGCGACGCAGCATCCGGAGGCCGCCGCCGAGTTCGAGCGCCGTTCCCGCGGCGAGCTGCCGGCCGATTTCATCGGCAAGGCCGATGCCTTCATCGCCCAGGTCCAGGCCGAGGCCCCGAACATCGCCTCGCGCAAGGCCTCGCAGAACGCGATCGGCGCCTTCGCCCCGCTGCTGCCGGAACTGGTCGGCGGGTCGGCCGACCTGGCCCCGTCCAACCTGACCCAGTGGAAGGCGAGCAAGTCGGTCACGGGAGCCGATCCGGACGCCAACTACGTGCACTACGGCGTGCGCGAGTTCGGCATGAGCGCGATCGCCAACGGCATCGCGCTGCACGGCGGCTTCCTGCCGTTCGACGCCACCTTCCTGGTATTCAGCGACTACGCGCGCAACGCGCTGCGGATGAGCGCGCTGATCCCGGCGCACGTGATCCACGTCTACACCCACGACTCGATCGGCCTGGGCGAGGACGGCCCGACCCACCAGCCGGTCGAGCACCTGGCCGCGCTGCGCTACATCCCCAACAACGACGTGTGGCGCCCGTGCGACGCGGCCGAGTCGGCGGTGGCGTGGAAGGCGGCGATCGTGCGCAAGGATGGGCCGAGCGTGCTGGTGTTCAGCCGCCAGAACCTGCCGGCGCAGCCGCGCACTGAAGCGCAGGTCAAGCTGGTCGAGCGCGGCGGCTACGTGCTGGCCGACGCCGAGGGCGGCACGCCGGACGTGATCCTGATCGGCACCGGTTCGGAAGTGTCGCTGGCGGTCGAGGCCAAGCAGGTGCTCGATGCTGCCGGCCTGAAGACGCGCGTGGTGTCGATGCCGTCCACCGATGTGTTCGACCGCCAGGACGCCGCCTACCGCGAGTCGGTGTTGCCGAAGTCGGTGCGCAGGCGCGTCGCGGTGGAAGCGGGCGTGACCGACTTCTGGCGCAAGTACGTCGGCCTGGACGGCGCGGTGGTCGGCCTGGACCGCTTCGGCGCCTCGGCGCCGGCCGGCGACCTGTACAAGTACTTCGGCATCACCACCGGCAAGGTGGTCGAGGCGGCGAAGGCGCTGTGACCGGTTCGGGCATCGCGCTGCCGGCGGGCGTCGCCGCCGGCCGGCAGCGCTTCCTCGTTGCCGGTTCCGACAACGGCAGCGCTCTTCTGTAGGAGCCCGTCTTGCGGGCGACGCGGGCGCCGGAACCATGAGGGCGTCGCCCGTACCGACGGCGTCGTGTCGCGGTCATGCCCGCTCCTGCAACACGGCGAACCACCGCCCTGCGCTCAGCCGGGCGCGGGATCGTGCTTGCTGCCGCCGCGGCAGCGCGGCGAGTCCGGCACGCTGGCGTCGGCGTCCCATTCGGCCGGGGTGTAGGTGTGCAGGCCCAGCGCATGCACCTGCTGCATCAGCGTGCCCATCGCCGCGTAGGCGGCCTGGTGGCGCTGGATCGCACGCTTGCCTTCGAACGCGGCGCTGACGATCACCGCCTTGTAATGCGTCTCCAGCCCGCGGCTGTGCATGTGGCTCTCGTCGATCACCTCGAGATGGACCGGCTGCAGGACGGACAGGGCGTCGTGGATCTGGTCGGCGCGGGTGGTCATGGCGGTGTCCGGTCCTCGATGTTGCGGGGGGTGTGTCTGGAGGATGGTGGCGCGGGCCGGTGAATCAAAGGGGGCGGGACGGGACGCGGGCCGGGTGGGCGTGGCCTGACCGGGGCCTTTACGCGGAGTCCGCTGGATCGGACGGCCTGTGCCCGCCACTTGGGCCAGCAGCCATGGTGCTCTGCGCGGGTGTTGACAGCGCAAGAGTTTACGTCTGTAATCGGCAATGATTACATGCGTAAACGGAGTGCTCATGGCAACCGTACCGATCAGCGAAGCCGAAGCGATGGTGATGGAGGTGCTGTGGCGATCCAGCCCCCGCAGCGCCGAGGAGGTGATTTCCGCCCTGGCCGACGGCACCGGCTGGGCCGAGCCGACCATCAAGACGCTGCTCAACCGCCTGCTCAACAAGGGCGCGATCAGCGCCGAGAAGGACGGCCGCCGCTACCTGTACTCACCCGTGCTGCGGCGCGAGACCTGGGTGCAGCAGCAGAGCGAGGGCCTGCTCGAACGCCTGTTCGGCGGCCGCGTCGCGCCGCTGGTGGCGCACTTCAGCGAACGCGGCAAGCTCAGTGCGAGCGACATCGCCGAGCTCAGGCGGCTGGTGTCGGAACTGGACGAAGGGGAGCCCGGCGATGAGCGCTGACCTGATCGCGATCCTGACCGAGACCACGCTGGCCGGCAGCGCGGCGCTGCTGCTGGTGCTGGCCCTGCGACGGCCGGTGCGCGCCGCGCTGGGTGCCAACGCCGCCTATGCGTTGTGGCTGTGCGTGCCGGTGGCACTGCTTGCGGTACTGCTGCCGCGCAGTGCCGACGTGCCGCTGGCCTTGCCCGTCGCCTGGCAGGTGGCACCGGCCATGGTGGTCACGGCGACGCCCGAAGCCCGCGCGATCGACTGGCGTGAGGTCCTGGCGCCGCTGTGGCTGGCGGGCGTACTGGCTTCGATGGCGCTTCTGGCCTGGCAGCAGCGGCGCTTCCGCCGCGCGCTCGGCCCGCTGTACCGCCGTGCCGACGGGCTGTACCAGTCGCGCATCGCGACCGCGGGACTGCCGGCGGTCACCGGCGTGCTGCGGCCGCGGATCCTGCTGCCGGTCGACTTCGAACAGCGCTACACGGCGCCGGAGCAGGCGCTGGTGCTGCAGCACGAACGCCTGCACGCGCGCCGCGGCGACCTCGTCGCCAACGCGCTGGCCGCGCTGCTGCGCTGCCTGTTCTGGTTCAACCCGCTGTTGCCGCTCGCGTTGCGCCGCTTCCGCCTGGACCAGGAGCTGGCCTGCGACGAAGGGGTGATCGCCCGCAATCCGCGCGCGCGCCGCCACTACGGCGAAGCCATGCTCAAGACCCACTTCGACGAACTTCCCTTGCCGCTCGGCTGCCATTGGCAGGCGCGGCATCCCATCAAGGAGCGCATCGACATGCTCAAGCGTCCCACGCCTTCGCCGTTGCAGTGGATGGCGGCCACCCTGTTCGCCATCGCGCTCAGCGCTTCGACCGGTTATGCGGCCTGGGCGACGCAACCGGCCGAGGCGGATGCCGCCGATTCCAGCGCCGAAGCCGGGGCCTATGCGATCGACGTGCGCATGGACGTGGACGGCAAGGCGCGCACCTTCCAGCTGCGCGAACAGGCGGGTCGCACGTTCGGGATCCGCAGCGAGGAGCCGGGCTTGCCGGTCTGGGAAGCGGACCTGGCGGTGAAGCCGGTGGACGGCCATCCCGACCAGGTCCTCATCGGCGGAAGCCTGCGTGCCGATGGCCGCGCGGTTTCCGACCCGGCACTGGTGGCCACGCTGGGATGGCCCGCGACGATCCAGGTCAGCACGCCGGATGGCCGTTCCATCATCACGCTGCGACTGAACGTGATGCGGCTCGGAGACACCAGTGCCGCTTCATCCGCATCGGTGACCCATACGCGCACCGCGGCGGATCCCGGCGATGGCCAGGCCAGTGCCGCGAACGCGGTCCCGGCGGTGTCCGGAAACGGCAATGGTGCCTGGGACCAGCTCAAGCCGGTCGGTTCCCTGCCGCCGCCGAAATATCCGGTCGAAGCGGCGCGGAGCGGTGTCGTCGGCAAGGTGGTCCTGCTGCTCGACGTCGCCGCCGACGGGCGGGTGACGGGCGTGCAGGTCGAGGAAGCGACGCCGCCGGGCGTGTTCGACGCCAATGCCGTCGCCGCAGCGTGGCAGTGGCGCTTCGAGCCCGAGCTACGCGACGGCCGGCCGGCCGCCGGCCGGCAACGGGTGCCGGTCACCTTCTCGCTCGATCCACCGGACGAGGGAGCCGGCCGTGCACAGTGATGGGGACGGGCGGGACTGGCAGGCGAATACAGTGCTCCGGACCGCGGGGGGCGCGGCATTGCTGGCACTGGTGTTGGCCGCCTGCGCCACCCGCACAGCCGGCGTCGAACAGCGGCTGATCCTGCCCGAGGGTGCGGCGCGCTATGAGATGGCGGAGAACCAGGCGTTCGTTTTCCCGGAGGCGCGCGGCAACCAGCCGCCGGCGTTCCCGGAGGTGTTCGGCGGGCGCGAGTTGCCGCCGACCAGGCTTTGCGCGAGGTTCGTAGTGGACCCCGGTGGCGCAGTGCGCGATGTGGCCCTGCTGGACGATGCCGGTTGCGTCGGCATGGTGGCGCAACCGCTGCTGGGGGCTGCGGTGCTGGAGGCGGTATCGGCCTGGCACTTCGAACCGGCGATGTTCTGCATTTACCCGGATGCGGCCACGCGCAACCGCGACTGGAACGGCGCCGGCTGTGCCGGTGCGGTGGCCGAGGTGAAGCCGGTGGCGGTGACGCTGGCCTATGCGTTTACCTTCGAGGTGCGCAATGGCCGCCCGCGGGTGGCTGCCTCACGGCGCTGACCGGGCTATTCCAGCACGTGCACCGCGTCGGCCAGCCGCCGCACCTCGTCGGGGTGGTGGCTGACGTAGAGCATCGGCAGGCGCACTTCCTCGCGCACCCGCTGCAGCCACGGGATCAGCTCCTCGCGGCGGGCCTGGTCCAGCGCCGAGAGCGGTTCGTCGAACAGCAGGATCGCCGGTTGCGAAAGCAGGGCGCGGCCGATCGCCACGCGCTGCGATTCGCCGCCGGACAGGTTGGCCGTGCGCCGCTCCAGCAGGTGGCCGATGCCGAGCAGCTCCACCACCGCATCGAAACCGAAGCGCGCCTGCGCGCCACCATGGCGGCCGTAGCGCAGGTTGCGGCGCACGTCCAGGTGCGGGAACAGGCGCGCGTCCTGGAACACGTAGCCGATCCGGCGGCGGTGCGTGGGCACGTCGATGCCGCGCGCACTGTCGTAGAGCACGCGGTCGTCGATGCGGATGTGGCCGGACTGCGGACGCACCAGCCCGGCGATCGCGTTGAGCACCGTGGTCTTGCCCGCACCCGAAGGCCCGGCCAGCGCGACCACGCGCGCCTGCTCCTCGATCCGCACGTGGCGCTGGAAGGCGCCGCGGCACAGTTGCAGGTCCAGGCTCAGCATGGCGTCAGTCCTCTTCCGCCGCGCCGCGCTGGCGCTGCACCAGCCACTCCGACATCAGCAGCGCGCCCAGCGAGATCAGCAGCGACACGACGGCCAGCCGCCAGATCCCGGCCTCGCCACCGGGGACCTGCATCAGGCCGTAGATCGCCGAGGACAGCGTCTGCGTCTCGCCCGGGATCGCCGAAACGAAAGTGATGGTGGCGCCGAACTCGCCCAGCGCCTTGGCGAAGGCCAGCGCGGCGCCGGCGACCAGGCCCGGCCAGGCCAGTGGCAGGGTCACGGTGAGGAACACCCGCCACGGCGCGGCGCCCAGGGTCGAGGCGGCCTGTTCGAGCCTGCGGTCCACGTTCTCGATCGACAGGCGGATCGCGCGCACCATCAGCGGGAAGCCCATCACCGCGCAGGCCATCACCGCGCCGGTCCAGCGGAACGCCAGGACGATCCCGAAGGTGTCGTGCAGCCATGCGCCCACCGGCCCGCGCGTGCCGAGCATGACCAGCAGCGCATAGCCCATCACCACCGGCGGCAGCACCAGCGGCAGGTGCACCAGCGCATCGAGCAGGGCCTTGCCGGGGAAACGGCGCCGCGCAAGCAGCCAGCCCATCGCCACGCCGAACGGCAGGCTGGCCAGCGCGGCGACCGTGGCCACCTTCAGGCTCAGGCCGATGGCGGTGATCTCCTCGGGCGTGAACCAGCTGCTCAAGCGCGGGCCCCGGTCGCGAACTTCGAGGCCGCGGCGGACGAAGCTCCCGCGCGCCGGCGGCGAGGACCGCCCGCGCGTGAACGCGCCCGCCGCGCCAGGGTGCGTTCGCGCCGGCACGAGGGCGGGCGGAAGGGCTCCGGTGCGATGCGCATGCGCGCCCGGGCTAGCCGTTGCCGCCGAGCGCGGCGTTGAGCGTGGCGGCAAGGCGCGCGCCGGCCAGGCGCAACTGCCGTTCGGCGATGGGCAGGTGCGTGTCCACGTACGCCTGGTCGATCACATGGCCCGGCGGATAGAAGCCGGGTGCGTTCACCAGCCTGCACGACTGTTCGGCCCAAAGACGCGATGCGTTGGCCGGCAGCGGCGACACCGCATCCGGCGCCGGCTGCGCCTGCAGCCGCGCCAGCCACCGGTCCTCGTCCAGGCCCTTGCTGTTGAGCATGCCGCTGTCCCACAGCGAGTGCAGGTTGCTGCCCTTGCCGCGCCAGTTCACCTGGTAGTCGTTGCCGCCGCGGTCGTCGCCACGGCCGGCGTGCAGCGGCTGGTGCACATCGCCGGTGAAATGGACCACGAACTTCAGCGCCTGGCGGCGTTCGGCATCGCTGCGCGCCGGGTCGGCCAGGATCGCGGTCTGCGCTTGCAGCGCATCGACCACGCAGTTGCCGCCGGGGCAGTCGCGCGCGGGTTCGAAGGCGCAACCGGGATCGGCGATGTTGACGTAGTGCCAGCGCGCGCTGCGCTTGCCCAGGTCCGGATCGTTGGCGCGCAGGTTGTCGGCCCAGTTGGCGATGCCGGCCAGGTCCGGTTCCGCTTCGCCCTGCAGCAGCCGGGCGATGGTGGCGCGCGCCTGCGGATCGAGGCCGGATTCGGCCAGGCGTGCGACCAGGCGGTGGCCCAGCGGCCCCCAGGCCTGCGCGGGCAGGGCCAGGGCCAGGGCGAGGGGCAGGCACAGCAGCGCGGCGGCGCGCGGCCGGGC